>CP136052.1:755000-1087500 GCA_032620915.1 Oscillospiraceae bacterium NTUH-002-81
TTAAGCCTTGCTGCCAAGGCACTGGGCTTCAATATTTCGACACCGGTATTTGACGGTGCCAATGAGCTGGATATCCAGGATACCCTGGAGCTGGCCAATGATTATGTCAACATGGAGTGGGAAGACTTCGTTGCCAAGCATGGCGAGGAGCTCAAACCGGAGGTGCTTGCTTATCTGGATGAGAACAAGGCACACCGCGCTCTGTGGAAAGGTGTTCCGATCAGCCGCAACGGTAAGGTTCGTCTGCGCGACGGCAGAACGGGTGAGTTCTTCGACAGCCCGGTAACTATCGGACACATGCATTACCTGAAACTGCACCATCTGGTAGACGATAAGATCCATGCACGTTCTACCGGTCCTTACTCCCTCGTTACACAGCAGCCGCTGGGTGGTAAAGCACAGTTCGGCGGACAGCGTTTCGGAGAGATGGAGGTATGGGCACTGGAGGCTTACGGTGCGGCTTACACCCCTGCAGGAGATCCTGACTGTGAAGTCCGACGATGTGATCGGCCGTGTGAAGACATACGAGGCCATCATCAAGGGCGACAACATTCCGGAGCCCGGTATTCCGGAGTCCTTCAAGGTTCTGTTAAAAGAGCTGCAGTCTCTGGGTCTGGATGTGCGTGTGCTGCGTGAGGACAATACCGAAGTTGAGATTATGGAAACCATTGATTATGGCGAAACCGATCTGCATTCCATCATTGAGGGAGACAGAGATTTCAATTACGATGATAATGAGTCCTATCATGATTACGGATTCTCCAAGCAGGAGTTCGACGGCGACGAGCTTGTTGACGTGGAAGAGGAACCGGATGATGATATGATGACAGATTTCGATGATACGATTGACGAAGAGTAGAAGGGAGTGCCGTAAATGCCGGAAGTAAACAACAATGAAGCATACCAGCCGATGACTTTTGATGCCATCAGAATTGGTCTCGCTTCTCCGGAAAAGATTCTGGAGTGGTCCAGAGGAGAAGTGAAGAAGCCCGAGACGATCAACTACCGGACGTTAAAGCCGGAGAAGGACGGACTGTTCTGTGAGCGTATTTTCGGACCGAGCAAAGACTGGGAGTGCCACTGCGGTAAATATAAGAAAATCCGTTACAAAGGCGTTATCTGTGACCGCTGCGGTGTAGAGGTAACGAAGTCCAACGTTCGTCGTGAGCGTATGGGCCATATCAAGCTGGCAGCGCCGGTATCCCATATCTGGTATTTCAAGGGAATTCCCAGCCGTATGGGACTGATCCTTGACCTGTCTCCGAGAACACTGGAGAAGGTACTGTACTTTGCTTCTTACATCGTTCTGGATCCCGGAACAACAAACCTGCAGTATAAGCAGGTGCTGTCCGAGCAGGAATACCAGAAAGCAAGAGAAGAACTGGGAAGCAGCTTCCGTGTCGGCATGGGCGCCGAGTCCATCAAGGAGCTGCTGCAGGCCATCGACCTGGAGAAAGAGGCTGTGACGCTGAAAGCAGAGCTGAAGAACGCTACCGGCCAGAAGCGTGCGAGAATCATCAAGCGCCTGGAGGTTGTAGAGTCCTTCCGCGGCTCAGGCAACAAGCCCGAGTGGATGATCATGGATGTGATCCCGGTCATCCCGCCGGATCTGCGTCCTATGGTACAGCTGGACGGCGGCCGTTTTGCCACCAGTGACCTGAACGATTTATACAGAAGAATCATCAACCGTAACAACCGTCTGCAGAGACTGCTGGAGCTGGGCGCTCCGGATATCATTGTCCGCAATGAGAAACGGATGCTGCAGGAGGCAGTGGATGCCCTGATCGACAACGGAAGAAGAGGACGTCCGGTAACCGGCCCCGGTAACCGTGCGCTGAAATCTCTTTCCGATATGCTGAAAGGTAAGTCCGGACGTTTCCGTCAGAACCTGCTCGGTAAGAGAGTTGACTATTCCGGACGTTCCGTTATCGTCGTAGGACCGGAGCTGAAGATTTATCAGTGCGGTCTGCCGAAGGAGATGGCCATCGAGCTGTTCAAGCCTTTCGTTATGAAGGAGCTGGTTGCCAACGGAACCTCTCACAATATCAAAAATGCGAAGAAGATGGTTGAGCGCCTGCAGCCGGAGGTATGGGACGTTCTCGAGAACGTCATTAAGGAGCACCCGGTTATGCTGAACCGTGCACCTACACTGCACCGTCTGGGTATCCAGGCATTTGAGCCGATCCTGGTAGAAGGTAAGGCAATCAAGCTGCATCCGCTGGTTTGTACCGCATTCAACGCCGACTTCGACGGAGACCAGATGGCTGTTCATCTGCCGCTGTCCGTGGAAGCACAGTCTGAGTGCCGGTTCATGCTTCTTTCCCCGAACAACCTGCTGAAGCCGTCTGATGGCGGCCCGGTGGCTGTTCCTTCTCAGGATATGGTTCTTGGTATTTACTATCTGACCCAGGAGCGTCCGGGAGACGTGGGAGAGGGCAAGGTATTCAAGAGCATCAACGAGGCGATCCTTGCTTACGAGAACAAGGTAGTTACCCTGCATTCCAGAGTGACCGTCCGCGTGACCAAGACCATGCCGGATGGCACACAGCTGACAGGCAATGTTTCCTCCACCGTTGGAAGATTTATCTTCAATGAGATCATACCCCAGGATCTGGGCTTTGTAGACAGAAGCGTTCCGGGCAATGAGCTGCTGCAGGAGATCGACTTCCTGGTAGGTAAGAAGCAGTTAAAGCAGATTCTGGAAAAAGTCATCAACACCCATGGCGCAGGCAAGACCGCAGAGGTGCTGGATAACATCAAGGCAATGGGATACAAATATTCCACCAGAGCTGCCATGACTGTAT
This sequence comes from Oscillospiraceae bacterium NTUH-002-81, assembly GCA_032620915.1. Classification (NCBI taxonomy): domain Bacteria; kingdom Bacillati; phylum Bacillota; class Clostridia; order Eubacteriales; family Oscillospiraceae; species Oscillospiraceae bacterium NTUH-002-81. The sequence goes on from CP136052.1 coordinate 757,805, forward strand.
CCATTTCTGATATGACCGTGCCGCCGGAAAAACCGGAGCTGATCCAGAAAGCACAGGATACCGTTGACCTGATCACCAAGAACTACAAACGAGGCCTGATCACAGAGGAAGAGCGTTATAAGGAAGTTGTCGAGACCTGGAAAGAGACCGATGATATCCTGACGAAAGCCCTGCTGGACGGCCTGGATAAATACAACAACATCTTCATGATGGCTGACTCCGGAGCCCGTGGTTCCGATAAGCAGATCAAACAGCTGGCCGGTATGCGAGGCCTGATGGCAGATACGACCGGTCACACCATCGAGATGCCCATCAAGTCCAACTTCCGTGAAGGTCTTGACGTACTGGAGTACTTCATGTCTGCCCATGGCGCACGAAAAGGTATGTCTGATACCGCTCTGCGTACGGCTGACTCCGGTTACCTGACCCGTCGAATGGTTGACGTTTCTCAGGAGCTGATCATCCGTGAGACAGACTGCAGCGAGGGCAAGGACGAGATCCCGGGCATGATCGTTAAGGCATTCCGCGATGGCCGTGAGGAGATCGAGGGCCTGAAGGACCGTATCACAGGAAGAGTTTCCTGCGAGGATATCTATGACAAAGACGGCGAGCTCATCGTGAAGAAGAATCACATGATCACACCGAAGCGTGCAGCACGGATCATGGCCACCGGCGTAGAGCAGGTGAAGATCCGTACCATCCTGACCTGCCGCTGCCACAGCGGTATCTGTGCAAAATGCTATGGCGCCAACATGGCCACCGGCGAGGCTGTACAGGTGGGCGAGGCAGTCGGAATCATCGCAGCACAGTCCATCGGTGAGCCTGGTACACAGCTGACCATGAGAACCTTCCACAGCGGCGGTGTTGCCGGCGGCGATATCACACAGGGTCTTCCCCGTGTCGAGGAGCTGTTCGAGGCAAGAAAGCCCAAGGGACTTGCCATTATCACAGAGTTCGCAGGAACTGCTGTCATCAAAGATACAAAGAAGAAACGCGAGATCATCGTTACCAACAACGAGACCGGCGAATCCAAGGCGTACCTCATTCCTTACGGTTCCAGAATCAAGGTTCAGGACGGACAGGAGCTGGAGGCCGGCGATGAGCTGACAGAAGGTAGCGTGAACCCGCACGATATCCTGAAGATCAAGGGTGTTCGTTCCGTACAGGACTACATGCTGCAGGAAGTACAGCGTGTATACCGTCTGCAGGGTGTTGATATCAGCGATAAGCACATTGAGGTGATCGTTCGTCAGATGCTTCGTAAGGTAAGAATCGAGGAGAGCGGAGATTCCGAATATCTGCCGGGTACCCTGGTAGACATCCTTGATTTCGAGGATCTGAACGAAGAGCTGATCAAAGAAGGAAAGGCGCCTGCAGAGGGCAAGCAGATCATGCTTGGTATCACCAAGGCTGCACTGGCAACCAATTCCTTCATGTCTGCCGCATCCTTCCAGGAGACAACCAAGGTTCTGACCGAGGCTGCCATCAAGGGTAAGGTCGATCCGCTGATCGGTCTGAAGGAGAACGTTATCATCGGTAAACTGATTCCTGCCGGAACCGGTATGAAGCGTTACCGCAACGTAAAACTGGATACGGATATGGAAGAAACCGACGAGCTGGAATTTGCCGAGGAGCCGGAAGACGACGAGGAGCTGAATTTCAGCGAGAAAGTGGACGACGATGCACTGGCTGATGAGGATTCTGAAAGCGCAGACGAGGCAGAAACATCTGCTGAGGAAGCTGCTGACGAGGACGAAGAGCCGGAAGCATAAAATCAAGCCGAGATACAGGGGCGGGGCTGCGAAGCAGTCCTGCCCTTTTCGTTGCCCTGAATGCAAAAGGAGACATTGTCAACAGGACAGGAACCTTCGCGAGGATACTGTTTATTATGCATCAATAGAAGGAAAATACAGATGTCTTATGGTAAGGTGGCAAAATATCGAAGAATGATCTGTTACAGGATTCTTTCTGGTTTGTTGTAAAATAGGAGAAGTAGAAGAAATGAACCGAGATAAAAAATACATCGGCGGCATCGTTGCCCTGTTTCTGGCGGCTTTCGCCTGGGGCTCTGCCTACACGGTGATGAAATCCAATCTGGAAATCTTTCCGGCCATGTGGCTGCTGGGCATCCGTTTTGCCATCGCCGGAGCGCTGATGGCGGTGATCTGTCTGCCAAAATGGAAAGAACTGGACAGACAGACGGTATGCCATGGTGTCTGGATGGGCATGCTTTTATATATGGAGTTTTTCTTTTTCACGGTGGGGATCCAGTACACCACTGCTTCCCGGTCGGCCTTTGTGGTGGCGGCCTACATCATCTTTGTACCGGGTGCCTACTGGCTCGTATTCCGGAAACGCCCGGGGAAACTGGATGTGGCGGCGTCGGTCACCTGCCTGCTGGGGGCGGCCATCATTTTGCTGGACAGCGCTGGCGGCGGCATCAACAAAGGAGACCTCCTGACCGTGGGCAGCTCCCTGTTCTATGCGGTACATGTCATGTACGGCTCCGTGTATGCCAAGCAGCACAGTCCCTTATTGCTGAACATGCTGCAGATCGGCACCGCCGGGATCATCGGGCTGGCGGCGGCATTTCTCACCACCCCGTTTCCGACGGGGGTGCAGTTCGCGGACTTTGGCGGTGCCATTTACCTGGCGGTGGGCTCCACCATCATCCCGTATCTGTTAAGCCTGGTGGGACAGCGCTACGTGCGGCCCACCACCAGTGCTGTCATTCTTTCTTTTGAGAGTGTGTTCGGCTGCCTGGCCTCTGTGCTCGTGCTGGGGGATCGGCTGACACCCCGGTTTGTGTTGGGGGCCGCTGTGGTGCTGTTTTCATTCTTTGTGGCAGAAGGGATTGTGCCAGGGATGAAGCGTTGATTTGTTTAAAAAGTTCAGTCGCGCCATTCCCACAGCTCATTTTTGCTCATGAACTGGCGCTCAGCCCATCCGTCCACGTTGCCGCTCTTACGTGCGAGCACGACGCCCGGCAGCATGAGACGGCTGGCTGAACTTTTTTCACAAAGGGGCTTGACAAGAAAATGAGGGATTCGTATAATAACTTAGTGTGCGCAAGAATGCATTTTCTTGGCGCGCACGCAATTCAGCAAGAGTCTGAATCAGCAGCCGCGACACAGAGCAGGAAAACCCTGCAACTGAATATTACAGGAGGTGAACAGGATGCCTACATTTAACCAGTTAGTTAGAAAAGGAAGACAGACATCTGTAAAAAAATCTACAGCACCGGCTCTGTTAAAGAGCTACAACTCTTTAAAGAAGAGAGCAACAGATTCCAATTCTCCGCAGAAGAGAGGAGTTTGCACCGCTGTTAAGACCGCAACCCCGAAGAAGCCTAACTCTGCTTTAAGAAAGATCGCCAGAGTTCGTCTTTCCAACGGAATTGAGGTAACAAGCTATATCCCCGGTGAGGGACACAACCTTCAGGAGCACAGCGTTGTGCTGATCCGTGGAGGAAGAGTTAAGGATTTACCTGGTACAAGATACCACATTGTCAGAGGTACACTGGATACCGCAGGCGTTGCCAAGAGAAGACAGGCACGTTCCAAGTACGGTGCAAAGAGACCGAAAGACGCTAAGAAATAAGCAACTGTAGTTTTTTCGTATCACAAACAGAACTATGATTAGTGCGGTGATCCTGATATTGCCCTGACGGCTGCGGGTTTAATAGATAAAGGTTTACGCGCGAACACAGTAGACACATGTGAGTACCGAAGATTTAATTGAAAACGGGCTTTCATAGTCCGCGAATCATAATTAAGGAGGGAAGTAACGTGCCACGTAAAGGACATACTCAGAAAAGAGACGTATTAGCTGATCCGTTATACAATAACAAGGTGGTTACGAAGCTTATCAATAACATCATGTTAGATGGTAAGAAAGGTGTAGCCCAGAAGATCGTATATGGAGCATTTGACAAAGTCGCTGAAAAGACCGACAGACCTGCTCTTGAGGTATTTGAAGAGGCTATGAACAACATCATGCCGGTACTGGAAGTAAAAGCAAGACGTATCGGTGGTGCTACCTATCAGGTTCCGATCGAGGTTAGACCGGAGAGAAGACAGGCACTCGGACTTCGTTGGATCACTCTGTACTCTCGTAAGAGAGGCGAGAAGACCATGGAAGAGAGACTGGCAAATGAGATTCTCGACGCTGCGAACAATACCGGAGCTTCTGTAAAGAAGAAAGAAGACATGCACAAGATGGCAGAGGCAAACAAGGCTTTCGCTCATTACAGATTCTAATTGTTTGCTATTGTTTTAATTTAAGGAGGAAAATACCTTGGCTGGTAGAGAATATCCGTTAGAGAGAACCAGAAACATTGGTATTATGGCTCATATCGATGCAGGTAAAACTACACTGACAGAGCGTATCTTATACTATACCGGTGTCAACTACAAAATCGGTGATACCCACGAAGGTACTGCTACCATGGACTGGATGGAGCAGGAGCAGGAGAGAGGTATTACTATCACATCTGCAGCAACAACCTGCCACTGGACTCTGGAAGACCACACAAAGGTTAAACCGGGTGCTCTGGAGCACAGAATCAACATCATCGACACACCTGGACACGTAGACTTTACCGTAGAGGTTGAGCGTTCTCTTCGTGTACTGGACGGCGCTGTCGGCGTTTTCTGTGCAAAGGGTGGTGTTGAGCCGCAGTCTGAGAACGTATGGCGTCAGGCTGATACGTACAATGTACCCCGTATGGCATTCATCAACAAGATGGATATCCTGGGTGCAGATTTCTACAACGCTGTAGATCAGATCAAGACAAGACTTGGCAAGAATGCCATTCCGGTACAGCTGCCTATCGGCAAGGAGGATGATTTCAAGGGAATCATCGACCTGTTCGAGATGGAAGCTTACATCTACAATGATGAGAAGGGTGACGATATTTCCGTTACCGAGATTCCGGAAGACATGAAGGAAGACGCAGAGCTGTATCGTACAGACATGATCGAGAAGATCTGTGAGCTGGACGACGATCTGATGATGAAATACCTGGAAGGCGAAGAGCCGACCACAGAGGAGCTGAAAGCAGCCCTGAGAAAAGGAACCTGTGAGTGTACAGCAGTTCCGGTATGCTGCGGTTCCGCATACAGAAACAAAGGTGTTCAGAAGCTTCTGGACGCAATCCTTGAGTACATGCCTGCTCCTACAGACATCCCTGCAATCAAGGGTACCGACCTGGATGGCAACGAGATCGAGAGACACTCTTCTGATGACGAGCCTTTCGCAGCTCTGGCATTCAAGATCATGGCTGACCCGTTCGTAGGTAAGCTCGCATTCTTCCGTGTATATTCCGGTACGATGAACTCCGGTTCTTACGTGCTGAATGCAACAAAGGGCAAGAAAGAGCGTGTAGGACGTATCCTGCAGATGCATGCAAACAAGAGAGCAGAGCTGGATAAGGTTTACTCCGGTGATATCGCTGCCGCTGTTGGATTCAAGTTCACAACAACCGGTGATACCATCTGTGATGAGCAGCATCCGGTAATCCTTGAGTCCATGGAGTTCCCTGAGCCGGTTATCGAGCTGGCAATCGAGCCCAAGACCAAGGCTGGACAGGGCAAACTCGGTGAGGCTCTTGCAAAACTTGCAGAAGAGGATCCGACATTCCGTGCACACACCAACCAGGAGACTGGACAGACCATCATCGCTGGTATGGGTGAGCTGCATCTGGAGATCATCGTTGACCGTCTGCTTCGTGAGTTCAAGGTAGAGGCAAACGTAGGTGCTCCTCAGGTTGCATATAAAGAGACCATCACAAAGGCTGTAGACGTAGACAGCAAGTATGCAAAACAGTCCGGTGGTCGTGGTCAGTATGGTCACTGTAAAGTACACTTCGAGCCGATGGATCCCAACGGCGAGGAGACATTCAAGTTCGAGTCCAGCGTTGTCGGCGGTGCGATCCCGAAGGAGTACATCCCGGCTGTTGGCGAAGGTATCGAAGAGGCTACCAAGGCTGGTATCCTTGGCGGATTCCCGGTAGTTGGTGTATCTGCTAACGTATACGATGGTTCTTACCATGAGGTAGACTCCAGTGAGATGGCATTCCACATCGCAGGTTCCCTTGCATTTAAGGATGCTATGTCCAAGGCTAACCCGATCCTTCTTGAGCCTATCATGAAGGTTGAGGTTTCCATGCCTGAGGAGTACATGGGAGACGTTATCGGTGACATCAATGCCCGTCGTGGTCGTATCGAGGGTATGGAAGATGTCGGCGGCGGTAAGATGGTCAAGGGCTATGTTCCGCTGGCAGAGATGTTCGGATACGCAACAGACCTTCGTTCCAAGACACAGGGACGTGGTAACTACTCCATGTTCTTCGAGAAATACGAGCAGGTACCGAAGAGTGTACAGGAAAAGGTTATCAACGACAAAACAAAATAATAGATTCTGCGTAAAATGGGCTTGAAAATATATCGTAATTGAAATATAATCTAAGATAGCCTATATTGAACAGAAACAAGTAAAACAAAGAAAATGCCCAAAGGCGATATCTATTTAAGGAGGACGTTTAAAAATGGCTAAAGCTAAATTCGAGAGAACCAAACCGCATTGTAATATCGGAACCATTGGTCACGTTGACCATGGTAAGACCACTCTGACAGCTGCTATCACAAAGGTACTGTCTGAGAGAGTTGCTGGTAACACAGCTACAGACTTCGAGAACATCGATAAGGCTCCGGAGGAAAGAGAGCGTGGTATCACAATTTCCACAGCACACGTTGAGTACGAGACAGAGCACAGACACTATGCACACGTTGACTGCCCTGGACATGCTGACTACGTTAAGAACATGATCACTGGTGCAGCTCAGATGGATGGCGCTATCCTTGTAGTAGCTGCTACAGACGGTGTTATGGCTCAGACAAAGGAGCACATCCTTCTGTCCCGTCAGGTAGGCGTACCTTACATCGTTGTATTCATGAACAAGTGCGATATGGTAGACGACGAGGAGCTGCTTGAGCTGGTTGAGATGGAGATCAGAGACCTGCTGAACGAGTATGAGTTCCCGGGCGATGACACACCGGTTATCCAGGGTTCCGCTCTGAAGGCTCTGGAAGATCCGTCCAGCGAGTGGGGCGACAAGATCATGGAGCTCATGGATGCTGTTGACAGCTACATTCCGGATCCTCAGCGTGACACAGATAAGCCGTTCCTGATGCCTGTAGAGGATGTATTCACCATCACAGGTCGTGGTACTGTTGCTACTGGTAGAGTAGAGCGTGGTGTTCTGCACCTGAACGATGAGGTTGAGATCCTCGGCGTTAAGGAAGACAAGAAGAAGACCGTTGTAACCGGTATCGAGATGTTCCGTAAGCTCCTTGACGAGGCTCAGGCTGGTGATAACATCGGTGCACTGCTTCGTGGTGTTCAGAGAACAGAGATCGTTCGTGGTCAGGTTCTTGCTAAACCCGGCAGCGTTACTTGCCACAAGAAATTTACCGCTCAGGTATACGTTCTGACTAAGGACGAGGGTGGCCGTCATACACCTTTCTTCAACAACTACAGACCTCAGTTCTACTTCAGAACAACTGACGTTACAGGCGTTATCAACCTTCCGGAAGGAACCGAGATGTGCATGCCTGGTGATAACGTAGAGATGACCATCGAGCTGATCCATCCGATCGCTATGGAGCAGGGTCTTACATTCGCTATCCGTGAGGGTGGCCGTACAGTAGGATCTGGCCGTGTAGCTACCGTTATCGAGTAAGCAAGCACTGAACACTTAGTGAGCGCGTAGCGCGAATTTAGTGTGAAGGCTGTTCTTTGAGCGTAGTGAGAAGAACTACTTCGATATAATCATTATAATTATATAAGTACCGCAAGGTACATTGTGTCCAAACGTAAGATACCCCGGAACCGCAAGGCTTAATAGTGACAAGTAACTATTTTGTCGCAGAGAACGGTGTGACCCGAAGGTCACGCCGTTTTTCTGTGTTCATAGGTTGTTTGCGTGATGATAGGCTCGGAAATAACGGGAATATCTACATCGTCCACGAAGTTGAAGAAAATCTTCACTTTCTGCTTGCGCTTGCCGCTGGATTTGTCCGGGGCATAGACGATGATTTTCTTGATATACTCGTTCACGATGGTCTGTGTCAGCTCCTCCACATCCACATATTTCTGTGTCAGGGCGATAAAGGCATCCAGACCGTCGTTCATTTCTTCCCGCTGTTCCACCCATTCTTCGATAACTTCAATTTCGAGCTTTAACCGTTCCTGCTCCGCTTCATAGTCCGCAGACATCTTTCTGTATCTGTCCTGATTGAGATTTCCAAGAACATAGTCCTCGTACAGCCGGGCGATGATGACATCCAGATCGGCAAGGCGTTTCTTTGCCTGTTCCAGCTTCTTTTTGTCATCCCGGATGCTGCGCTCCTGGTCAGTCCTGCGGCATTGCAGCCATTCCTCCTGAAAACCGTCCACATCGCTTCGGATATACTCATTGACTGCCCGGATGCGTTCCAGAACGATTTCACGAAGCACATCTTCCCGGATATAGTGGGCAGTACAAGTACCACGGTTGCTCTTGTAGTTGTTGCAGACGTAGTGATCCTGCTTGCCCTCAAAGTTTTTGCTTGTGGCAAAGTGGAGCTTGCCGCCGCAATCGGCACAAAACAGAAGCCCGGAGAACAATCCCTGCCGTTCCGCTTTTGCAGGGCGGCGTTTGTTTTTCCTCAGTTCCTGCACCCTGTCAAACTGTGCCTGAGATACAATCGCTTCCTGTGTGTCCGGCAGATAAAACATATTCTCCGGCTCATTGGGAATCCGCTTTTTCAGCTTGTAGGACTTGGAATAAGTCTTGAAGTTGCAGGTACAGCCTGTGTACTCCTGCCGTTCCAAAATCCCTACAATGGACTGGTTGCCCCAGTGGTACGGTCTTTCCGGCATCGGCTTTTTCTTTCGCTTGGCATAGAGTGCCTTTGCAGTCAGAATCTGCTTTTCTTCCAGAATCCTTGCAATCTGCTCCGGGCCTTTGCTGTCAATGCAAAGGTCGAAGATGAGCTTGACTACCGGAGCCGCTTCTTCATCCAGAATCCAGTGATCCTTGTCCTCCGGGTCACAGCGGTATCCGTAGGGCGGTTTGCCCATGTGCTTCCCACTGGTTCCTCTCTGCCGCAAACTGACACGGACTTTCTTGCTGGTATCACGGGGATACCACTCGTTGAACAGATTACGGATTGCGGCGAAGCCCTCGCTGTCTCCCCGGTTGCTGTCTACGCCATCATTTATAGCGATAAAGCGGACATCATAACTCGGAAAGATAATATCCGTATATTGTCCAACAGTCAGATAGTCACGACCAAAGCGGCTGAGGTCTTTGACCAGCCAGCAGCCCACAAGCCCCTGCTTGACAAGCTCAAAGCCTTCCTGCACACCGGGACGATTGAAGTTCGTCCCCGTATAACCGTCATCCACCAGAATTTTCAGGTTTGTATACCCGTGGTCACGGGCATATCGGGTTAAATACTCTCTCTGATTTGCGATACTGTTACTCTCGCCTTCCTGGGCATCCTCGTTGCTCAGACGGCAATAGAGAATGGTAATTTTCTGCTGATCCAACATAATATCCTCCTTCGGTGGTTGGTCAGCCGACAGTACCGTTGTGCATATTGGAATTATATCATGCTTTTGTGTCGCAGTCATTAACAAATCACCCCCTTGTCAGAAAAAATGAGCCGTTTTACCTTGTCGGTAAGTGGCTCATTTCCGTCACACTCCGTTTCAATCACATACCATGTGTTTCCGATCTTGCACTCAATGGTTTTGCAGAAAGAGGACTGTGCCGCTTCCCAACGCTTGCGGCATTCTTCCAGAAAATCAATAGGCGGCTCAAAAATCGGATCGAAGCAGGAGCAAATATCAATATAGCCGATGGCATCGTTGATTTCTTCCATCGGGGCATCTTCCATAATCATCTTGTTAATTTCCTCTACGGTTTTCTTCATAGGCAAATAGTTCCTTTCTTAAATTTCCATGTCCTGTCCACGATTGCGGGCAGGGTGTTTGTGTTCATACAGTTCCTTTCCCCTGGCGAGGATGGCATTGATAAAAGCCCAGACCTTTTCAGATGCAATCTCAATCGCATCCAGGAAAGGCTGGGCTTTCTGTTTCAGCTCCTCATAGTCTTTGTTCAGTTTTTCAAAACGGTCTTTCCATATCTTTGCGTTTTTATCTGCCTGCTCGAATTTCTGCTTGTATTTCAGCTTCTCAGACTTTTCCGCAAAGCTGCTGACCGCATAATCCTTTAGCGTGCGGCACTCATCCGCCGTCATGGTAACATTTCCCGTAATGGGATTTTTCTTGCCCATCGACTCAATCTCATGTGCAGTCATAGCAACAGACTTAGCAGCCTGAGTTTCCTTTTTCAGAGCTTCCAGTTTCTTTTTCTGCTTCTCCGTGGCAGCTTTGGCATCCGCTAAGCTCTGCTCGGCCTGTGTCACCTGTCCGGTCACAGCTTCCAAACGCTGCTGTTCGGCCTGTACCTTGAACTGTGTCACCGTCAGATGTTCCTCGGTACTGCCACGCTCTCCACGCTCCACATCGGTATATCCGGCGGCTCGCATGAAATTAAAAAAGTCATCCTGCAGCACACTGTAGGACGACTTCAAAATCTTTTTCCCTTTTGCGTTCAACATCGGATTTCCGTTTTCATCAAGAACGGGTTTGGATTCCCACTTCTTACTGCGGCTGACCTGTGTGATCGTTTCCTTTACCGTTCCCCGGAGGGATTCATCCTTGCATCGCTTCGACCACAGGATTTGTTTCTCCACCACCGGGATATAAACCACATGAAGGTGATAGTGGTACACATCCTCACCCAGAGCTTCCGACATTGCCCGGTTGCGCTCGTCGGCATGCATTACAGCGGAGAGGATATACTGCTCACCGCCCACAATCTCCACGGCGGCTTTGTAGGCATCGGCATAGAACTGTTTGGCATATTCATAGCCGCCGTGGTTGTGGAAGTAGGCAGAGTTTACATCAAACAGCAGCTCCCCATATTTCACCGCATCGGCTTTCAGACCACGGGTGGAGATAACACCATCTGCAATCATCTGATCGAACATGGCGGCATAGCTGTCGGTAGGTTTCTTGAAGTGGACATTGCGGTGGGTCTGGGTGGTATCAATATCTTGATTGGAGTAGCTGTCTTTTTCTCGCTCGTTATGCTCCTGAACTTTCGCCACATCGTCGAGGGTGGGCAAGTCCTGGTTACGGGCAAAGGTACGGTCAATTCCATCGTTTCTTGCCATAGGTTTTTTCCTTTCTTTCGAGAGTAGCAGACGGGCGGGGCTGCGGGGATGCACTTCTGCGGAAGTGTAATAACCCACTATAACACTTTCATCCATTCTGGCTGCAAAGTGCCGTGGGCTCTCCCGAGGGGGTGTGCGGTCACTGCGGTGACCTCTGCTGACCAAGGCAAAATGTCTGCAACTTTTCCCATGGTCAGCCCGTCTGCATGAAGCTGTTCTGCGGAACGTTTCTTGCAGACGTTGGCAGCGTCTTTCACTGCCATCCATAGGCAGCACTGCGGTGTGCCTATGGGGACGGGAGATGCGAGGGGCTGTTGCCGGGGGCATCACTTCTCCCGTCTTTGCTGCCATACAATGTCGCATCCCAGCACATCGGCAAGCTCCAATACTTCCTTGTATCGGATGCTTTCCCGCTGTAATTTTGCGGACAGGTTGGAAACGCTGTCGCTCCATCCGTACTCGTCCGAGAGCAGGTCAACAACTTCCTGCATGGTCATCCCAGCACGGATGATCTGTGCCTTGATTTCATTGCGTACATTCATATTGAAAAATCCTCCATAATTCTGTTTGTGGTTCGGTACAATCTCTGCACCCCAAAACGGAGCAGATACACCGAACAGTGAAAAATCTGCAATCTCTGAAATCCGTTCAGAATTTTGCTTGTGATGTCCTGTCCATATATGACCATATCCCGCTTTACTGTTTCGTGTGATTTGGTCTGGAAAAATGAAAACATCTATTGTTCCGTGAACAGGGTACACGGTTCAGAGAAGCACGATTTCGTGAAATAGCTTCGTCCTGCGGTCAAAAACTTTGCTGTTTCCATTGCCATTGATTTTCAATACCCGAAAACAGGTTGTCTCTGAAAGCCGTTGTTTCCTATAATGGGAGAAAACAGGGGTAAATGCTGCGTACATACGTACAGAGCATGACTGGCAAAATCAATCCCGCCATTCCTCCGGTACGTACGTACATGACGAAACATCGTAAAACCCATTTATATGAGGCCTTGCCACAGCTTCCACACCCATAAATCCCCACACCCGCCGTCCGGCAGAGTTGGTGATGTTGTTGCAATGTTCCAGATTGAATCTCCCGGCATTGGCAATCATGGCGTCGCTGAAGCTGCGGGCTTTCAGCGGTGCAAGGGAATTTTCTTCGCACCACATCCGGTAGATTTCATAGAAATCCTTGGAGCTGATGGACGCATCCGCTTTGCACCGGATGTATCCCTCCGATTCCATGAAATCAAAGATATTATTATTGTCACGCTTGACCGCTTCCCGATTTTCACGGATGCGGTCACTCTCCGAAAACTTAAAGTTGTTGGCAACGAGCCGCTGCAATCCTTCGAACGCCCACAGGAAGATGCCCTCAGCTTCGGCTTTCATCTTCTCAGCAAGGTCGGGATCGTCGGCTCTGCCCACGGGCTTTTCCTTGGTAGTCAGTACAAGCTGTCTGCGGTAAAAGCCGTCGCTGCGGTCATACAGGGCTTGCAGATCACCATTGCTGAATGCCAGCAACCGGGCAAACATCCAGCCCTGATAACTCTGCTTGCCCTTGCGTTCCAAGTCCATTTTGCCCTGTGCAGTCACGATGGATTTTACATAGTTGGTCTGACGCAGAGCTTCCATCCGCATATCATCATCCACGCACAGCAGGATGTGTTCCAGATCGGCACGGGCAAAACGGTTTTCAGAAATCTTCCCGATGCTGCCGTCTTTCATATTCGTGCCGAAGATGGTGGACAGCACCGCACCGATTTGGGATTTGCCCTCACCGCCGTTGCCCTTAATCACCATCATGCGCTGACCTTTGTTGGATGGAATCAGGCAGTAGCCAATGAACTCCTGCAAGGTGGGGATGTCCTCTGCATAGAGTAGTCCATCCAGAAAGTTCAGCCAGATCACCGGTGCAGGAGCATCGGGATTATAGCCGACAGGCAGACGGCTTCGCACGATAGCCGGTCTGCCTTCGGTGAAAGTGCCGTTCAAGAGCAGCGTACCGTTGGCAACATGGATGCGATCCTGCTCCGGAGGGAAGTCAGACACCTGCGCTTCCAGTTTCAGCACTTCCAGAATGTTGGTGATCTTCCGTGGGATGTTGTTCACGGCACAAAATTTCAGCTTGTCGTAAATCTCCCCACGCAGAGGAAGGTCATCCGTCACTCGACCATCGGGCGTGAAAAAAGCTCCGTTTGCGAAGATGATTCTGCGCTCATGCAGAAATTCTTCACAAAACAGAGCTTCGTTGATGTTCTGCCCGTCAAACCAGACAGGCAAATTCATATTAGGCGTTTTCCGGTTCTTCGCCACGGTGCGCCACCTCCTTTTTTCTTTCGTGCGGTATACTCTTGCAGAAAAGCAATTTTGTCGTCCTGCATCAGCTTGTCCACCAATGCCACCCGTTCTTCCAGATCACCCACCGTCAGCACATCTGCCATATATTCGATATAGCAGTGCATCTGGCAGGCTTCCACAAAACGGTCATCCAGAGCATCTTCCGGTGTCTTGGGTGCGTATCGTACTTTCCAATCTTCCAGCAGATGCAGATAATCCGTCAGCACCCGGAAACACAGCATTTCATCCTCCCGTAACTGACGGATATAGGGACGCTTCGGCTTGACCATAGCTGCGGCAGTGGGCGGTTTTGGGTCAAGTCCAAAGTCCGCAGCCAGCTTTTGCGCTGCTTCATAGCTGCTCAGATCGAACGACCTTGCCACGAAGTCGATCACATCCCCCTTGACTCCGCAGCCAAAGCAGAAGAAATAATCCTCATTCAGCTTCATGCTCGGATGCCTGTCATTGTGGAACGGGCAGCAAGCCATGCCGTTTCGGTTGACTTTCAGCCCGTAGTGTTCGGCGGCTTGCTTTACGCTGATTGCCACCTTGATGGTTTCATAGATTGTCATAGAAAACCTCCGTTCATAGTATTCAGAAAGCACGAAACACCCGCCGTGATTGGCAGGTGCTTCGCTCCGTCTACTATTGTTATGCCGGATTTTTCAAAAAACAGGCTAATCGGAGGACAACCCCGTTTCAAAAAACAGGACAACTTATGGATAGATGTAGATTTCTTTACATTAGCATGATAGAATTAAGAAAATGAAAAAACAGGACAGGAGGGGCAAGCATGAACCAAGAACTGATGACATTGGATTTTTGGCAGGATACGGTCATATATGAGGGAAAAACACTTCCTGTCGGCGCTCTTGCCTGTGATGCGCTGAATGTCCCTGCGGATACCATCGCAAAGATGAACGAGCAATGCGAGAAAATCAATCTGCTGCTTGGAATATTAAACGCCGGACAGGATGCTTCTGCACTCTGTCCTATTGCAACGGAAGCTGCTCTGACGATGCTTGATATTCTCAGTCAAACACCGCCGTTCTCCTATATGAATATCTCAAAGCACAGAGAACGGATTGAAAAAGTCTTTACTGTGGACAATGCGCTGAAATATGTGGAGTTTGCCATAAAAGCCGCAACCAATTCTTTGCAATTTGAAGAAATCCAGAACTTTGCCGATGCGATGATGCTCCAACGCTATACCGCAGTTTTCGGGCATCTGGCATACTCCCTTGGGGAATACCAAACGACCATGCTTGATTTTGCAGAAAAATCAGACGGCAACGAAGCTGACCGCACCGCAGAGGGCTTTGCCAGAATGTTCGGCAATTATTTCCCGCCGGAGTTTTCCATCACGGAGGGCAATGCCTGGATGTCTACCCTGAACAATTCCGTTCAGTATGTATCCGTCATCCGTCCCGGCGAAAAAGTTGCGAAGCTGGTCAAGCGGATGCACTATGTATCCTTTGTGGGGATGTTCCGGTCTGATCTCTTTGAGGGCCTGTGTGTTGGCCATGCACCGAAAAAATGCAAAATCTGCGGCAAATGGTTTCTGACCACCAATGCAAGGCACACCAAATACTGCGGCGGCTACGCTCCGGGGGACAAGCTGCACCGCACCTGCCGGCAGATCGGTAACCTGAAAGGCAGAGAACAGCGGGAACTTGCGGACGATCATCCGCTGAAACAGATTTATGAGAAGCGACTGAATACCATAAACCGCTATGTGAAGCGTGGCGCTCTGGACGCTGATCTTGCAGAGGTTATGAAAAAACTGGCGAAAGATAAGATGCTTCGGGCGCTGGGCAATGTCGCTTACGCCAAGGGTGATTATGAAAAAGAAATGGGACAGGCTGCGTTGAAGAAAGAAGCAATAAAAAGAATTTGAATTTAGCTAAGAGGTGAGCAACGTTATGTTAGAAGTAGTATTTAGCGACAGTGCCGCAGGGACTATGGCGGTTGCGATTGGACATAAGGGTTTTTTAGGCGGAGCAACCAGTGTAATTATCTCTGATGGGACAGTTTCAAAAGAAGAAATAGAAAAGTTCCAGCATCAAGCAGAAGAACGGGAGCGTTCTGGTTGGGAGAATGCTATACCGTTGGAAGGAAATCGTAAGGACATAGTTAATCTTCCGCTGGCATTGTCTGTGGGCAACATCTCCGAAGCAGGAATTTGTTTGGAGCGTGAGTCGGCATTATCTTTGCTACTAAGCATACTGCCCGATATGGCATCTGAAATCGTAACTGAACTTCTCAATACATCCCGAAAGAACTATGCTACACTACTGGAAAAAGCACAAAACGGAGAGCCGATTCGTGTTTGGGTCGGACGAGACCCAGATGATGTGTGCGGATTGTATTGGCTTCTGGAACAACTACGACCAATCGGCTTTGAAAAATTGGATATTACCATTGTGGAGCTTCCAATGTGGGAAACAAGACCAGATGGATGCATTGTCCAGTATAACGGTTGGGGAGAAGTTGAACCTTATCACTTGGGACGGATGGCATCTCTTGGGAAGAAGTTGCCAACAAATTACCTTCGTAGTTTGGCTAACCGCTGGAGAGAACTCCAACAGGAAAATTCTCCTCTTCGTGCTGTTATAAACGGCAAACTGGTCAGCGTATCAGAAACTCTGTATGATACATTTATTCTTCGAGAATTGGATACACTGGACGACGAGTTTAGGGAAAGCGTGCTTGTTGGACAGGTTCTTGGAAAGAATCAATTAGGGATCGGTGATGGGTGGATTGCTTTGCGTGTGGAACAATTTATCAAAGGGGGACTTCTGCTCCCAATCACAACTCCTGCACCAAATGCACCTATTTATCACCGTATGTTAAAGAAAATAAAGTAATAAATAACCCATTAGTTGATCACGGGATATTTATGAGTATTACTAAACTGGAAGGAGGTGCGCTATGCTGAATGATTTTTCATGGAATATGACCGGATACATACCGAAACACGCTGTCAATCCATCCGATGATGGCATCCCACCCTATGTTGCAGAGCGCATCTTCCAGCTGGAACCGGAACCGCCTGCAGTAGACAATCCGAACGAATATATCCTGTCTGCCCTACGGGAAAAAGACTTGAAATATTTCTCATTCTTTCTCCACCACTACGAGCTGCAACTTAACAAGCGCATCAAAACCTTTCTCGGTGTGGATGGCGGCAATCGATACGACACAGACCGTTTTCTGGATATAAAACTGTCCTGCCGGGAGCAAATGCTCCAAAAGCTGATGGACTATGCTCCTGCCAAAGGTGCGGAGTATGCAACATACATTTTTCCGTTCATTCGGGATGCTATGCTCCGTTTCCGCATGGGCGAAGAAAAATGGTCGGTATCCTCTCTGACCAATTACAAAATGGTGCGGTCAATGGCGTGGCTGTACCATAACACCAAGGATGCGGTCAGTGAATTTGCAAAGAAATACAACTGCGACCTTGCCCTTGCGGAAGGATACCTGAAAGTAGTCCGTGGCATCCGCAATCAGCAGCCATTCTATGTAACGGACGAGGATGGCGAGGAAACAGGTGAAGATGTTGCCCTTGATGATACATGGAACTATACCGACATCCTCTGGAACGGCATACAGGCTGAAAAGGTGCAGCGGGCATTTGAGAAACTGAATTACCGGGAGCAAACCTTGCTTGAAAAGCGGCTGGCGATCTGTATGACCTGTGGGCGTGTCGGCTCATGGAAGAACCGCCCCACCTTTGAAGAACTGGCGGTTATGTTTGAGGGCAGCACAGCCAGCGGTGCAGAGCGAGCCTACCGGAAAGCAGTGGACAAGCTGACGGAGTTTTTGGTTGCCGAGGGTGCTATCCATGCAGTCCGGCTGAAACAGAAATCCAAAACCAAGCGCAAAAAGAAAATCACCGCCGCAATCTACGAATACCAGGCAGACTGCGACGGCGAATGGGGCGAAATGTCAGTTGATTTTGAGAACGGCACAGCAGAAATCATTCGGCTTGCTGATTGGGATACAATTAAAACGAACTGGTTTGCCAATGAGGCGATCCGGTATATTTTATCATTGTCGCCTGATGCTCTTAAAAAATATATGCTCGTCCCCCCTTGAGCCGCCACTTATATCCTGAATCCTTACAACAACTGTAAGTGGTATTTGCTGTGTTCCCATGCTATCATTTTATTACAAATGATAGGAGGTATTCACATGAAACCCATTTTGAATATTGAAAATTTAACAAAAATCTATGGCAATGTGCCAAGTCAAACAAATGCACTGAATGGGATCACCCTCCAGGTGATGCCGGGAGAGTTTCTCGGCATTATGGGAAGCAGTGGTTCCGGTAAATCCACGCTTCTCAACTGTATTGCAACTGTGATTCAGCCCACCGGTGGAAGCATTCAGGTGGAGGGCGATACTCTGCAATCCCTCAGGGGAAAGGCTCTTGCAGAGTACCGTGGCAAAAAAGTTGGTTATCTATTCCAGAACTTTGAATTGCTGGACAACCTGACTGGCAGGGAAAACATCCTGCTCCCGACTTCCTTGCATGGGGTATCCGAAGCAGAAAGCAGCCAGCGGCTGAAGCAGTTGGCTGACTATCTGGAAATCACTGATGTTCTGGATAAGTTTCCGTCCAAGATGTCCGGCGGCCAGCGTCAGCGTGTTGCGGCAGCAAGGGCTCTGATCTTACATCCCCAAATGATCCTTGCCGATGAACCGACGGGTGCGCTGGATTCTAAGAACGCAAGAAGTCTTATGGAGAAGCTGTCCGGCCTGAATCGTGACGAACAAGCTACGATCCTGATGGTAACCCATGATTCCAATGCCGCCAGCTTCTGTAAGCGCATCCTGTTCATCCAGGATGGCGTGATCTTTCATGAGCTTCGGCGTGGAGACGAAAGCCAGCAGGAGTTCTACGGGCGCATCCTGAAGGTGATGGCGCAACTGGGAGGGGGCAGCGCAAATGTTCTCTAATCTCATTCTTCGGAACAGCCGCCGCAGCCGAAAGGAAAACGGTCTGTTTTTCAGCTCCCTGGTGATTTCTATTGTTGCCTTTTACATGATTCTTTCCATCTCCACTCAAGATGTGATGCTCTTTTTGCAGAAAATGGAGAGTGACGCAGTTGACAAACTCCTGCTTCTGATTCCTGCGTTTTATGGAATGACCCTCGGTATTCTGTTCTTTTTGATCTATTTTGCCTGCAAGTATCAGTTCGAGCGCAGACGGCATGAGCTTGGTGTTTATCTAATGTTGGGGATGCGTAGAAGTAAACTGTTTGGTATGCTTCTGGCGGAAGATTGCCTGACCAGTATTCTTGCCATGCTCATAGGCTTACCTGTGGCTGTGGTGCTTTCAGAAATTGTCAGTCTTGTCACCGCCAAGCTGGTAGGCATGGGGATCATCGGTCATCAGTTTTCTTTATCCTGGTCTGCGATTGAATGGACGCTGGCAGGATTTCTGGCAATTAAGCTGACGGCACTTCTGATTTTGAGTGGACGAATCAGCCGCCAGGAGATCGGTACTTTGCTATCCCAGCCAACGAACCGCCCCAAAAAGCAAATGCCATCTGTTATCTATGGACTGGCTGCTATATGCGGAAGTGTGATGTTGGCAGTGGCTTACTACATGGCGATTCAGGGAATTGCATGGACAAAGGTAAGTATGATGGGACTGACTTTGCTGTTGGGCATAGTTGGTACGATGCTGCTTTTCTATGGGATGCGTGCGCTGATTGCTTTGATTGTTAAGAAAGGAAAAGGAAATAAGCAGCTTCATGTATTTACCTTCCGGCAGATTCAGGAGAATGTCATTCATCAGTCAAACTCCATGGCCATCAGCTCCCTGCTGATTCTGGCGGCGCTGTGTTGTTTTGGTGCGGGCGTAGGAATTGCAGGAACGAATAGCCTGTCTTCTGGCCATGTAATCGACTATACTTTTGAAGATCATACTGCAGAAGATTCATCGCAGGTTCTTCCGAATATAAAGGCAGTCCTGAAAGAAAACAGTTTGGAAAATCATTTTTCAGAGCTTTTTGAAATGAGGGTTGGGCGTATTCGCACCACAGAAGATTATGATAATGCCTACAGCATGGACGCTGTTATGGACTCTCTTCGGAGCCTGCCCCAGTCGGAAGACCGGGATGTCCTTCTGAACAATCTTGGTTATGCCACATACCCATATTTGATTTGTTTATCGGACTATAATCGTTTGTTGGAATTGTCCGGCAATCCGGCTCTCCAATTAGGCGAAAAGGAGGCCACTGTCTATATTGATACAGAGTTTACTACGGCAAGCCGTACCGCAATGCTGAACCAAGTATTGGCCGGGCAGCCCAAGGTGGAACTGGATGGTAGTCCGATTCATCTTACAGGAGAGGTTCAGTCTGTGAATTTGGTCACGGACCGTTCTATAACCTTGTCCTTTGCATTGATTCTTCCGGATGAAGCATTCCTATATTATAGTCAGGGAATGTATGATACCTATGTCAATGCGGTGCTCAGTGAGCAAGCTCTGAATGGAAATAGCCTTATGACTGCCTATTCCGATCTGAACGAGAAGCTGGACAAAATAGGTATCGAATATGAAAGCTATCTTCAGAATATGGGCCGCCAGCTTTTCTACACCGTAGCATCCATCTATATTACCCTCTATCTGGCGATTGTGTTCCTGGTGGTTGCCAACACCATTGTGGGTGTTCAGTTCCTGATGAGCCAGCAGAAAACCGGGCGTAGATACCAGACCCTGATCCGCCTGGGAGCCACTTACGAAAGCCTTTGCCAGTCTGCCGGAAAGCAGATTGCGTGGTTTATGGGACTTCCTGTATTGGTTGCAGCTGTCAGCAGTCTGTTTGGAGTCAGAGCGTTGTTTACAGGGATACTCTCGTCCCGAACCCGTGGGACAGTGCCTGAAATGCTGCTTGTATCTGCTACTATGATTTTGCTGCTTTGCGTGATAGAATATATTTATATGAGAGTGGTCAAGCACTCCAGTGATCGGTATTTGCTGACACTGATGCAGCCGCAGAGAGAAGAATAATTTGGAAGGAGGTGCTGTCGTGAAAAGAATTGCTGTTGTGGAAGATGAAGTCTATATGCGGGAAGAACTCTGCAATATGCTCCAAAAGGACGGGTATCTTGCGGAGGCAATCACCGAGTTTGAAGATGCCGCTCGGCTCCTGGCAGCCCTCCGTCCTGACCTTGTGATCTTAGACCTGAATTTGCCGGAGATCAGTGGCTTTCAAATCTGCCAGGAACTAAAGAATAAAACCGCTATCCCCGTCCTGGTACTAACTTCCAGAGATCAGGTAAAGGATGAACTGCAAGCGTTCCACTTGGGTGCCGATGAATATTTGACGAAGCCGTGCAGAAAAGACCGGCTTCTTGCCAGGGTATCCAATATTCTCAAAAGGTATGAAGGCCGTACCAATCTCATAGAGGGACCAGATTTCCTGTTAGACCAGCAGACCTACACGCTTTATATTCATAATACCTCTGTCGTGCTTCCAAAAAATCAGGGAAAACTGTTGGTTGCTCTTTTGTCCGGCGGCGATGCTCTGGTCACGACGGAGCAACTTTGCATAGCACTATGGGGAACCACGGAATACATAGACGAAAATGCCTTGCAGGTTAATCTGACCAGGCTGAAAAAGACGATGTCCGGTCTTGAGATGAAGCAGCGAATCGTTGCGGTTCGTGGGATGGGCTATCGTCTGGAAACGGGGGTGGCTCCATGAAGCAGCTTTGGCGCATAACAGAGCGATACTACCCCTGGCTATTGTTGCTGTTGGGCGTGGATTGCTTTTGTGCTATCATTCTTTGGATTTCTGACATTCAGGCATTTCAACCCTTGATTGGGTTAGTAGTTCTGACAAGCCTCCTTTTGTTTTCAGCGATTCTGTTTGTACTAAACAAGCGGGAGACTACCCGCCGAGAACTGTTCCGGGATTTCCTCAGTGATCCTACCATCTGCAACGAGGAACGGCTGCTCAGTGCCATCAGCCGGGAAGAAGGAGAATCTATCCGGCTTCTGGCATCAGTTTTACAGGAACACAAAACTGAGAGTAACAGTATGGCAGATGCCCTACAGGACTATGAAGAATATGTGGAGGGCTGGGCACATGAAGCGAAAACGCCCCTATCGTTGCTGACCATGCTCTTGGATAACCGGAACGATGAAATCTCTCCTTCCCTGCAAGCAAAGCTGGATTATGTCCGCAGTCAGCTTCAGGAGGATGTCACGCAGATGCTGTACTATGCCCGGTTGAAGAGCAGTACAAAGGATTACCGATTTGAGGATGTCAATTTGAATGACTGCTTGGGTGAAGTTCTGGAGGACTATGCCCCACTTCTTGAAGAGAAGCAGTTTGTCATTCTCAACAAACTGCAATCTGAAACAGTCTATACAGACCGTAGAGGACTTCAGTTTATGTTGGGACAAATCGTTAGCAATGCCATCAAATATAGCAGCGATAGTCCCATGCTTACAATTTCCGTGATACATTCGGAGACCGCAGATATCCTTTCTGTTGAAGATAACGGCATTGGCGTAAAAAAATATAATCTGCCGTACATTTTTCAAAAGGGCTTTACCGGGGATTCTACTGACAGCAGAAAGAAGGCTACCGGTATGGGACTTTACCTGGTTAAGAAGATGGCCGACGATCTAAATCTTCATCTGGAAGCAGCTTCCCAGTGGGGGAAAGGGCTTCAAGATTGTCATCTTCTTTCCTAAATTGAGATCCAACGGAGGGAAATAATATAAACAGAAAAACGCCCGCAGGATTTTCTCCTGCGGGCAGCGTGTTGTCAGCTATCCCAAGGCTTGTATTCTGTTACAGTTTTCAAATAGGTTTCGGGATCGCCGTTCAAGATAAGGTCTGCATACTCCAAAGGAGCGTTGTAGATCAAATAATCCAGCTCTGACCGCTGATACATATTGTCAGCAATCTCGTTCTCAACGGCGATAGTGTCAATCGCAATCATACTGCCGTCGCTGAATTTCACTTCCACACAGCAATTATCCATATTGTAGGCACAAGATATTAAGGTTTTCATGGTATGTCCTCCATAATTCGTAATATAAAGCGAAAATCCCGTCTGACTTCCTGTTAGAAATCAGACGGGATTTGTCCATATGCACCCCGGAAACCGTCAGCTAACAGTTGATAAGTAAATTAGTTCCTTATCACTGTTAAGCCAAGGTTTCCGGGGTTTTTCTGTTATTCCGTCGGCAGTTCTACCACAGCCTTCGCCCCACATGGCGTATTCTGCCCAAACGTGGCCTTTCCACCATGTGCCTCCGCAATCTGCTCTACCACATGTAGTCCCAGAATATGGGGCGTATTCTCTCCTATTTCGCCGGAGGACAGGGCGGCAAGCACCGTTTCCGGATAGCCTTTGCCGTTATCCGCCACGGTCAGATGAAGCATTTCTTCCACCACGTCTATCTGTATGGAAATCCTGACCGGGGCAATGATGTTGTATACGTTTGATTGCGCGCCATTCCCCCCAGAATGCCGTACACTGTTACTGATCAAATTTTCCAGCAGTCGTCCCAGCAGCGCACGATCTACCAGAATCTGTGCATGTTCCGCGGCATCGCTCTGGTGAAGAGAGATTTCACACTTCTCGGCCAGGGGGCTGTCGTACAGCTGAGCTACCAGTTCACGGAAAAGTGGCCCGGCGGTGAAGCGTTCTTTGCGCAGCGGCTGCGCACCGTATTCCAGTTTGCTGGTCAGGTTCAGATCATCAATGAGGGAGCGGAGTTTTTCACTCTGGGTACGGATGCCTGCGGCTTTCTGACGTGCGGTATCCGGCAGCGCAGCGTTTTGTTCTAGCTGTTCGCTCCAGCCCAGGATCAGGGCCAGCGGGGTGCGGACGTCGTGGCTGACGCCTGCGATCCACTGGGTACGGGCGTCATCCCGCCGTGCCAGCATCTCATTTTTCTGTTGCAGATGGGAGCTGGTCCGGTTCAGCTTTTCGGCCAGCTCTCCGGTAAACCCGCTGGTGGGCAGCTGCACAGTCTTGCCCTGGGCCAGGGTATCCAGACCGGCAGCCACTGTTTGAAGCTGTCTGGTGCCCCGCCATCCCAGCCAGAAACAAAAGGCCAGTCCCAACAGCAGAGACCCGGGCAGAATGAAGAAAATGCTGTGCACCAGATCCCGCAGGCCGTCCGGCGAGTTGTACAGGTTGTACCGCCACAGGCTTCCTTTGGGCAGGCCGATGACAAACAGCCCATAATCTGTCACATGGCAGAACACCGGATAATCCCGCAGATACCAGCGGGAGAAGCTGGCAATGTCGCTGGCGGTGTAGGTTTTGTGCAATTCTTCTGGCAGGGCATAGTTCCATATTATATGTCCCTGATCGTCCAGCACCATGGCCCATGCATAGCCATCCATCCATTCTTCCGGCGTGTGTTCTGCGCCGAACATCAGTGTATCCTCCGTTTTTATCATAGCGTCCGCAATAACGGTGGAATCGTAGGTCTGTCGGGGCAGCCGCTGCCCTTCCCGCCATCCTAGCCAGGCGATCAAACCAATGCCGAGAAAAAGCAGTAGCACAACAATGCTTACCGCTGCCAGCACATAGCGGCGGATGAGACGTACAAAGGTTTTCATGCGGATTCCTCCTTTGCCAGCTTGTAGCCGATGCCTCGAACGGTGAGAAGGAGTTGGGGTTGTCCGGGATCTTTTTCGATCTTTTGCCGCAGATGGCGGATGTGGACGCCCAGACTGTTTTCATATCCGTAATAATCGGCACCCCAGACGGATTCGCACAGTGCATCGTAGGTGACAATATGGCCGCGGTTTTCAGCCAGCTTGCGCAGCAGCGCCAGTTCTGTGGCGGTGAGGGGAAGGACACGCCCATCCGGCCATGTGACCAGGGCGTCCTGTAAGTCTGTCCTGCAGGCACCCAGCGTAACCGTTTTGTTCCGGCCAAGGGACAGCTCCGCCCGATAGGCCCGCTGCAGGATATGCTGTACGCGAAGAAGCAGTTCCTGCATGAGAAAAGGCTTGGTCAGGTAATCATCCGCGCCGAGACCCAGCCCAAACAGGCGGTCGGCGTCTGCATCCCGGGCTGACAGAAACAGTGCGGGGATATCTGCTTTGCCCCGCAGAGCCCGGAACAGGGAAAAACCGTCTCCATCCGGTAGGTTGATGTCCAGGATCATCAGCTGGGGGATGTCTGCGGCAAATGCCCTTTTCGCTTCCGCGCAGCTTCGGACTGTCTGAATATGACGGTAACCTGCGTCCGTCAGCTGCTCCTGGAGCAGACGAAGCAGATCCGTGTTGTCATCCACGACCAGAATGCGGATTTCATAAATGCTGTTCATTGACAGGTACCTCCGGTTTTTTGTTTTACTATAGCATACTTTTCTCTCCGGCATCCGAAAACGGCGAAAATTTAAGGGGAAATTAAGGTGGGATTTTCGTGAGATTAAGGCGCGGGGTGTAAGCTGAAATCGTTCTGAAAAACGAGAGAGGAGTGACGGATATGAAATCTGTAATCAAGACCCACGATCTGTGTAAAACCTATGCGGGGATCCCGGTGGTGGATCATCTCCGGCTGACAGTGCCCCAGGGCTGCGTCTACGGCTTTCTGGGCCCCAATGGGGCGGGAAAATCCACCACCATGAAGATGCTGCTGGGCCTGGTGCACCCCACCGCCGGCAGCGTGGAGCTGCTGGGAAAACCGTTAAAAGAAGAAAATCGCATTGCCCTGCTGCGGCAGACGGGCAGCCTCATCGAATCTCCTTCCGGGTATCTCCATCTGACCGCCCGGGAAAATCTTTCCATTGTTGCCAGACTAAAGGACGTACCCCGGAAGGATATCGATCGGGTGCTGGAGATCGTGCACCTGACCGCCGATGCCAACCGGAAGGTGGGACAGTATTCCCTGGGCATGAAACAGCGGCTGGGCATCGCCATGGCCCTGCTGGGCAGCCCGAAGCTGCTCATCCTGGATGAGCCCACCAACGGTCTGGATCCGGCGGGTATGCAGGAGATGCGCGAGCTCATTGCAGCCATGCCGGAGACCACCGGCGCCACCGTGCTGATCTCCAGCCATCTGCTGGGGGAGATGGAGCAGATGGTTTCCCAGGTGGGCATTTTAGATCATGGGAAAATGCTGTTTGAAGGTTCTCTGCAGGAGCTGCAGCGGCACAGCAGAGGAGGCGTCCTGCTGCGGGTGCTGGATGTGTCGAAAAGTGTTGAAGTAGTAAAACGGCGGGGCATCAAAGCGCGGATCAGCATGCGGCAGCCGGATCTTCTTCTTCTGCCTCCGCTGGAGGATGAGCCGCTGGCGGCTCTTGTCAGCGCATTATCGGAAAACGGAGCCGGTGTGGTGGGCGTGATGCCCCAGACAAAAAATCTGGAAGAAATTTTCCTAAGTCTGACAAACCGACAGGGGGAGGTGGCGTAATATGGCAGTATCTTTTGCCGCAGAACTGCAGAAAGCCCGCCGCCGTCATGACCTGCTGCTCTGTCTGCTGGTACCCTGCATTCTGGTCCTGTGGGTGGGCGGCCTGTCCAAGGGGAGTCCGGAGGAGCTGGCCAACGGGTATAGTGAACTGCTCTACAGCGTTCCAGTCATCCATGCCATTATGCTTCCGGTCTTGATGTCCGTTCTGGCCAGCCGCCTGTGGGATATGGAAAACCGGGGAAATATGCAAAAGCTGTTATACACGCTGCAGAGCCGCCGCAGCCTGTTTGTGGGGAAGGTGTTGTTTGGTGGCCTGGAAATTTTCCTGGTCACTTTTGTGGAAATGGCGGCACTGATCTTGCTGGGAAACCTGCACGGATACACGGAAAGCTTTCCCGGCGGCCAGTTTTTGTATCTGGCAGTGTGCACGCTGGATGTGAATCTGATGCTGTTCTTTTCGGCATTTCTCATCGTGCTGTTTGCCGGAAATTCCCTTCCGGCGCTCTGCGTGGGGATCGTGGGGGCTCTGTTGGGCCTGTTTTCCGCCTTTCTGCCGCCCATCGTCAGCTATTTTGTGCCCTGGGGCTACTTCATCCCGCTGGGGGCCTATGAGGTGGCGGACTGGGAGGAGGCCACCCATACGGTTACCTATGGCGTTCGCGGATGCAACTGGGGGCTGCTGGCATTTACAGTGGTCGTCAGCGGACTGCTGCTGTATATATGCTGGCGCAGCGTGCAGAGACAGGAGGTGTGAAAAAGATGCTGAAGCGATGTATTGCTGCAGAGAATCAAAAGCTGCATGCGTCCCCCATCTGGGCCATGTTCTTCCTGCTGCCGGTGATCTCGGCCGGGTACGGCACCTTTAATTATTTACAGAATCTGGAAATTTTGAAGGACGGGTGGTACAGCCTGTGGACGCAGCACACGCTGTTCTATTCCATGTTTTTCTTCCCGGCCATGGTGGCTGTCTATGCGGCCTACCTGTGGCGGCTGGAGCATCAGGGACACAACTGGAATCTGATCATGGCAAGTCCGGTGCCGCCGCTGGATCTGTTTCTGGCCAAATTTGTGGTGGTGGCAAAGCTGGCCCTTCTGACCCACGGGTTTGTGTTTCTGCTGTTTGTCCTGTGCGGAAAAGGATTTGCCCATCTGCCGGGCTGGCCGCCGGTGACGCTGCCCCTGTTTTTGCTGCGGGGCGCATTCGGTGCGCTGGCGGTCATTGCTGCCCAACTGCTGCTGGCCATGGTCATCCGCAGCTTTGCGGTGCCCGTTTTCCTGGGGCTGCTGGGTGGGATCAGCGGGATCTTTGCGGGGGTGAAGGGGCTTTCTCTGCTCTGGCCCTATGCCCTCATGCAGATCGGCATGAACGCCAACAAGGGCACGGATGTCCTGCATGGAAAATACGGGCAGTTTTTTGGAAGCTGTGTTCTCTGGTCGGTGGGATTTCTGCAGCTGGCGTGGTTCCTTTTGAAAAAACGGGACGTGCGGGCGTAGAATTTCAGAAAAATAAAAAAGACTGTCATTTTTCACAGAAAAAAGACAGTCTTTCTGGTTCTGTGGCTTAGTTTCCGTACATGAGGAAAGACATGATCTTCTGGAAATCCTCGGGTTCAGAGAATTTCAGATCCAGTTCTTTGATGTATGCCTCATTGTTGAAAATGCTGGACATGGAAACGAACTGGCAGAGTTTGGATTTCAGGTTAAGGACGTCGCCGTCTGCCGTCACCAGCTCTACAGTGCCTTTGCACTCGTTTACCACATCAAAAAAGCCTTTGACATCTGTGATGTTCTGCAGTTTCATATGTTTCTCCCTCCTGTTTGTAATGTATCCCATTCGCAATCAGCGTAGCATGTTCTGTCAGGGAAAACAATGGATGTTTTTTGCTCTGACATGCAATATCTTGCTCATTTTTCATTGGTGGAATCCTTTACAACCAGAGCGGAAAGGCATACAATATTTTTATAAAAAATGTGAATTGCGGAGGGTACAAGGGTGAAAAAAGAGATGGATATTGTGGCATTGGGGGAACTGCTCATCGATTTTACCGAGGCGGGAACAGGCGCGGACGGCATGAAGCTGTTTGAACAGAATCCGGGCGGGGCGCCGGCCAACCTGCTGACGGCGGCCAGCCATATGGGATATCGCACGGCATTTATCGGAAAGGTGGGCACGGACATGCACGGCGCTTTTCTGAAAAAGACACTGGAAAAAGAGGGCATTGATACCCGGGCACTGGTGGAGGATCCGGCGACGTTTACGACGCTGGCGTTTGTAGAGATCAATGAGAACGGAGAGAGGAATTTTTCTTTTGCGAGAAAACCGGGGGCAGATACCCAGCTGCGCAAGGAAGAGCTGGATCGGGAGCTGCTGTCCGACTGCCGGATTTTTCATTTCGGTTCCCTGTCCCTGACGGACGAGCCTTCCCGGAGCGCGACATGGGAAGCGGCTAGACTGGCGAAAGCGGCAGGGGCGCTCATTTCCTATGATCCCAATTATCGGCCGCCGCTGTGGCGCAGTCAGGAAGAAGCGGCAGAAGGGATGAAATCGGTGGTGTCGCTGGTGGACGTAATGAAGGTGTCGGACGAGGAGAGTCTGCTGCTGACCGGTGAGACGACCTATGAGAAGGCGGCTTTGCGGCTGCTCGCCCAGGGGCCGAAGCTGGTGGCTGTCACACTGGGCGGCGATGGCGTGCTGCTGGCATCGAAGGCGTATCAGGAGATGATTCCGGCCTTTCGGACCGAGGCGGTGGACACCACCGGCGCAGGGGATTCCTTCTGGGGCGGATTCTTAAGCCGTTTCCTTTCCTATGAGAAGGAGCTGGAGCAGATGACCTGGGATGAGCTGAAAAACTGTGCGGTAACGGGAAATGCAGTGGCAAGCCTGTGCGTCAGAAAGCGGGGCGGTATTCCGGCGGTTCCGTCCAGGGATGAGGTGGAAGCCTTTTTGCATAGCACATTGGCCTGAGAAAATTTTCGTTAAATTTCGTAAGAAATCGTCAGAAAATCGTAAGAAATAGGGCGGGAGAATACAGGTCGGGCGGTTGACATCCGAAAATGCAAAGAGTAGAATAGAGGCGGTTAAAGAGAACAAACAATGGGAATATAGATCTGGCAAAGCAGTCGAAAGGCTGTGACGCAAAGCTACAGGGCCTGTGAAATGGCAGCCAGTTGCACGTACAATAAGGAGAGTATCGTGGTAAGTTCGCGGTACTCTTTTTGTTTCCATGAAACAAAATTGTCCGAAGCAAGCTGTGCTGCGGCTGCATGGATGGCCGGATCTTTGGCAGGAAACACCTGTCGGTGAAGAAAGGAAGAAGTATGAATCCAAAAGGAAAGGAAGCGCAGAGACAGGAACAACACGTGTTGGAAACGCTGTGCAGAGAATATGAGATCCTCTGCCAGATCGATCTTTCGGCAGATACGTATGTCTGTGATTACAGGAAACCGCAGGAAAATGCAGACGGGACGGCAGATTTCCCCGGGCAGGGAAAATTTTCGGAGGCACTGGCAGTCTACGTGCAGAGAAGAGTTTGGCCGGAGGACAAAAAGATTTTTGATGCACTGATTTCCAAAAAGATACTGACCAGACAGCTGCGGACGGATGGCACTGTGCGCGTGCGCTATCGGGGCAGTGATGGCAACAGCAGGAAAATGTATGAAATGCAGGTGATCGCCGGAACCCATGGGGAAAATCCGGGAGACACTTGTGGATCACCGGCGGTGATGACGATCCGTCGTGTGGATATTTTCCTGGCAGACGAAGAAAATATCAAAAAAGAGCTGCTGCAGCGGTTTGAAAAAGAGGAACGCCGGGAGCTGACTGTTCTGCATCGGGCACTGCATACCGGGGTATGGACGGCGGTCTTTGATCAGGACAGAAAGCTGGTAAAGCCCGGTGTGGGCGACAGCCTGCGCCTCATGCTGGATATTCCACAGGCGGATCAGCTGCCCCGTACAAAAGAGGAATGGAAGCGCCGGGTGCGGCCGGAGGAAATAGAAACGATCCGGGAGAAGTTCTGTGCCCTGCTTGCATCCCGGGAGAAGGAGCCGTCTCTGGAACTGGAATGTGAGCTTCGGACAGACTGGGGAGAATATCGGTGGTTCCGGGTATATGGCTGCCGTTTCCCGGAGGAAAATGGCGGATACCGGATCACGGGTGTGCTGACGGACATAAACGAAGAACACCGGATCAGAGCGTCAAAGGCAGACGGGATGCATCGGATGCGCAGCCGGGAGGGCGAGCTGGAAGCCGTCATCGCCAGACTGCGGCAGGAAAGCCTGGAGAAATCTGAGTTCCTGACAAGAATTTCCCATGATATCCGCACGCCGGTCAATGGCATCAAGGGGCTGCTGGCCATGGCGAAAACCCATGCCGATGACCGGGAGATGGTGGTGGATACGCTGACCAAAGCGGAGAACGCGGAGCTTCTGCTGGAAATCCTTGTGGATGACATTTTACATATGAGCCAGTCTGTGAAAAATGATCCGTTTTATCACGGGGAGGTCACAGATCTGCTGGAACTGCTGAAAAGCAGCCGGGAGGTTTTTCTCGGGGAGGCACTCCACAAGGGACTTGTGGTACATCCGGGCCGGGTAGAGGTGAAGCATCCGAAGGTGTATGCCAATGGGCATTACCTGAAACGCATCTGGCTGAACCTGATCAACTGCTGTATCAAATACAATCAGGAGGGCGGTTCCATTGAGCGGTGGATCATCGAGACACCCATCAACAGCTCCCATTCCATGTATACGTTCATCCTGCGGGACAGCGGCGGGGAGATCAACAAGGAATTTATGCAGGAGATCGTTGCTCCGCTGACGAGAAGTGAGATCGGCCGGGAGGATATCATACAGAAAACGGGTCTGAGCATGGTGGTGACCCGGGAGCTGGCAGAGCTCATCGGCGGTACGGTGGATGTGCGCAATGAGCCCGGTGCGGGCACGATATTTACATTTAAGATCCCCATGGAAATCTGCCCGGAAGCAGGATCGGAGCCACAGCCGGATGCGGGAACATCGGATGCGGACGATACATGCGAGGGAGAATTGCAGGGGGAAACGCATTCTCATTGCAGAAGACAACGAGCTGAATCTGGAGATCCTGCAGTATTTTCTCGGAAAGCGGGGCGCACAGCTGCTCACTGTCCGGGACGGCAAGGAAGCGGTGGAGGCGTTCAGACGGTCTGAGGAGGGAAGCATTGATCTCATTCTCATGGACATCATGATGCCGGTGATGGATGGACTGGAGGCAACCCGTCTCATTCGTGACATGGAGCGGGCCGATGCTGCCGCTGTGCCCATTCTGGCCATGACAGCCAATGCGTTTGCGGAGGACGTGAAAAATACAAAAGAGGCAGGAATGAACGAGCATCTGTCCAAACCGCTGAACATGCCCAAGGTCATGCAGTGCATGAACCGGTATCTGAAAAAATAACAGATCAGGAAATATGGATTTTTAAGAAAAGACAGGAGACAGCGAAAACTGTGCCTGTCTTTTTGCTTCACGTTGTTGCAACTTTTGGGTTTGCTTTTTCATCTATAATATAAAGACAAAATAAGAGACAGAGGTGAGTTCCATCGAGCAGGATGTTTACGAAATGCTGGTGACGTACATTGTGGAAAATCAGGACAAGTTTTACCGGCTGGCATTCAGTTACGCGCACAACCAGGAAGATGCGCTGGATATTGTGCAGAATGCGGTGTGCAAAGCGCTGGAAAATTATCAGAATCTGAACAACCAGCGGGCCATCCGCACCTGGATGTACCGCATTGTGGTCAATGAAAGTCTGCAGCTGCTGAAAGCCCGGGAGCGGGAGGTGCTTTCCGGGGAAGATCAGCCGGAGGCTAGCTATCAGGAACCGGGCTTTGAAGCACCGGAAGAGGATCTGATGGCGCAGCTGGATCGGCTGGAATGGACGGAGCAGGAGGTGATCCGCCTGCGATATTTTGAGGAGTTGTCGTTGAAGGAGATTGCGGAGATTCTGACAATGAATCTGAACACCGTAAAAGCGAAATTATATCGGGGATTGAAAAAATTGAAAGTGCAGATGCAGGAGGGGGATTGTATATGAAGAGAATGGAAGATGCGAAAAAGCGATATGACGAAATTCCGATTCCGGCGGAGCTTCATGCCCGGGTGCAGCAGGAGATTGCCAAAGCCGATGCCAGAAGAGCGGCGGAGATGGGGCAGAAGCGGAGTGTGCAGCGACAGGCGACGGTGATAGGAGTGGGACAGAAGTGGAGCACACCGGTGACAGACAGTGTTCGGTCACAGACGGCATCGATAGAAGTGGAACAGCTTGGACGAGCTGGCGATTTCTGTGGAAATTCCTTCTGTGGAAACCATTGCGGCGGACACAGATAGCGTCACCGGGCAGGTCAATGAGGACATTTATACGTTTTGTGAGGCTTATGCCGCCGAGGCACAGCAGCGGGCAGAAGAATACAAGGAGGCATTTCTGGCAACCGGCGGCACCCAGGAGGAATGGGCAGCGCATGACATCCGCATTCAGGTGTCCTATGACATTCTGACGCAGACAGAGGATTATCTGTCGCTGGTGGTGTCCGGCACCGAAAGCTGGACCAGTGCGTACAGCGAACTGCGGTATTACACATTGGATATGCATACCGGTAAATGGATCGCCCTGGAGGATGTGCTGGGGGCGGATTATGCAGCGCTGGCAACTGAGCAGGTGCGGCAGCAGGCGGAGGCACTTGCAGCAGAGACAGGTGTCGCTTATGAGCTGGAACAGTGGCAGGGTGTCACGGCAGATACTTCGTTCTATATGAATGCGGACGGTAATCCGGTGGTCGTTCTGGAAAAATATGAGATCGCGCCGGGCGCGGAAGGACGGTTAGAATTTGAGATTACGCAGTGACAGGCATTGTGAGATTGAAGTCAAAGATCAAGGTCAAAAATTGGAACCTTAAATCAGGAATGTAGATGAGAAAACAGGAGTATTCTACATGATGGTGGCATCGGAACGGATGATTTTGAAAATGGAGATAGAAGAGCTTCGAAGAATGGCAGAAAAGGAGACAGAAAATCGTGAGAAGAAAAGGGACCTATGCAGCAGCACTGGTACTGATGCTGGCGCTGGGCGGCTGCGGGCAGAAGCAGGCGGAAAAGGATACAAAGGTAGAGACAACAGAGGTAGAGACAACAGAGGCAGAAGAGGACAGCACACAGAATGTCGTATCTGACGGGGAGGCAAATTTCTCCGTGGACAGTGAAATGGTGACGGAATTTGCACAGAAGGTGCAGCTGCTGGTGGCTTCTGAGGATCTGGAAGGGCTGGCGGATGTGACTGCTTATCCGGTGTATATCGGGTTTGCAGAGGATGGACAGGTCATCGAGTCCAAGGAAGAACTGATAGCTCTTGGCGCAGACAAGATTTTCACGCCGGAACTGAAAACCATGATTGCTGGTGTGGATGTGAAAAATCTTTCCGCCAGCATGGCAGGATTTGTGATGAGTGATGACAGCGGTAAGCCCAATATCACCTTCAGCATGACAGACGGTGCGTTAAAGATTGTGGGGATCAACTACTAAATCGGACAATGGAGAATCATAAAAGAACTGTCCTGGTATTGGAAACATGCCGGGGCGGTTCTTTTTCTTTATGTCCCGAACGATAGAAACAGCTGGTTTGTGTATCCCATCAATGATTGAAATAGAGAGTAGAAACTGCGATAACCTGGGAAACTGGAAAAGTGTGTTTCACAGAGGTGAAAATATATAGTAATAGAAACTATATATATTAGAACTGAAAACTATTTATATTGACATTACAAGGGAAGAAGATTATACTGAAAATAGTTTGATTGTCAAAATAATAGGAGGAATACACAGTGCAGAGTTTGAAGATTGGTCAATGGGAAGTCCAGGTGCCCATCATCCAGGGCGGTATGGGCGTAGGCGTCAGCCTGAGCGGTCTGGCGGGGGCAGTAGCCCGGGAGGGTGGCATCGGCATCATTTCCACAGCGCAGATCGGATTTGCGGAGGAAGGGTTTGAGAGGGATCAGCCAGCGGCGAATCTGCGGGCCATTCGAAAGCATATTGCCAGGGCAAAGGAGATCGCCGGAGGAAACGGCCTGGTGGGCGTCAATGTGATGACGGCCCTGAAACATTACGCGGATCATGTACGGGAGGCTGCCGCGGCAGGGGCCGATGTGATCATCTGCGGGGCAGGACTGCCCACGGATTTACCGGCGCTGATCCAGAATCCGAGGAAAACAAAGATCGCGCCCATCGTGTCCTCTGCCCGGGCAGCGCAGCTGATTCTGAAGCTGTGGGATCACCATTATCACCGGACGGCGGATTTCCTCGTAGTGGAAGGGCCACTGGCCGGGGGGCATCTGGGATTTTCCAGGGAACAACTGGAGCACCTGGAGGAGTATGATTTTGATGAAGAGCTGCGAAAGATCATGGCCTGTAAGCGGGAATATGAAGAGAAGTATGGAACTGCCATCCCTGTCATTGCCGCGGGCGGTATTTTTGACTATAAAGATGTGACCCATGCCCTGTCCCTGGGGGTGGATGGCGTGCAGATCGCCAGCCGGTTCGTGGCGACAAAGGAGTGCGATGTGTCGGAGGCTTATAAACAGGCGTACATCCGGGCAGAGGAGAAGGATATTGCCATCATTCAAAGCCCGGTTGGCATGCCGGGGCGGGCACTACGCAATGCCTTTATCCGGCGGGTGGAGGAGGCGAAGGCGCCCATCCGCAAATGCTACAACTGCCTGAAAAAATGCAATCCGGCGGAAGTGCCCTACTGCATCACCAAGGCGCTCATTGACGCGGTGAAGGGCGATGTGGAAAATGGACTGGTATTTTGCGGAGCCAATATTGGGCGCATCCGGGAAATGACAACCGTGCATGATCTGATAAAAGAATTAATAGGATAGAAAAAAAGAATTGCAGTCATGACAAAAATCATGACTGCAATTCTTTTTTATATATAAGGTGCTGCCTGATATTCTTTCAGGACTTCTTTTACAAATAATTCCATTTCCGGTGTTGTATTGCTTATATGAGAGTTATAGGAGAGATAGAATGGCAGTTTGCAGTCATTTATATGGATTGGGCATAAGGTTTGGGTAATCCTGGGATGGCTATATTTCAATTGACAATGTAAAACACTGGTAAATCCGATACATTGAGAGGTGAGATCCAAAGCAAGGGGCAGGGAAGATGCCTTTATTTCTTTTTCTGGTTGAAAATGTGCTTTTTTAAGAGCTTCTTCTGCAATATAACTCATAATGGCAATAGGCTTACAATGAATAAGAGAAACATTCCGGAGTTTTTCAAAATCCAGAATCAAAGGATGCTCGAGAGTGGCATTTGCAGTATCGTGTGCAATGAGCGCAGGATGGTTTCTGTGTCCTACCAGGTAGATTTTTTCATAAAACAATAATTCAGAACGGATAGCTGCATCTGATATAGGAGAACACACAAAGGCGGCATCTATCTGATGTGCAGTCAGTCTTTTTACCAGATTACCGGCGAGATCCTGTATGGGATCGATCTGAATGTTGGGATATGCATGAATGACCCTGGGGATTATTCTGGAAAGAATGTATTCACCGGTAACATAGGGAACGCCTATCTTTATTGTGTGACCAGAGATCGAAGAGGCCTGTTTGAGTTCAAGCAGTAATTTGTTTTCGAGATCAAGAATGGTATTCGCATATATGCAAAAGCGTTTACCGGCGGGTGTCAGACAGATGGGAGAGGAGGAACGGTCGAATAAGGTTACTCCAAGTTTTTCCTCCAGGGAGTTGATATATCTGCTGAGGGCAGGCTGAGAAACGTATAATAGTTCAGCGGCTTTGCTGATACTGTTACATTTGGAAATAGTAAGTACATAGTGAAAATCTTTATCATTCATATGCCGTCATTCCTTTCCGGTGTTACTGCGAGTAAAAAAGGACAAAAATATAATGATTGAAGGTTATAAAATAACCAAAAAAATGCAAATTTGAAATGCGATTACTATGAGAATATCCTATAGAAACATCATAGAAATCATATCATACCAAAAATGATATGTCAATTATACCCAAAAAGGCTTTGGACTTAAATATAGGGGGATGATATGATAATGACACAAGATACTTTTTGTGAAATATGAAAGAAAAGGGGTGCATGTAAATGCCAAAAATTCAGTTGGATGTAGTAGTATCTCAGAGAAAAAACCGTACAGATGGATTTATCAATTATGGACAGAAAGCAGATTTATCTTTCTATCAGATACCGGTTATTATCATCGAAGGTGGGAAACCCGGAAAAACACTGCTTGTTGATGGAGCCATGCATGGAGATGAGACAGAAGGGTCAGAAGCGATTATAAAGCTTGCGGCAGAATTGGAGGGTCAGGAGTTCAACGGAACATTCATCGGAGTGCCAGCCTTAAATATGGAAGCTTTTACTGTGATCAGCCGTGCAACAATTGTGGATGGCTTCAACCTGAATCGGGTATTTCCCGGACGTAAAGATCAGTATACCACACACTATCTGGCAGCTATTTATATGGAAAGAGTCGTGCAGTATGCGGATGCAGTCATTAATTTCCATGGAGGCGGAGATGTACTTCATCTGGAACCGCTTTGTGCATTTTTGCCGTTTGACGGTCCGGATGATAAACTTGGAAAAGTATGTTATGAAATGGCAAAGGCGTTTAATGTACAGTATCTATGGTCTCAGCAGAATCTTCCATTCGCAGGAATTACTTCTCTGGAATACAAAAAAGCATTTGGTATCCCGACAATTATTCCGGAAGTGGGATCTCAATGCAGTCGTTTACATAATAGATTCCGTGATATTGAAATATGTTATAACGGAATAAAAAATGTTATGGCATATTTTGAAATGATTCCGCCGACAAATCAGAAACCGGTTGAGAACAAAATGCATATTGAATTGAATTATCTGCATTCTCGTAATGGCGGCTTCATGACGCCGATCAAAAAAGAAGGGGAATTATTTGAGGAAGGCGATTTGCTGTGTGTGATTGATGATCTTTTTGGCAGACGGGTAGAAGAAATATATGCACCATGGAAGGGTGTGGTGATAGGATTCTGGAGCGTTCCGGTTATTCATCCGGGTGACTGGTGTTCCCTGGCAGGACGCCTGATCGATCCTCCGGCTGATTATAACGGATAATGAAAATAAAAAGAATTTTCAGAAAGAGGGATGGTTAATGAAAATGAAAAAAATCTGGGCAATTTTGCTGACAACAGCCATGGTTTTCTCCTTATGTGCATGTGGAAATAATCAGAAGAAAGAGCAGGAAACGGATACCGGTTCCGCATCTTCCAAAGAAGCATCAGAGGATAAGATAAAAATCAGCATTGCGACCCCATGTGCGGATGGAAATCCAATGATGGATCTTGTATATTACTGGCAGGAACAGGTCGATGAAATTCTGCCGGGCAGAGTAGAATGGGAGACTTATCCAAATTCTACCATGGGTTCGGAACGTGAGATCGTTGAAATGGTTATGGATGGAACGCTGAGCGGTGCGCTGGTAGGGCCTTCTAATATTACAGCCTTTGCGCCTATGCAGGCGGTGCGCCTTCAGGACATGCCATTCCTTTTTAAAGATGGGGATGAACTGTATGCTGCCGGGGAAGAGTGGATGAACGAGGCAATTAATAAAGAATGTGAATCGTATGGCCTTACAACAATTTTCTATGAATACATTATGGGACAGGAAATTGAAAATACCAAGCGTCCGATTTATACGCCGGATGATGTAAAAGGATTAAAGATTCGCGTGTATGATTCTCCGGGACCGTACAATTTCCTGGAGGCTTGCGGCGGACTTCCGGTAGCAATGGCATTCAGCGAAGTTTATACAGGAGTACAGCAGGGGGCAATTGACGGCCTGTATACAACAACCAGTAATTTTGTTCCACAGAAATTTACGGAAGTATGTAAATAT
The DNA here is from genome assembly GCA_032620915.1 of Oscillospiraceae bacterium NTUH-002-81. Classification (NCBI taxonomy): domain Bacteria; kingdom Bacillati; phylum Bacillota; class Clostridia; order Eubacteriales; family Oscillospiraceae; species Oscillospiraceae bacterium NTUH-002-81. The sequence continues at coordinate 795,791 of CP136052.1, forward strand.
CATACAAAACTGACAATTACAAACCTTGGAATGACAATGTTATTTAATCTTGATACATTGAACAGTTATCCTCAGGATCTTCAGGACGCAATGAAAGAGGCTGGAAAGAGAACCGAAAAATACTGTCAGGAAGTTGTCAGCCCAGATACAAAGACAAAAACTTATGACGATATTGCAGCTGCCGGAGTAGAAATCAATGAGGTTACAGAGGAACAGTATCAGGTATTTGCTGATCAGGTATCAGATTATTGTTATGAGAAACTGCGTGAGGATGTAGGATCTGAACTGTGGGACAAGTGTATAAACTGGCTGGAGGAATATCGCGCCAGATAACGGTGCCTGCGAAAAGATAAAGAAAGGGGCGTCGCACAGATATTGTTTTGTGCGGCTGCCCTGCTGAATAAAGAACGAGACAAAGGAGGACAACAGCAATGAAAAAGATATATGAGGTTTATAATCGTATAGAAAAGAACCTCCTTGGTTTGATCATGTGCGTTTTGATTATCATGGGATTTACGCAGGTGCTCTGTCGATTTGTATTTAAAATGTCCTTAGCCTGGGCAGAAGAAATGATGACGTTTTGTATGATCTGGCTGGCATATCTGGGATCCAGTGCAGCTGCACATGAGAAAAAACATATTCTGGTAAGTATGTTTGTTGATCTGTTTCCGAAGCCTTTGCGAAAAGTGCTTACTGTACTTTCACAGATGCTTTGGCTGATATGCAGTGCAATAATGCTGTATCTTGGAGGTTATGTGACGGTTAACTATATAAATCGAAACGCAGCTACTTTAGGCGGAAAGTATCCATTTTGGATCGCATCTGTTATTATTCCGATCAGTATGTTCCTGATTGGAATCCGGATTATTCTTTTGATCATACAGACCTTTAGGGGAGAAAGTGACACTCGTTCACAGGAAGAGATTGTTCGGGAGGAAATAGACATATGAATACAGTGCTGATACTTGGATTATTTTTTCTGCTGGTAATATTGAAAGTTCCGATTGCATTTTCTTTGCTGTTGTCTTCAATAATCAGTTGTTACATATTGAATCTTGCGCCTCTCACGGCTATTGCATCAGCGGCAATGAATTCTCTGTTTTCTTATCCTCTTCTGGCAATTCCATTCTATATTTTTGCCGGATCGGTTATGACAAAAGGAGGTATCTCCAAGAAACTGTGTAATTGGATAGGAACAGTTTTTTCCAGGTTTACAGGTGGACTTGGGATGGTGACGGTAGTAGCATCTGCTTTTTTTGCAGCATTAAGTGGATCTGCTTCTGCAACAACCGCCTCGATTGGTTCCATGATGGTGCCGGAGATGGAGGAACAGGGATACAGAAAACCTTATGGACTCGCCATTGCAGCAGCTGGTGGTGTTATCGGCCCTATTATTCCGCCCAGTGTTATGTTCGTGTTATACGGGGTAGGAACGGAAACATCTATAGGAAGTTTGTTTTTGGCAGGTGTGATTCCGGGAATTCTGATGGCTGTTTTCTTGTGCGGAGCGGTTTATATGACAGCTAAAAGGGAAGGGCTCAAAGCCAGTGACGGACATTTTCAGTTTTCTGCTTTCCTGAAGGCAATGTGGCTGGCAAAATGGGCTATTCTGGTTCCGGTCATCATCCTTGGAGGGATTTACAGTGGAATGTTTACTCCGACAGAGGCAGGTGCAGTCTGTTGCATTTATGCGGTAATTATAGCATTATTTGTAGATCGCACGCTCGATCTGAAAGGGATTTTGGAATGCGCATCGGAATCTGCCGTGACAGGTGCAACTATTTTTATTCTTCTGGCTGCTGCCGGTGTTTTTGGAAAAGTGATGACGCTGGCGCAGGTTCCGCAACAGCTGTCTGCAGGAATTCTTGCAGTTGCTGACAGTAAATTTATGGTATTGCTTCTTATTAATCTACTCCTTCTTGTTGTAGGGTGCATTATGGATGGAGGCGCTGCGGTTGTCATTCTGGCGCCATTGCTGCTTCCGGTTGTCAGAGCTTTTGGAATTGATGCGATTCAATTTGGTATCATTATTTGTCTGAATTTAAGTGTTGGTGCGATTACACCACCTGTTGGTTCCTGCCTGTTTGTGGCTACGGTAATAGGAGATACTCCTTTGGAAAAAATTGCAAGAGAAATCATTCCTTTTCTTGTGGCAGAGTTGCTTGTACTATTACTTGTAAATGCATTTCCGGCAGTTTCTATGGGCATTTTGGGTTTGACCGCATGACAAAAATAATAAATAAAACGCAGGGATATCATGGTGAAGAAGATGAAACGGGAATTATTCTGTAAAATTTTGAATAGTGAAATGCAGCTTGCAACAGGTTGTACAGAACCGGCAGCAGTGGCATTGTGTGCAGCCTATGCAAGTGAGCAGTTAGGGACAGAAGTGGCTGAAGTACACGTGCTGGCTAGTGTGAATATCATAAAGAATGCAATGTCTGCCGGAATACCGGGAATTTCGAACACCGGGATTAATTATGCAGCAGCACTTGGTGCTATAGGAGGCGTGGTGGAACGGCAACTCCAGGTGATTGACAGCACATCAGAAAAAGAGCGGGAAAAGGCAGTAAAACTGGTAAAAGACGGCCATGTCCATATGGGAATGAAAAATACAGAAGAAAAACTGTATATTGAAGTGGAGGTAAGAAGTGCGGACGGACATCAGGCAAAAGCAATCATAGCAACCGCGCATACGAATCTGGTATATCTGGAAAAAGATGGTGTTTGTCTGTTGAAAAAACAACAGTTAACCGGAACGGAGAAAATATCTCCGGATTTGGTGGAACATACATTGTCCGTAGAATCCATTTATCGCTTTGTCAATGAACTGGATCGCCAGACTGACGATCTTCACATGGTGGAACTGGCAATTGCGGTGAATAAACGAATTGCAGAAGAGGGAGCACAGAAACCATTTGGTCTTACGATCGGACAGCATATTATGAATGCCAGAAGCGAAGGAACTATGGGGAGTGATGTGGTGACTGCGGCAATGGAACGCACAGCAAGTGGAATTGATGCCCGTATGGGAGGAGCTGGTGTGCCGGTGGTTACCAATTCGGGTTCGGGAAATCAGGGAATAACAGCGACAATACCGGTGCTTACTGCGGCGGAAGCCTTTGGGATAGATGACGACAGACTGTTTCGGGCGGTAACCTTGTCGCATCTGATGGCAATCTATATTCATTGTCGTTTCGGGCTTTTATCAGCGCTTTGCGGAGCAACGATTGCAGGAACCGGAGCAAGCTGCGGAATCGTGTATTTGCTGGGCGGGGGTCCGAAAGAAATAGGATATGCCATTAATAACATGATGGGATGCGTGACGGGAATGCTTTGTGATGGAGCCAAGGCAGACTGTGCAATGAAAGTCAGTGCCTGTGTAAACATGGCTTTTTTATCAGCGTTTATGGCAATAAAAGGAACCTGTGTTTCATCCGATGAAGGGATCGTGGAAGAAGATCCTGCACATACAATCCGCAATTTTGTGCGGCTTGGAAATGATGGCTCCCCGGTGATGGACAATATTATTCTTGATATTATGTTTAGCAAGCGTACAGGGAAAACGTTGGAATAATTAGATTATGAAATGAAGAAAAGGTATTCTGATTCCTCTGAAAAGAGTATTCAGAATACCTTTTGTATTTTGTAAAAAAGAAAAGTAATCCTGTAAAATTATTTGATGGTCAGGCCGCTCCAGAACTCATCTGCCACCAGTGCCACATAAGTCTTACCGGTGTTGATGGTGATCTCGTTGCCGTCTTTGTCATAGTAACGGGTCGGATCGGTGTCGCTGGTCTTCTCCCAGGTTACCGGGATTGCCTTGCCGCCTGTGATGTAGTAGCCTTCCCGTCCGCTGTCTACAGAGTAAAAAATCATATAGCCGTTCTCATCAAACTGATGATACCGGGCGTTCTGGATCAGGACATTGGTGAAGCTCATCTGTTTATTGTTATCCAGAGGATCCACATGTGCAGAACCGTACTCGGAATACATATACAGGCCGGTGGAAGCATCATAGTTCAGCTTGGAATTGTTATGCTCAAACGGGAAATCAATCTCTGTGCAGTCAATGGAATCAGATGCAGTGGACAGATCTACCGGGTTGCTTTCGGAAGCAAACTGATAATGCGGGCCAGTGTAGTACTGGTTGTAGTTGCGGTCAATCTTGGAGTTATTCTTGAAGTTCTTCTCCATGTCACCGGTCAGGATGTACTCTGTAAATTCCCTGGGCTTGCCATTATCCACACGGGAGAACGTTCCGCTGAAGTGATCAACATAAGGATTCTCCAGATGTGCATTGATATAGAACGGGCCGCCGTCATGGCAGACGATGGCATTCCACTCCGGAGCAATCTGCAGGTTTGTCGGTCTTACACTTCGCACACTGCCGATCTGCTTGACACTGTCGTAATCCTTGTACAGAGCCATGAAACGGGTAACATGTCCGTTCTTCGTGCTGTTCATCATCTCATAGACAACATCTGCGCTGTTCATGCCGTAATGCGGAAGTGCGGTCTTCTCATTGTCGATCATAACGGCGATGGGACGCTGATCCTTCAGGCTCTCATCGATCCATTCGTTGGTCAGTTCGCTGCGGTACATGCCCTCGCGGGTCTCTTCCTCCACGACAGGAGTCTCCTCCTCTGCAACAGGAGCTTCTTCCTCCTTTTCTTCTTCATCTTCGTCTGCGACAAAGGTATCATTTGAAGAAGCGGGTTCCTCTTTCTTTCCGCAGCCGATAGCCATGATGCCGACGGTCAGCGCAAGAAGGAAAAGTATAGATTTTTTCTTCATTGGTGTTACACCCTCACTCTCTTGATACTGTATTGGGCAGAAATCCTGCCAGAATCCATTATAGCACAGGTTTTCTTATAAGCCCATGGCAATTTGAAAAAAGTAAGAAAAAATTAGGATATAGTTTAAAAATATAACATGCTAAGAAAATACCAATTTTACGGGGAAAAGGGCGCGTGATACGATAAAAACAAACATTACCCACGGCCCCATTGATGTGCCGAAGATCAGTGATCTTCCCAAATAGAACGAGATTGAAAAAAACAGGAGGGACTTTTATGGGATTCAAGAGAACAAGAGAAGAAGTATGCGAGTCATTGAGTGGCGGTATGTGTGATTTTATGGAATCAGAGGTACTGTCGGTATTTTATGAGACAACACCGGAGGCTGTGAAAGAGCTTCTGCCGCCGGGTCTGTTGCCCTACAAGCGTCCGCTGATCTGCGCGGGCTACAATATTTTCCATAAAACCAATTTTGAGGTGCCATATCTGGAGGCGGCGATCTATGTGGCCGCTGTCCATGAGAAAACCGGACTGCCGGGATTTTTTGTACCGGCAATGACACTGAATGTGGATATGGGAACCATCCTTGGACGGGAACTGGGCGGTTATCCAAAGAAAGCAGGACGTCTGGGTTATAATCGCACTGGCAATTCCTTTGTGGGATTTGCGGAGAGACACGGCATCCCGTATTATACCGTAAAGGCGGAGTTTGATGGTATGCCCAACGATTCGGAGCTGATGGCTGCCATCGGCGAACTGCTGACACCGCCGGATCCGGTGAACCATCCAGGAGCAACGATCATTTACAATTATCTGTGGCCCGCAAGCAGCTGGGTGCATCTGAAAGACCTGGATAAAGCACCGCAGCCGATCCTGACAACCGTATGGAAAACCAAGCATCCCGGAACAAAGAAACCGGAGATCGGTAAGGGCGAAGTGATTTTCCAGAAATCGGAAAATGATCCCTGGTATGAGTTCGCACCGGTAAAAACGCTGGGCGCAATTATGTCCTATGACGGTTTGGCGCTGGACGGCAACCGGCAGCCGGAGGACGAATATCCGGTGGATGCAAAGGAATACCTGCCTTATGCTTTCTATAGCTACGATGTAAAACCGCAGGAATAAAAATAAAACGTTTGGGATGGTCTGCTTTCGGGCAGGCCATCTTTTATGATATAATGTGCGCAGGGAAAAACAAGCGGCTGCGTGAGCAGACATTTGTTTTTCACAAGCCATTAACGAAGGTTCCGCCTGCGGTAGCAGGCAACAGAGCACGGCAGTGCGGGGAACCTGAGTCTAAAAGCAGCGTCAAGCACGGGACGTGCGAATCATGATATAATGAGCGCAAAAGAAAAGAAACCTGAGTCTAAGAGGGAAACTTGCATCATCATGCTGGTAATCAAGGAGGGGAAAACGACGAATCTGTGGGCATTGGAATATATTATCGAGGTGGCGAAGACAGGGTCTGTGTCGAAAGCTTCCCAGAAGCTGTATTTATCCCAGCCGCATCTGAGCAATACCATCAAAGCCATGGAGGCAGAGCTGGGAGTGAAGCTGTTCGTGCGTTCCACCAGAGGCATGTGCCTGACTGACGAGGGACGGGATTTTGTGCAGCGGGCGCAGTCCATTCTGGATGAAGTAAAAGATATGGAAGACATGTTTGCGGTAAAGCCGGAAGACAGTGTGCGTTTGCGGATTTCTGTGACCCGTTCTTATCAGATTCATCGCTGTGTCATGGATTTCGTGAACAGCTATTCCCATAAACCGCAGTTTCGGGTATCAGTGAAGGAGACGAATCCTTTTGAGGTGCTGGAAGATGTGCATACCAGAGAGGCCGAGATGGGGGTGCTCCATTGCTTTGGCGCACAGGAGGCATATTTTCTGAATCATTTCAAAACCTATTCTTTACAGTATAAAAAACATTATGAAAAAGAATTTCTGCTGGCCATGTCAGCAAACAATCCGCTGGCATCCAGAGCGCATATCACAAAAGACATGCTGGAAGATCAGCTGCTGGTGATGTATGGGGATTATGAGATTCCATCGGCATCCTATAAGGTTGTGATGGAGGAGAATGGCATCGTTATGCCGTCGCGGCGTTTCTATGTGTATGACCGCGGCGGGGCGATGGAGACGCTGGGCCAGTGTGACAATGCAGTCATGTGGATCACCAGCCTCCACCCGGACACGCTGCGCAAGGAAGGGATCGTGCTGCGCAGATGCGAAGATGTCAATGTCCGGGATATGGGGTATAGTATTTATCCGTCGGAAGAGGGGATCTCCCCGGCGGCCAGAGAGCTGTATGAAAAAATGCAGCAGGTAGACTGGATGATGACTGATCGGGAAGACTATTTTGCTTCCCAGCGCCCGGAGGCACCGCAGGGCAGTACCAGTCCGCTGGTGGTGACGGGCAGGCCAATCTCCTGAGAATCCACTGTTCCGTGGAACTTCTTTAATTCACAGGACAGCATGTACGTCAGAACAGCAGGTGCCAGTCCCGTGGTATAGGAGTTTACGAGGAAAAACAGCGGTTCCGGGGAGAGCAGCTTGGCGCACAGCTGGATAAACGGGTAAATAGAATCCTCGATCTTCCAGATTTCTCCCTTGGGGCCGCGGCCATAAGACGGCGGATCCATGATGATGGCATCGTAGTGATTGCCCCGGCGGATCTCCCGCTCTACAAATTTCATACAGTCGTCCACGATCCAACGGATGGGGGCCTCCCCCAGGCCGGAGGAGCGGGCGTTTTCCTTGGCCCAGGCAACCATGCCCTTGGAAGCGTCCACGTGGGTGACGGAAGCGCCAGCGGCAGCGGCTGCCAGGGTGGCGCCGCCGGTGTAGGCGAACAGGTTCAGCACCTTGATGGGGCGTCCGGCATTTCGGATCTTTTCGGAAAACCAGTCCCAGTTGGTGGCCTGTTCCGGGAACAGGCCGGTGTGCTTGAAACTGAAGGGCTTTAAGTTAAAGGTCAGGGAACGGTAGCGGATCGTCCACTGCTCCGGGAGATCGAAAAACTCCCACTCGCCGCCGCCTTTTTTGTTGCGGTGGTAATGGCCGTTCATCTTCTTCCAGCCCCGGCTCACCTTCGGCGTATTCCAGATAACCTGCGGGTCAGGCCGGACGAGGATATACTGCCCCCAGCGCTCCAGCTTTTCCCCGGCTGACGTATCTATCACTTCATAATCTTTCCATTGATCTGCAATCCACATAGTTAAAAACCTCTTTATCTGATATTTGAAAATGGTGTTCTTTCCTATTATACAGGCTGGGAAGTGGAAATACAATATCTAACAATATCCTATTAAATAAGTAGGAATTTTCTGTTGACAAGGTACGCATTCGATGTTATTATCATACATATATTGAAACAGACAAACGGCGGAAGAAGGAAGAAGTCATGATTTATAGTATCAGAAGAGCTTCTCATAACGGCATGTGTTGTTGTCGGTGGAACGTTTCCCGGGCGGATTTTGCGGCGGGGCTGCACCGATGGTAATGTGTTGCGCCTTTGCTGAGGTCTGAACAGACAGAGAATTCTGTGGTGTGATCCGGGAGCTGATGCTTCCGGTTTTTTTGATTACAGTGCCGAAGGTTCATCTTTGCGTCATGCTCGCATGTAAGCAAAGATGGAACTTTACGGCACGCCCCACAATGAGGAAGAAGAGATGCGAAGCGTCTCGGATTCCGAATGTGGGTAGAATCGCGGGAGCTGCTGTGCAGCGTAGCGATTCGTAATCAAAAAATAAAGACATTTACAATTACGCCCCACAATGAGGAAGAAGAGATGCGAAGCGTCTCGGATTCTGAATGATGGGGCAGAATCGCGGGAGCTGCTGTGCAGCGTAGCGATTCGTAATCAAAAAAATAGGAGTTTTGTGATTTTAGGGAGGATAAAACTTTGAACTGGGAATTTATCATCAAATATCTGCCCACCTACGAACGGGCGGCCTGGCTGACGCTGCGGATCGGCGTGGCGGGGATCGTGGCAGCCATCGTGCTGGGGCTGGTCTGTGCCACGGTGCAGTATTACCGGGTGCCGGTGCTGCGGCAGATCGTGGCGTTCTATATTGAACTGAGCAGAAATACCCCGCTGCTGGTGCAGCTGTTTTTCATTTATTACGGCCTGCCGAAAGTGGGCATCAGTACCAACGCGGAGGTCTGTGGTGTGGCGGGACTGGCATTCCTGGGAGGAAGCTATATGGCGGAGACGTTCCGAAGCGGCCTGGAGTCGGTGGACGCCATCCAGTCGGAGAGTGCCTATAGTCTGGGCATGAGCGCCGGACAGGTGATGCGCTACGTGATCCTGCCCCAGGCCATTTCCGTGAGCGTACCGCCCTTCGTGGCAAACGTGATCTTCCTTCTGAAGGAGACCAGCGTATTCAGCGCCATCAGCCTGATGGATCTGATGTTTACGGCCAAAGACCTGATCGGTCTGTATTACCAGACGACAGAGAGCCTGTTCCTGCTGGTGGTCTTTTATCTTCTGATCTTACTGCCGGTTTCTCTGCTGGGAAGCCTGCTGGAAAGGAGGCTGCGTCATGCCGGATTTGGGGCTTGAGGTATTATTGAAGGGCAAGAACATGATCCGTATCCTGGGCGGCCTCTGGGTGGCGCTGCGGATCAGCCTGCTGGCGGTGCTCATCAGCATTCCACTGGGCATTGTGCTGGGTATTCTGATGACTTCCAGAAACAAGATCATCAAGGTGATCCTGCGCATCTATCTGGAGGTCATCCGTATTATGCCCCAGCTGGTTCTTCTGTTCCTGTTTTATTTTGAAACGACCCGTGCGTTTGGCTGGGATCTGTCGGGAGAGACGGCTTCCATTATTGTATTTACCCTGTGGGGAACGGCGGAGATGAGTGATCTGGTGCGCGGCGCGCTGATCAGCATTCCCCAGCATCAGTATGAGAGCGCGGAGGCGCTGGGCCTGGATAAAAGGCAGACATTTATCTATGTCATCATCCCCCAGACGATCCGTCGGCTGCTGCCGCTGTCCATCAACCTGATCACCCGTATGATCAAGACCACCAGCCTGGTGCTCATGGTCGGCGTGGTGGAGGTGCTGAAGGTGGGACAGCAGATCATCGAGGCCAACCGAATGAGCAGCCCCAACGCGGCGTTTGGTATTTATCTGGTCATCTTCCTGCTGTATTTTGTGGCCTGCTGGCCCATCAGTATGCTGGCCAGATATCTGGAAAAGAAGTGGAGGTAAAAAAGGATGGCAGAACCATTATTGAAAATAGAGCATCTGACAAAAAGATACGGAGACGATCCGGTGCTGGATGATCTGAGCCTGGATGTGCACAAGGGCGAGGTTATCGTGATCCTGGGCCCCAGCGGCTGCGGCAAAAGTACACTGCTGCGCTGTGTGAATGCGCTGGAGGAGATCCAGGGCGGCAGCGTAACGCTGGAGGGACAGCCCATCAGCAAAAACAGTAAAAATCTGACAGAGCTGCGGCAGAAGATCGGCATGGTTTTCCAGAGCTATGATCTGTTCCCGCATCTGAATGTGCTGGACAATATCCTGCTGGCACCCATGAAGGTGCAGAAGCGAAAGAAAGAGGAAGTGACAGCGGAAGCCATGGAGCTTCTGGAGCGGGTGGGCCTGAAGGAAAAGGCAAAGAACTACCCGAGAGAGCTGTCCGGCGGCCAGAAACAGCGTGTGGCCATTGTGCGTGCACTCTGTATGCACCCGGAGATCCTGTTGTTTGACGAGGTGACGGCAGCCCTGGACCCGGAAATGGTGCGGGAGGTGCTGGATGTCATGCTCAGCCTGGCGGAGCAGGGACGGACGATGATGATCGTCACCCACGAAATGCAGTTTGCCCGGGCCGTGGCAGATCGGGTGATTTTCATTGACGGGGGCAAGATCGTGGAGGACACCGATCCCGATACCTTTTTTGATCATCCGTCCAGCGACCGCGCAAAGCAGTTTTTAAATACCTTTACTTTCGATACTGTGAGAACCCACGCCGACAAACAGGCTTCGCCTGCGGCTGAGGAATAGATTGGGTGGCATTCACCCGGAAATGGAGGACATATTATGAAAAAAATCAAAAAGTTTCTCGCACTTGGACTGGCACTGAGCCTGACCTTCGCTCTGACCGCATGCGGCAGCAAGGGAAGCTCCGATGCAGGCAGCGACAGCAGTGATGCAAAGACAGAAGAGAGCGCATCCAATGGATCTTTCCGTACCCTGGACGAGATCAAAGAGAGCGGCACCATCAATGTCGGCGTATTTTCTGACAAGAGCCCCTTTGGCTATGTGGATGAAAACGGCGAGTACCAGGGCTATGACGTGTATTTTGCAAGACGTCTGGCAGAGGATATGGGCGTAGAGCTGAACCTTGTTTCCACCGAGGCTGCCAACCGGATCGAGTATCTGCAGACCGGCAAGGTAGATATCATCCTTGCAAACTTTACCGTAACAGAGGAGCGCGCACAGGAAGTAGATTTCGCACTGCCTTACATGAATGTGGCACTGGGTGTGGTTTCCCCTGACAGCAATGTGATCACCACACTGGATGACTGGAACAAAGACGATTCCCTGATCGTTATTTCCGGAACCACCGCAGAGACCTATCTGCTGAAAGAGTACCCGGACATCCCGCTGCAGAAATATGATTCCTACGCAAATGCCAAGAATGCTCTGGAGAACGGCAACGGCGTGGCATGGGCAAACGACAACACCGAGGTTATCGCTTTCGCCCTGCAGAACGAGGGCTATACCGTAGGTATCCCGACTCTGGGCAGCCAGGACACCATTGCACCTGCAGTGACCAAGGGCAATGAGACCCTGCTGAACTGGATCAACGACGAGATCAAGGCACTGGGCGAGGAGCAGTTCTTCCACAAAGATTATGAAGAGACCCTGGTTGACACCTATGGTGCTGACTACGAGGACAGCCTGGTTGTAGAGGGCGGCGAAGTAGCTGCACAGTAAAAACAGATCAAAGTAAGATCAAAGCATAAGATATGACAGCAGATGCAGGCACAGTCGGACAACCGATCGCCTGCATCTTGTGCGTATGACAGGAAATGATGTCCTGCCATAAACAGTTATACCTGTATGGGGAAAGGATCAGTGAGATGGCGAAGGATAAAAAGCGCAAGACAAAGAAAAATATTGTGAGTGCGGCATGGCGGCTGTTCTACGAGCAGGGCTATGACGATACGACGGTGGATGAGATCATCCGGGCGTCTGGCACATCCAAGGGAACCTTTTATCATTATTTTAAAGGGAAGGATGCGCTTCTGACTTCGCTGTCGGAGCTTTTTGACAACAAATACGAGGAACTGATTCAGGAGATGCCGGAGGAGATGGGGAACTTTGAGAAGCTGCTCTATCTGAATCAGGAATTATTTGGCATGATCGAGACCAGCGTCTCCCGGGAGCTGCTGGCATCCATGTATTCCTCCCAGCTGGTGACGAAGGGCGAGAAGCATCTGCTGGATCAGAACCGGATCTATTACCGGCTGCTGAACGAGCTCATCGCGAAGGGGCAGCGGGACGGGGAGCTGACTACCCGCATGTCGGCCAACGAGATCGCCAAGATCTATGCCCTCTGTGAGCGGGCGCTGCTGTACGACTGGTGCATCTGCAACGGAGAATATTCCCTGCGGGAGTATGCCGGAAAACTGATGCCCATGTTTTTACAGAGCATCCGTGCAGAATAAATGCAGCAAAATATTTCACAAAATTTTTTGACGGTTTTTATAGAATTAAATAAATACGATAAAACGTACAGGCTGAATTCCTTATATTTACGCGGTTTTCTTATGTTTGGTGAGAATACCGTATAGAATTCAGTCTATTTTTTGTTCTCAAATAGCATCTGGGAAAAAACTGTGCTATACTGTCACAATAAATCGTTTCCAGGGGAGGATGTAGAGAATGAGTACATCGGTTATCTGTATTTTACTTACCATTGGTGTATACCTGATCGGCATGCTGGTGGTGGGATTCCGTTTTGCCAAAAAGAATGAGTCGGCAGCCGACTTTTATCTGGGCGGCAGAAAGCTGGGGCCGCTGGTGACAGCCATGAGTGCCGAGGCATCTGATATGTCCAGCTATTTGCTCATGGGTCTGCCGGGCCTTGCCTATCTGTCCGGTGTGGCGGATGTGGGCTGGACGGCCATTGGACTGGCTGTGGGCACCTATCTGAACTGGCTGCTGGTAGCAAAAAGAATCCGTCGTTACACCCATATGACAGATTCCTTCACACTGCCGCAGTTTTTCTCTAACCGGTTCCGGGATGAGAAGCATATCCTGTCCACGGTGGCAGCGCTGATGATCGTTGTATTCTTTGTGCCGTACACGGCTTCCGGTTTTGCAGCCTGCGGCAAGCTGTTCCACTCGCTGTTTGGTGCAGACTACATGGTGACTATGATCATTTCCGCCATTGTCATCGTCGGCTACACGGCAGCAGGCGGATTCCTGGCGGCATCCACCACAGACTTTATCCAGAGCATCATTATGACGTTTGCCCTGCTCTTTGTGCTGGGCTATGCCACCATCAGCGCAGGCGGCATCGGCGCTGTGGCAGAGAATGCCAAGGGACTGGCCGGATACCTTTCCTTCACCTCCACCCATGTGGCAGACGGCAACACGGCAGCTCCGTATTCTCTTTTCACCATCGTATCCACACTGGCCTGGGGCCTGGGCTACTTTGGCATGCCTCATATTCTGCTGCGGTTCATGGCCATTGAGGATGAGGAAAAATTAAGCCTTTCCCGCCGGGTAGCTTCCATCTGGGTAACCATTGCCATGGCCATCGCCGTGTGCATCGGTATTGTAGGAAATGCCCTGACAAAACAGGGCATGGTACCGGAGCTGACCGGTTCCAACACCGAGACCATCATCATCCAGATCGCCAACGTGCTGGCAAGCCACGGCATCTTCCCGGCACTGATGGCCGGACTGGTACTGGCAGGTATCCTGGCAAGCACCATGTCTACCGCTGATTCCCAGCTGCTGGCAGCAGCTTCCAGCGTGTCTCAGAACATTTTACAGGAAGCCCTGCATAAAAAAATGTCCCAGAAGACAAGCATGCTGGCAGCCAGACTGACCGTCATCGGCATCGCGATCCTGGGCGTTATCATTGCCAGAGATCCGTCCAGCTCCATCTTCGGTATCGTATCCTTCGCCTGGGCAGGTTTCGGTGCCGCTTTTGGCCCGCTGGTGCTCTGCTCCCTTTTCTGGAAACGCACCAACTTCCAGGGCGCGCTGGCAGGCATGATCGCCGGCGGTGTGTCCGTCTTCGTATGGAAATACGGTGTAGCGCCCATGGGCGGTGTGCTGGCCGTGTATGAACTGCTTCCGGCATTCGTCATCGGCCTGGTGGTGCTGGTGGTGGTGAGCCTGCTGACCAAGGCGCCGTCCGAGGAGATCGTGAAAGAATATGAGGCCATGGAAGCTTCTTTGAAGAAGAGATAAGTGCAGCCTATATTATATAGAAGAAACACATACAGGGGAGTCCGTTTGACGGCTTCCCTTTCTTCTATTATTTATATAGAAGAGATCGTTCATGATATGGCGCTCCGTTCATCCGTTTTCACAGACAGATTTTCGTGCAAGCCCGAAATCTGCCCGCGAAACGTATGACTGAACTTTTCACAAAAAAATTTAAATTTATACTTGCATATTTCGGAATCTTCTTATATAATAATATTTGCTGTGACATGATAGCGTTGAAGCGCGAGGTTGCTGCCACTGTATTGGCAGGTTTTCCGTGGAGCGAATGTCAAGTTAGGAAACTGGCGACAAGTCACTGTACAATATAGAATAAGGTCCGCAGATTGCGGAAACCACGTGTGGGTATACAGCGACACACACGGAAGAGTGTACAGTCACCGCTTGTCGTACTGAGTTTGAATAGTACGAAAAGGAGGCGACTTTTTTTATGGCAAGTCAAGTAATGAGAATCACACTCAAGGCATATGATCATCAGCTTGTTGATGCATCTGCCAAGAAAATCATCGAAACTGTTAAGAAAAATGGATCACAGGTGAGCGGACCGGTGCCGCTGCCGACAAAGAGAGAGGTTGTTACCATTCTCCGTGCAGTACACAAGTACAAAGATTCCAGAGAGCAGTTCGAGCAGAGAACTCATAAGAGACTGATCGATATCATCGCACCGACACAGAAGACGGTTGATGCACTTTCCAGACTGGAAATGCCCGCAGGTGTGTACATTGATATCAAAATGAAGAACAAATAAGTTCTTCCCCAATTAATTAGTTAGTAATCCTGAAGGGTTGATATAGAAGCAACATGGCTAAAATGTTCCACTTATATCCACTGTTCTAGGATGATTGGGAAGCCACAGGCGACCTAATCCGCTGTAGATTAACAGGAGGTAAAAAGAATGAAGAAAGCGATTTTAGCAACCAAAGTCGGCATGACCCAGATCTTCAATGAAGATGGAGTTCTCACTCCCGTAACCGTACTGCAGGCTGGTCCGTGTGTTGTAACACAGGTAAAGACCGTTGAGAACGACGGATACGCAGCAGTTCAGGTTGGATTCGGCGAGAAGAGAGAGAAGCTTGTGAACAAGCCTATGCAGGGTCATTTCAAGAAAGCTGGCGTAACAAACAAGAGATTTGTCAAAGAGTTCAAGTTTGACAACGCTGAGGAGTATGCACTTGCTCAGGAGATCAAGGTTGACATCTTCGCCGCAGGCGACAAGATCGATGCAACTGCTATTTCCAAAGGTAAGGGATTCCAGGGCGCAATCAAGAGACACAACCAGCACAGAGGACCTATGGCTCATGGTTCCAAGTTCCACCGCCATCAGGGTTCCAATGGTGCCTGCTCCGATCCGAGTAAGGTATTCAAAGGAAAGAAGATGCCTGGACACATGGGAAGCAAGAAGATCACCATCCAGAACCTTGAAGTTGTTCGCGTAGATGCTGAGAAGAATCTGCTTCTGGTGAAGGGCGCAGTACCGGGACCGAAGAAATCCCTGGTAACCATCAAAGAGACTGTTAAGTCTGCGAAATAGGTTTTAACAGGAAAGGAGGAACACACAGATGGCAAACGTATCTGTTTACAATATCGAAGGTAAAGAAGTTGGCACGATGGAGTTAAATGATGCAGTGTTCGGCGTAGAAGTGAACGAGCATCTTGTACACATGGCCGTTGTAAGTCAGCTTGCAAATAATCGTCAGGGAACACAGAAAGCTAAGACTCGTTCCGAAGTATCCGGCGGCGGAAGAAAGCCCTGGAGACAGAAAGGAACCGGTCATGCTAGACAGGGTTCGACAAGAGCTCCGCAGTGGACAGGCGGCGGCGTAGTATTCGCTCCCACTCCGAGAGATTATTCTTTCAGACTGAACAAGAAAGAAAGAAGACTGGCTCTGAAATCTGCTCTGACATCCAGAGTACAGGAGAACAAGTTCATCGTTGTAGACGAGCTGAAGTTCGACGAGATCAAGACCAAGAAGTTCCAGGCTGTATTAGACAGCTTCAAGGTGAAGAAGGCTCTCGTAGTATTAGACGAGAACAATGAGAAGGTTGTACTTTCCGCAAGAAACATCCCGGATGTAAAGACAACACAGATCAACACCATCAACACCTATGATGTGATGAAATACAACACCGTAATTGCTACAAAGGCAGCAGTTGAGAAAATCGAGGAGGTGTACGCATAATGGCAAGCATTCAGTACTATGATGTCATCCTCAAACCGGTAGTAACCGAGAAGAGCATGGGCGCTATGGGTGAGAAGAAATACACATTCCTGGTTCATCCGGAAGCAAACAAGACCATGATCAAAGAGGCAGTTGAGAAAATGTTCGCAGGCACCAAGGTTGCAAGCGTAAACACCATGAATCTCGACGGCAAGAATAAGAGACGCGGCATGACCTTTGGTAAGACCGCTAAGACCAAAAAGGCAATCGTTCAGCTGACAGCTGACAGCAAAGATATCGAGATTTTTGAAGGACTGTAAACACTTGGCGATGACAAGCTGAAAGCGCAGTCAGAGCCTAGTGAGAACGCCGTTCGCGAACCTTAGCGAAAACAAGCGTTAAGCGTAGTTTGAGCTTAGTTGAGCGAACATACCCGTCATTCTGACAGGAATGCGGAATGCACGTCAGCCCCTCAGAGGACTGAATAACCTATGCGCATACAAGCGCGATACGAAATAATTTGAAGAGAATCGAAAGGAGTGACAGTAATGGGAATTAAGGTTTATGGCCCATATACACCTTCCAGAAGACATATGACCAGCGTTGACAACTCTGAGATCACAAAGTCCACACCGGAGAAGTCCTTAGTTGTTTCCTTTAAAGAAAAATGCAGGTCGTAACAATCAGGGAAAGATTACAGTTAGACACCGCGGAGGCGGTTCCAGAAGAAAATACAGAATCATCGATTTCAAGAGAAAGAAAGATGATATCCACGCTACCGTAATCGGTATCGAGTACGATCCTAACCGTACAGCTAACATCGCTCTCATCTGCTACGAGGATGGCGAGAAGGCTTACATCCTGGCTCCTCAGGGTCTGCAGGTTGGCATGAAGGTTATGAACGGTGAGAACGCAGAGGTGAAGGTTGGTAACTGCCTGCCGCTGTCCCAGATCCCCGTTGGTACTCAGGTACACAATATCGAGCTGCATCCTGGAAAAGGCGGCCAGATGGTTCGTTCCGCAGGAAACAGCGCACAGTTAATGGCAAAAGAAGGCAAATATGCAACCTTAAGATTACCGTCTGGTGAGATGAGAATGGTGCCGATCATCTGCCGCGCTTCCATCGGCGTTATTGGCAATGCTGAGCACAACCTCGTGAATATCGGTAAAGCAGGTCGTAAGCGTAACATGGGTATCCGCCCGACAGTTCGTGGATCTGTTATGAACCCGAATGATCATCCGCATGGTGGTGGTGAAGGAAAGACTGGTATCGGTCGTCCGGGCCCGTGCACACCTTGGGGCAAGCCTGCTCTTGGTCTGAAGACCAGAAAGAAAAACAAGCAGTCTAATAAGTTAATCGTAAGAAGAAGAGACGGTAAAACGATCAAATAAGGAGGTATATCATGGCTCGTTCATTAAAAAAAGGACCATTTGCAGATGCAAGCCTGCTGAAGAAGGTTGAAGCAGCCAACGCATCAGGAGATAAACAGGTAATCAAGACCTGGTCCCGTCGTTCAACGATCTTCCCTCAGTTCGTGGGACATACGATCGCTGTTCATGACGGAAGAAAGCATGTTCCGGTATATGTTACCGAGGATATGGTTGGACACAAGCTCGGTGAGTTCGTTGCAACCAGAACTTACAGAGGACATGGAAAAGACGAAAAGAAATCGAAGGTACGTTAGTATCATAATTTGAAAGGAGGTTTCTTCCCATGGCAAAAGGACATAGATCCCAGATTAAGAGAGAAAGAAATGCGAATAAGGATACAAGACCGTCAGCTAAGTTATCTTACGCAAGAGTCTCCGTTCAGAAAGCATGCTTTGTTTTGGATGCCATCAGAGGTAAGGATGTACAGACAGCACTTGGAATTTTAGCTTATAATCCGAGATATGCTTCAAGTATTATAGAGAAATTATTAAAGTCCGCGATCGCGAACGCAGAGAACAACAATGGAATGGATATCAGCAAGCTCTACGTTGAAGAGTGCTATGCGAACAAAGGACCGACATTGAAGAGAATCAGACCGAGAGCACAGGGCCGGGCTTACAGAATCGAGAAGAGAATGAGCCACATCACCATCGTGCTGAATGAGAGATAAGGAGGACAAATCATGGGACAGAAAGTTAACCCGCATGGTTTAAGAGTCGGTGTTATTAAAGACTGGGATTCCAAATGGTATGCAGAAGGCGATTTCGCTGATTGCTTAATTGAGGATTATAACATCAGAAAATTCCTGAAGAAGAGATTATACAGCGCAGGCGTTTCCAAGATCGAGATCGAGAGAGCGTCTGACAAAGTAAAGATCATCATCTACACCGCAAAACCGGGTCTTGTGATCGGTAAGGGCGGCGCAGAGATCGAGAAAGTCAAAGCAGAGCTTGCAGCTTGCACAGACAAGAAGCTCATCGTTGACATCAAAGAAGTAAAGAGACCGGACAGAGATGCTCAGCTCGTTGCTGAGAACATCGCTAGCCAGCTTGAGAACCGTGTTTCCTTCCGTCGTGCTATGAAGTCCTGCATGGGCAGAACGATGAAGACTGGTGCAAAGGGTATCAAGACCGCTGTATCCGGACGTCTCGGCGGCGCAGATATTGCACGTACCGAGTTCTACAGCGAGGGAACTATCCCGCTTCAGACATTAAGAGCAGATATTGACTATGGTTTCGCAGAGGCAGATACCACCTACGGCAAACTTGGCGTAAAGGTTTGGATCTACAAAGGCGAAGTTCTTCCAACGAAAGCAGCAAAGGAAGGGAGCGATAAATAATGTTAATGCCAAAGAGAGTAAAGCGTCGTAAACAGTTCCGTGGTTCCATGAAAGGTAAAGCCCTGAGAGGAAACACCATTTCCAACGGTGAGTACGGTATTGTCGCTTTAGAGCCAGCATGGATCAAATCCAACCAGATTGAGGCAGCCCGTGTTGCCATGACCCGTTACATCAAGCGTGGCGGTAAAGTTTGGATCAAGATTTTCCCGGATAAACCAGTAACCACAAAACCTGCTGAAACACGTATGGGTTCCGGTAAAGGAACACTTGAGTACTGGGTAGCAGTTGTTAAACCCGGTCGTGTAATGTTTGAGATTTCCGGCGTTCCAGAAGAAACAGCAAGAGAAGCTCTGCGTCTTGCGACTCATAAGCTTCCCGTTAAGTGCAAAGTTGTTTCTCGCGCAGAGTTAGAAGGCGGTGAAAACAGTGAAAATTAATAAATATGTAGAAGAGTTAAGAGCAAAATCTGCTTCGGAATTAAATGAAGAATTAGTAGCTGCTAAAAAGGAACTGTTCAACTTAAGATTCCAGAACGCAACCAATCAGCTGGATAACACGAGCAGAATCAAAGAAGTCAGAAAGACGATTGCAAGAATCCAGACAATTATCACTGAGAAGGCAAACGCTGCTCAGTAATCAATAAAATCTTCCATGTTCGCGTGCCGGTATATGACATACCCGGCAGCGTGGAAAGATTTCAGGAAAGGAGATCAGTACCGTGGAAAGAAATCTGAGAAAAACACGTACAGGCAAAGTAATCAGCAATAAGATGGACAAAACCATCGTAGTAGCTGTTGAAGAGCACGTAAAGCACCCGCTTTACAATAAGGTCGTAAAAAGCACCTACAAGTTAAAAGCTCATGATGAGAACAATGAGTGCAGCATCGGTGATACGGTGAAAGTGATGGAGACAAGACCGCTGTCCAAGGACAAGAGATGGAGACTTGTTGAGATCGTAGAGAAAGTGAAATAATTGATCGTGTGTGAGCACGGAATATAATAAGGAGGTACATCCGCATGATTCAGCAGGAAACTAGACTTAAAGTTGCCGACAACACCGGTGCAAAAGAACTGCTCTGCATCCGTGTGATGGGCGGATCCACAAGAAGATACGCAAACATCGGCGATGTCATTGTTGCCAGCGTTAAAGATGCAACACCAGGCGGCGTTGTTAAAAAAGGCGACGTAGTAAAAGCAGTCGTTGTACGTACGGTTAAAGGCGCACGTCGTAAAGACGGTTCTTATATTAAATTCGATGAGAATGCAGCTGTTATTATCAAAGACGACAAGACTCCAAGAGGAACTCGTATTTTTGGACCAGTAGCCAGAGAGCTTCGTGAGAAACAGTTTATGAAGATTGTTTCCTTAGCTCCGGAAGTATTATAGGAGGTACCGGAATGTCTGCAATGAAGATTAAAAAAGGCGACACCGTTAAGGTAATTGCCGGTAAGGATAAAGACAAAGAGGGTAAAGTTCTGGCAGTCAATGCGAAAAACAACACAGTTATCGTTGAGGGCATCAACATGATCACAAAGCATGCAAAGCCCAGCGTTGCCAACCAGAATGGCGGAATCCTGCATCAGGAGAGCCCGCTGGATGCTTCCAACGTTATGTACGTTCATAAGGGAAAAGCTACCAGAATCGGCTACAAGATGGATGGGGACAAGAAAGTCCGCGTTGCAAAATCAACCGGCGAGGTTATCGATTAATTAAGAGAGGAGGTCGCTAAAAGTTGAGTAGATTAAAAGAAATTTACAAGAACGAGATCGTAGACGCTATGATCAAAAAGTTCGGATATAAAAACATTATGGAAGTGCCGAAGCTCGACAAGATCGTTGTAAACATGGGCGTAGGCGAGGCAAAGGATAATGCGAAAGTATTAGATTCTGCTGTTAAGGATCTTGAGACCATCACCGGCCAGAAGGCTGTTCTGACAAGAGCAAAGAAGTCCGTTGCAAACTTCAAGATCAGAGAAGGCATGGCTATCGGCTGTAAAGTAACCTTAAGAGGCGAGAGAATGTATGAGTTCGCTGATCGTCTGATCAACCTGGCTCTGCCCCGTGTACGTGACTTCAGAGGTATCAACCCGAACGCATTCGACGGAAGAGGTAACTACGCTCTCGGTATCAAAGAGCAGCTGATCTTCCCTGAGATCGAGTATGATAAGGTAGACAAGGTAAGAGGTATGGATATCATCTTCGTTACCACTGCCAAGACGGATGAAGAGGCACGTGAACTGCTGACATTATTCAACATGCCGTTTGCTAAATAATAAGGAGGAACATTCATGGCTAAGACAGCAATGAAACTGAAACAGCAGCGTCCTGCAAAGTTCTCCTCAAGAGAATACACACGCTGCAGAATCTGTGGACGTCCACATGCGTACCTTAGAAAATACGGAATCTGCAGAATTTGCTTCCGCGAGTTAGCATACAAAGGACAGATTCCTGGCGTTAAGAAAGCCAGCTGGTAAGAAAGGGAGGAAATAAAATCATGATGATCAGTGATCCGATTGCAGATATGCTTACAAGAATTCGTAACGCGAATACTGCGAAACATGATACAGTAGATATCCCTTCTTCCAAGATGAAAATTGCAATCGCAAACATCCTTGTTGATGAGGGATACATTAAGAAATATGATCTGGTAGAGGACGGCAACTTCACTACCATCCGTGTAACTCTGAAATACGGAAAAGACAAGAACGAAAAAGATTATCACAGGCCTTAAGAGAATCTCCAAGCCCGGCTTACGTGTATACGCTGGCAAAGAGGATCTGCCGAAGGTACTTGGCGGACTGGGTGTGGCTATCATCTCCACAAACCAGGGCGTTGTAACCGACAAAAAGGCTAGAGAGCTTGGCGTAGGCGGAGAAGTTCTGGCATTTGTTTGGTAGGCATTGAGCACTTAGCGACTGCCGAGCCGTCAGGCGAAGGCAGAGGTTAGTGCGAAAGCCCACCTGGACACTTAATGAGCGCCAAGCGAAGCGAGGCGGCGAATTTAGTGACCATGGTGTGCATTGAGCTTTTACAAAAATGAAGATACTTGATATTCTAATATTTATGAAGTGTCTGGAGTGCTATGAACTTAAAAGCTTTTAAAAATTAGTAATCAGAAGACTGAAAACAGGGCACATTCCCTGAGAATTTAAGTAAGGAGGTACGGGCATGTCACGTATAGGAAGAATGCCAATCGCGATTCCGGCAGGTGTAACTGTAGAGATCGCAGAAAATAATAAAGTGACGGTTAAAGGTCCTAAGGGAACTCTTGAAAGAGTATTACCTGCAGAAATGGAAATCAAAGTCGAGGATGGTCATGTAGTTGTTACAAGACCCAACGATTTAAAGAAAATGAAATCTTTACATGGTCTGACCAGAACCCTGATCCACAACATGGTTGAGGGCGTTGAGAAGGGTTATGAGAAGATTCTGGAAGTAAACGGTGTTGGTTACCGTGCTGCTAAGTCCGGCAAGACATTAACTCTGAACCTTGGATATTCCCATCCGGTAGAGATGACCGATCCGGAAGGTATCGAGGCTGTCGTTGAGGGACAGAACAAGATCATCGTTAAGGGTATCGATAAAGAAAAAGTTGGCCAGTACGCTGCTGAGATCAGAGACAAGAGAAGACCTGAGCCTTATAAGGGCAAGGGCATCAAGTATGCTGATGAAGTGATCCGGCGTAAAGTTGGTAAGACAGGTAAGAAATAAATAAGGAGAGTGTGAAAATGGTTAGTAAAGAATCAAGAGCGAAAGTTCGCGTAAATAAACATAGAAAATTACGCAATCGTTTCAGCGGCACTGCCGAGAGACCGCGTTTAGCTGTGTTTAGAAGCAATAATCATATGTATGCTCAGATCATTGACGATACGGTTGGAAATACTCTCGTTTCAGCTTCCACACTGCAGAGTGATGTTAAAGCAGAACTGGAAAAGACCAACAACGTTGAGGCAGCAGCATACCTCGGAACTGTAATTGCAAAGAAAGCTTTGGAAAAAGGCATTACTTCTGTTGTATTCGACAGAGGAGGATTTATATACCAGGGCAAGATCAAGGCTCTCGCTGATGCAGCAAGAGAAGCTGGTCTGAATTTCTAAGGTGAGGAGGAGAAGAACACATGAGACATGAGATCATTGACGCCAGCCAGTTTGAGTTACAGGACAAGGTCGTGACGATCAAGCGTGTAACCAAGGTAGTTAAAGGCGGCCGTAACATGCGCTTCACCGCTCTGGTAGTAGTAGGTGACGGACAGGGTCATGTAGGTGTTGGCCTTGGAAAAGCTGCAGAAATTCCGGAAGCAATCCGCAAAGGAAAAGAGGACGCAGCAAAGAAGCTCATCACAGTAAGCCTGGATGAGAATAACAGTATTACTCATGATTTTATCGGAAAGTTCGGCAGCGCAAGCGTGCTTCTGAAGAGAGCTCCGGAAGGTACCGGTATCATCGCTGGTGGTCCGGCGCGTGCAGTCATCGAGCTTGCAGGAATCAAGAATATCCGTACAAAATCCCTCGGCTCCAACAACAAGCAGAACGTTGTTCTGGCAACCATCGAGGGCCTGCGTCAGCTGAAGACTCCGGAAGAAGTAGCCAGACTCCGCGGAAAATCTGTTGAAGAGATTGTAGGCTAAGGAGGAAGAGCAAAATGGCAGACAAGATTAAAGTTACTTTAGTAAAGTCCCCGATCGGTGCTGTTCCGAAGACAAGAGCTACCGTTGAGGCACTTGGACTGAAGAAAGTCAACGCATCCAATGTTTTACCGAATACCGATGCAACAAAGGGTATGATCCAGAAGGTAAGACATCTGGTAAAAGTAGAAGAGGTTTAATCGGGCAGAATAAGATAAGGAGGTGCCACAATGGATTTATCAAACTTAAGACCGGCAGACGGTTCCAAACAGAGTGATAATTTCAGAAGAGGCCGTGGACATGGTTCAGGAAACGGCAAGACAGCTGGCAAAGGCCACAAAGGACAGAAGGCTCGTTCCGGCGGCGGAAAGAGACCGGGCTTTGAGGGCGGCCAGATGCCGTTATACAGAAGAATTCCCAAGAGAGGTTTCACAAACAGAAATACTGTTGAGATCGTTGGGATCAATGTAAGCGCACTTGAGAGATTTGACAACGATGCAGTTGTAACTGTTGAGACACTTGTTGAGGCAGGCATCGTAAAGAATCCGAGAGACGGCGTTAAAATTCTTGGAAATGGAGAATTAACCAAAAAGCTTACCGTTCAGGCAAATGCTTTCAGTGCTGGAGCAGCTGCTAAGATCGAGGCTCTCGGTGGAAAAGCTGAGGTGATCTAATGCTTAAAACTCTCCAGAGCGCATTTAAAATCAAAGATATCAGACAAAAGATATTCTTTACATTTTTAATGCTGATTGTGATCCGTATCGGATCGCAGATTCCGGTTCCTGGGGTAAACAGCGGTTATTTCGCTGCGTGGTTTGCGCAGCAGTCGGGGGATGCGTTGAATTTCTTTGACGCATTCACCGGGGGCTCCTTCACTTCAATGTCCATTTTCGCATTGAACATCAGCCCTTATATTACATCTTCCATCATCATCCAGCTTCTGACCATTGCGATTCCGAAGCTGGAAGAGATGCAGAAGGAAGAAGATGGCAGACAGAAGATCAACAAGATTACCCGTTACACGACAGTGTTGCTGGCCTTCATCGAAGGTACGGCCATGACCATCGGTTTTGGCGGAAGAGGACTTCTGGAGAAGTACAATTTTGTCAACTGTGTTGTCGTGATCGCTGCATTCATCGCAGGTTCCACATTCCTCATGTGGATCGGCGAGCGGATCAGTGAGAAGGGCATCGGCAATGGTATTTCCATCGTCCTGCTGATCAACATTCTGTCCAGAGTGCCCAGTGATCTGGCTACTCTGTTTGAACAGTTCGTATTCAATAAGAATGTGGCTGTCGGCGTGCTTTGTGCAGCGATCATCATTGCAATCATTCTCGTGGTTGTCGTTCTTGTCATTTTCCTGCAGGACGGCGAGCGCAGAATCCCTGTACAGTATTCCAAGAAAATGCAGGGCCGCAAGATGGTGGGCGGACAGTCCTCCCACATTCCGCTGAAGGTCAACACCGCAGGCGTGATTCCGGTCATCTTCGCATCATCCCTGATGCAGATGCCTGGCATTATTGCAAGCTTCGCCGGTGTGGACGGCGGTACGGGAATTGGCGGACAGATTTTGCGGACGCTGAATTCTTCCAACTGGTGTAATCCTCAGCAGCCGGTATACAGTATCGGACTTGTGATTTATGTAGCCCTTTGTATTTTCTTCGCATATTTCTACACATCGATCACCTTCAACCCGATCGAGGTTGCAGACAATATCAAGAAACAGGGCGGCTTCATTCCGGGCATCCGTCCGGGCAAGCCCACGACTGATTATCTGACAAGCATTCTGAATTACACAGTATTTGTCGGAGCAGTCGGCCTGCTGATCATCGTGGTGATCCCGTTCATTTTCAACGGTGTCTTCCGCGCAAGTGTTTCCTTTGGTGGAACTTCGATCATCATCATTGTGGGTGTCATCCTCGAGACCCTCAAGCAGATTGAGTCCAGCATTCCGGAATACTACTATTCGCATAAGAAATCCATTTTTGGATAAATACGAGGGGGCAATCCCCTTCACAGAGGATGCCTCCGGCCCGCAAAGGGGTTGTGAGGCATCCTTTTTCATTGATAAAAGGAATTTCTTTCCCTATAAAAATGTTTCATAAATGGGAAAAATGGGGTATAATCAAAACAGCAAGACTATATACCAAAGGGAGGAACACAACACATGAAGATTATTATGTTAGGTGCACCTGGAGCAGGAAAAGGAACACAGGCGAAGATGATCGCCGACAAGTACGGCATCCCGCACATTTCCACAGGCGATATTTTCCGTGCCAATATCAAGAACGGAACCGAGCTGGGCAAGAAAGCCAAGGGTTACATGGATCAGGGGCTGCTGGTGCCGGATGAGCTGGTGGTAGATCTGGTGGCAGACCGCATCGTACAGGACGACTGCAAGAACGGTTTTGTACTGGACGGCTTCCCGCGGACTATTCCCCAGGCAGAGGCGCTGGACGAGGCACTGAAAAAACTGGGCACATCCATTGACTATGCGCTGAACATCGAAGTGCCGGATGACAACATCGTGACCCGTATGTCCGGCAGACGTGCCTGCGTATCCTGCGGCGCTACCTATCATTTAGTACATATCCCTCCGAAGAAAGAGGGAATCTGCGACAGATGCGGCGCAGCACTCATCTTACGTGACGACGACAAGCCGGAGACCGTAAAGAAGCGCCTGGCAGTATACCATGAGCAGACACAGCCGCTGATCGATTACTATTCCAAGCAGGGCTGCCTGAAAGAGGTTGATGGTACTGTGGACATGAGCGACGTATTTGACGCGATTGTGAAGATTTTAGGAGCATAAAAATGTCAGTATCAATTAAGTCAACCAGAGAGATTGAACTCATGAGAGAGGCCGGAAGGCTTCTGGAAATTACTCACAACGAGATGGAGAAGGCGCTGAAACCGGGCATGTCCACCATGGACATCAACCGCATCGGCGAGGAGGTCATCCGCAGCTTCGGCTGCATCCCTTCTTTCCTGAATTACAATGGATATCCTGCCTCCATCTGCGTGTCGGTCAATGATGAAGTGGTGCACGGCATCCCCCACAAGGATCACATCATTCAGGAGGGTGATATCGTCAGCCTGGATGCGGGCCTGATCTACAAGGGATACCATTCAGACGCGGCCCGTACCCATTTGGTGGGAGAATGCAGCCCCGAGGCGAAGAAACTCGTCGAAGTGACGAAGCAGAGCTTTTTCGAGGGCATCAAGTTTGCGAAGGCAGGACATCATCTTTTTCGAGATCTCCGCAGCCATCGGCGATTATGCGGAAAGCTTCGGCTACGGTGTTGTCCGAGACTTGGTGGGGCACGGCATCGGCACCCATCTGCATGAGGATCCGCAGATTCCCAACTTCCGCCAGAGAGGCAGAGGCCTGAAGCTGATGCCGGGTATGACACTGGCCATCGAGCCCATGATCAATGCGGGAACGAGAGAGGTGGCCTGGATGGATGACGACTGGACGGTTGTCACCATGGACGGCTCCCTGTCCGCCCACTATGAAAATACGATCCTGATCACCGACGGAGAACCCGAGATTCTTTCTCTGTCCGTGAAATAGCAGGTGAGAGGGGCAGTTATGGAATATCAGACAGGAATGCTCGTGGAATCCCGGGCGGGGCACGACAAAGGAGAACTATACATCATCACGGGGATCACGGACGGCTATGTGGCTTTAAGCGACGGACGGCTGAAACCGGTGGATCACCCGAAGCGAAAGAAACCGATGCATATCGCAAAGAAAGCAGACATCCCGGCGCTTCTTTCAGAGAAGCTGGCGCAGGGAATGCCGCTTACCAATGAAGATATCAAAAGAGTAATTAAATTATGGAGGTCAGAAAATGTCTAAGGCTGATGTTATTGAAATTGAAGGAGTTGTAATTGAAAAGCTTCCCAACGCGTTTTTTCAGGTAGAGCTGGAGAATGGTCATAAGGTACTTGCAACGATCAGTGGCAAGCTCCGCATGAACTATATCCGTATTCTTCCGGGCGATAAGGTGACACTGGAGCTGTCCCCTTACGATCTGTCCAAGGGAAGAATCATCTGGAGAGATAAATAATAAGAAGAGATCCGGCCTGCGGTGTTCCAAAAGAGCACTGCGGGCCTTTTTCTATAGAAAAATGATGAAAAAATCTTTCAAAATCCCGAAAAAACGCTTGCATTTGGGAATCTCTTTTGCTACAATATAAGTCGGACGTTTTTGGATACGTCTATTTTCTACTGGAAAAATTTGCAGTCCGTCTGCATGACACAGAAGAGAAGGCGCATCCGGAATTACCCGTCAGCCGGGAGTCCGAAGATAAGAAAGGAGGGTTTTCCATGAAAGTTAGGTCATCTGTTAAGCCGATTTGCGAGAAGTGCAAGATCATTAAGAGAAAAAGGCAGCATCAGAGTAATCTGCGAAAATCCAAAACACAAACAGAGACAGGGTTAATGAGGCTTGCTGATCATTACCAGTGTTTCAAACTTATTTTGTGCGGCTGCAGTAGAACCACGCGGATGCGTTGTAGCTACTGATCACGGCGGGAACCTGTGTTTTTTCACAGAAGGACCGCAAAACATTCGAGGAAAATTCCGTCTTCGGATGAAGAATATATTCACGTCGGATATCGCTTTCCGACAGTGTGGGAGTTAGCAGACCCACTGAAGATTATTCACAGAGATATTGCTTTTTAATACCGAGAAAGTGGTATCAGTATCGGAAAGATCGGGTAGATACCCGGTTGGGCGTCCACTGGATGCCTCAATTAGGAACAATATGACGCGAAGCTTTCAAAGTGCGCACACATTTCAGGCACTGCCCCGCAAGCAGTGAGCTGCGTGATGGAGATGGCTTAGAAAATGGAGGAATAATCAAATGGCTCGTATTGCTGGTGTAGACTTACCAAGAGAAAAACGTGCAGAGATTGGACTGACTTACATCTACGGAATCGGAAGAGTAAGCGCCAACAAAATTTTAGCAGCAGCGAATGTTAATCCGGACACTCGTGTCAGAGACCTGACTGACGAAGAGGTTAAGAGACTGAGCGCTGTTATCGATGAACAGTACATGGTAGAGGGCGACTTAAGAAGAGATGTTGCCATGAACATCAAGAGACTTCAGGAGATCGGATGCTACAGAGGAATCCGTCACAGAAAAGGCCTGCCGGTTCGTGGTCAGAAGACAAAGACCAACGCAAGAACAAGAAAAGGCCCGAAGAGAACAGTTGCCAACAAGAAGAAATAATCTTCATTGATTTGAGAAACAAGCTGATTTTTATATAATTTGAGAAAGCGTAGGTTAGTTTAGAAAATGGCGAAAAAAGTTGCAAAAAAAGTGACAAAAAAGCGCGTTAGAAAAAACGTTGAACGTGGACAGGCACATATTCAGTCTTCCTTTAACAACACGATTGTTACCCTGACTGATACCGAGGGAAATGCTTTATCCTGGGCAAGTGCTGGTGGTCTTGGATTTAGAGGTTCAAGGAAATCTACCCCTTATGCAGCACAGATGGCTGCAGAGACTGCGACAAAGGCAGCGTTACCGCACGGCTTAAAGACCGTAGATGTATTCGTAAAAGGTCCCGGATCGGGACGTGAGGCAGCTATCCGTGCCCTTCAGGCATGCGGCCTCGAGGTTACAAGCATCAAGGACGTAACTCCGGTTCCGCACAATGGATGCCGTCCGCCGAAACGCAGAAGAGTCTAGTCTTAATAGGAGGTATAGTGTAAAATGGCAGTGAACAGAACACCTGTCCTGAAAAGATGCAGATCCCTTGGTATGGATCCGATCTACTTAGGAATTGATAAAAAATCTAACAGACAGTCCCAGAGAGCTGGTAAGAAGCAGAGTGAGTACGCTCTTCAGCTTCGCGAGAAACAGAAAGCAAAATTCATCTACGGCGTACTGGAGAAGCCTTTCCGTAATTACTACGACAGAGCTGACCGTATGAAGGGTATGACCGGTGAGAACCTGATGATCATGCTCGAGAGCAGACTTGACAATGTTATCTTCCGTCTTGGTTTCGCAAGAACAAGAAGAGAGGCAAGACAGATCGTTGACCACAAGCACGTTCTTGTAAACGGCAAGTGCGTAAACATCCCGTCTTATCTGATCAAGGCTGGCGACCAGATCGAGATCAGAGAGAAGAGCAAAGGCTCTCAGAGATACAAAGATATCCTTGAGGTTACCGGCGGCAGACTCGTTCCGGAATGGTTAGAGGCTGATCAGGAGAATTTAAAGGGTACTGTAAAGGAGCTTCCGAGCAGAGAAGCTATCGATGTACCGGTAAACGAGATGCTTATCGTCGAGTTGTACTCCAAATAATAATTTAGGAGTATAATACCCTCAGTAAATACTAACCCAATCAAATAAGGAGGGGCTTTGTAGTGTTCGATTTTAACAAACCAAAAATTGAAATTGCTGAAATTTCAGAAGATAAAAAGTACGGAAGATTCGTAGTTGAGCCGCTCGAGAGAGGTTACGGCACAACACTTGGTAATTCCCTCAGAAGAATTATGTTGTCTTCCTTACCGGGTGCGGCAGTCAGCCAGGTCAAGATTGACGGCGTCCTTCACGAATTCAGCTCTATCCCTGGAGTGAAGGAAGACGTAACTGAGATCATCATGAACATCAAAAGCCTTGCTATCAAGAACAGCAGTGAATCCAATGAGCCTAAGAAGGCGTACATCGAATTCGAGGGTGAGGGCGTGGTTACTGCGGCGGATATTCAGGTAGATCAGGACATTGAGATCCTGAACAAGGATCAGGTGATCGCAACCTTAAGCGGCGGCGCAGACTGCAAGCTTTACATGGAGCTGACCATCACAAAGGGTCGCGGCTATGTGAGCGCAGACAAGAACAAGACCGAAGATATGCCCATCGGCGTTATTGCTGTGGATTCCATCTATACTCCGGTTGAGCGTGTGAACCTCACAGTTGAGAACACACGTGTCGGTCAGATCACTGATTTCGATAAGCTTACTTTAGATGTGTTCACCAACGGAACACTGGCTCCCGACGAGGCAGTGAGCCTTGCAGCCAAGGTTCTCAGCGAGCACTTAAGTCTCTTTATCGATCTTTCTGAGAACGCCAAGACGGCAGAGGTCATGATCGAGAAAGAGGACAACGAGAAAGAGAAAGTTCTGGAAATGAACATTGACGAGCTGGAGCTGTCTGTTCGTTCCTACAACTGTCTGAAGAGAGCCGGAATCAACACGGTTGAAGAGCTTTGCAACAGAACATCCGAGGACATGATGAAGGTTCGTAACCTGGGCCGGAAATCCCTCGAGGAAGTACTGGCGAAGCTGAAAGAGCTTGGACTTCAGCTGAATCCAAGCGACGAGAACTAAAAATTTATGGACGAAAAGCATTTACCCAGTAAGCCCGAAGAGCATGGATAAGTGTTCCACAAATGGAGGAATTATAAAATGGCAGGATATAGAAAACTCGGAAGAACTTCCAGTCAGAGAAAAGCGCTGCTGAGAAGCCAGGTAACCTCTCTTATCTACAGAGGCAAGATCGTAACAACAGAAGCTAAGGCAAAAGAGATCCGCAGCATCGCTGAGGGCCTCATCGCACTGGCTGTCAAAGAGAAAGACAACTTTGACACTGTTACCGTAACCGCTAAGGTTGCCCGTAAAGATGCTGATGGCAAGAGAGTAAAAGAAGTAAAAGATGGCAAGAAGGTAACTGTATACGATGAGGTACAGAAGACCATCAAGAAAGACCAGCCGTCCAGACTTCATGCAAGAAGACAGATGCTCAAGGTTCTGTACCCGGTAACTGAGGTTCCGACCAAAGCAGCCGGCAAGAAGAAAAACACCAAGGAGATCGACCTGGTGGCAAAATTATTCGACGAGATCGCTCCCAAGTACGCTACACGCAACGGCGGCTACACAAGAATCGTGAAGATCGGCCAGCGTAAAGGTGATGGCGCTATGGAAGTAATCATCGAGCTTGTATAATCTTAACACAATTTAAACTTGAACAATGATGCGGTATGGTATATGATAACTATATCGTTGAAAAGGTTAAAGGAAACTCCCCCGAACACGACTGCAGGCGTGGGCGGGGGAGTTTTCGTGTATACGGAAGTATAAGTTTGAAAGAAAAAATAATTTTGTTGATGAGGCGAAAGAAGGGTGAAGTGAAATACAAAAAATCGGTAGAAAAGAGATTTGGGTTCGGTTATAATAAAGAAAAAATCTATAATTTGCAATATATGCAAAACAGTGATTATCAAAGGTTGGGGAGGAGCAAGTAAATAAAAGTACGCTTTTTGTTTATTGGAGAGCTGACTATATATTTCGTTTTGGATACCTGTTTTTCATTTCGGGCGAGGGAAAATTAATGGATAATCTTCAGCTTATGTGCCTGTATTTTTTGTTTCATGTATCGTATGGTGCCGGGTCACTGGCTGGTATTGCAGGGCAATTCCAAATGGAAAGGAGAACGGATGAAGATACTCTCAGAAGGTGATTTATATTTGTGCATTCTTGCGAAAAAAGCGCTGGCTGTGTGGCGATGAAAGGAGAGAAAACATGATCAGTATCATTATGCCGGTCTATAATGTTGAAAAATATGTAGACCGGGCCATTCGTTCTGTGCTGGCGCAGACCTATCAGGATTACGAATTGCTTCTGATCGATAATGGTTCTACCGACCGCTCCGGAGAAATCTGTGATCGGTGGCAGGGAAAAACCAGAAAAATTATTGTAACGCATCTGGAAAAGCCGGGGGTGAGTGGGGCCAGAAACTGGGGATTACAGCATGCATCCGGAGACTATGTGTGTTTTGTGGACAGTGATGACTGCGTGACAGAGAATTATCTGAAGGCTCTTCATGATGCAATCGAAGAATATCAGGCAGATGTAGTGAAATGTGATCTGGCTCATGATTACGGAAAAGGGGTTCCATGGAGGCCTTCTGCAGAGACGGAGTTGCTGGATCGTGCCGGTGCAATCGCTCATGTATTAAGAACAGATACGTCTATGTGTGACCGGCTTTACCGAAAAAGCCTCTTTGCAGGACTTCGTTTTCCTGAACAGATCAGGCATGCGGAAGATGTCTACACACTGCTGAATGTGCTGCGGCTGAGCAGCAGGATAGTAGTGATCCATAACTGTGCCTATATTTATATGCATCGAAAGGACAGTATCACTACATGTACTTATAACCGCAATGACAGGGATGTCCTTCGGGTATGGCGGAGAAATTACCGGTATATCAGCGAGACCTATCCGGAGCTGGAAGCACTGGCCAGAACACGGATGCTGTGGTCGTACTGTGTCATGCTGGATAAAATGTATCTGACCGGATATGACCTGCATTCGGAGGATGCCCGCATTATTATTTCTGTTTTGCGTAAAAACCGAAAAGTGATTATGAGGAATAATCTGTATACGAAATATAGGAAGCTGTCGATTGCCGCACTTCTGGTAAATAAATATTTTTATTATATATTCGTGTATGTGCAGAAATATTTGTTTTGTCCATTAAACGGCTGAA
Source organism: Oscillospiraceae bacterium NTUH-002-81 (assembly GCA_032620915.1). Classification (NCBI taxonomy): domain Bacteria; kingdom Bacillati; phylum Bacillota; class Clostridia; order Eubacteriales; family Oscillospiraceae; species Oscillospiraceae bacterium NTUH-002-81. The sequence goes on from CP136052.1 coordinate 829,118, forward strand.
ATATTCAGAAGGAAATAAGATGTAGAGGGGCTGTTTCTTTTTGTGATGAAAGAATATGGTGCAATTTTTGAAGCGGTTCTGTGCAGAAATCCATTCGGAATGTGGTATGCTATATAGTTAAAATCAATGAATATCGTAAGAATTTTTCCCCCAAATACCATAGCTTTTCTCCATCGAATAGAGTATACTTAAAAATAGTATCACAAGAGGAGTATGTGACCAATGAAAAAAATATTTGGTGGAATAAAAAGAATACCGAAGAATCGAATTGTAATGCTGGCGTTTTTAGATGTATTAACCGTAATAATTGCGTCTTTCCTGGCGTTATATATACGCTATGATTTTTCTTTTCGGATGATTCCTACATACTATATGGAATATGTTGCAACCTATTCGGTGATCAATATCCCGTTGACGTTGCTGATTTACCTGGTGTTCCGGTTGTACCAGAGTGTCTGGGCATACGCAAGTGCCTCTGAATTACTGGAAGTTGGGGGGGCTGCAATTGTTTCTATGGCAGAGCAGATGATTGGCATGCAGTTGATGGGTATTCGAATGCCGAGAAGTTATCATGTGATTTATATGATGATGCTGATTGTGGGAACATCGGGGATTCGTTTTGGCTATCGTTTGTTGCGGGTCATTAGAGAGAAGGTTTACGGCGGAGAGCGGGATCGAATCAATACGATGCTGATTGGTGCCGGGGCAGCAGGCAATACAATCTTGAAGGAGATTGAAAGCAATGAGTATCTGCGGATTAAGGTCTGCTGTATTATTGATGATAACCGGGAAAAACAGGGAAAATATTTAAGAGGTATTCCGATTGTAGGTGGAAGAGATGATATTGAGGTTACGGTAGAACAGTATGATATATCGGAAATTATTGTAGCACTGCCCAGTGCGGCTCCAGATGATATAACAGCCATTTTAAATATTTGTAAAGAAACTGGGTGCAGGATTCGCAGACTGCCTGGTTTGTACCAGTTAGTGAATGGCGAGGTCAGCATTTCTAAATTACGGGAAGTGCGCATCGAGGACTTGCTGGGAAGAGAGCCAATCCGGGTGAATATGTATGAGATCACTGGATATTTAAAGGGTAAAGTGGTGATGGTTACTGGTGGAGGAGGCTCTATCGGAAGCGAACTCTGTCGGCAAATCGCCAAGGCAAGACCAAAGCAGCTGATTATCTTTGATATTTATGAGAACAATGCATATGATATTCAGCAGGAACTGGTGCGCGAGTATCCGGATTTGGATCTGCAGGTGTTGATTGGATCTGTGAGAAGCAATCATAGACTGGATGAGGTATTCAGTATGTATCGCCCGGAGATTGTTTATCATGCAGCTGCACATAAGCATGTTCCACTGATGGAAGTCAGCCCCAAAGAAGCGATTAAAAATAATGTGTTTGGAACATACAAAACGGCTGAGACGGCAATTCGTTATGGTGTGAAGCGCTTTGTACTGATCTCTACAGATAAAGCCGTAAATCCGACCAATATCATGGGAGCATCCAAGCGCATGTGTGAGATGGTGATTCAGATGATGAATCAGCGTTCCAGCACAGAGTTTGTCGCTGTACGATTTGGTAATGTGCTGGGAAGTAATGGAAGTGTCATCCCGTTGTTTGAACGGCAGATTGCGCAGGGAGGACCGGTGACAGTAACACATCCAGATATCGTGCGTTATTTTATGACGATCCCGGAGGCGGTATCGCTGGTGTTACAGGCGGGCTCTTATGCCAAGGGCGGCGAGATTTTTGTACTGGATATGGGACAGCCTGTGAAAATTCTGGATATGGCAGAAAATCTGATCAAGCTATCGGGATATAAACCGGGAGTAGATATCAAAATTGAGTTCACTGGGCTGCGGCCAGGCGAAAAGTTGTATGAAGAGCTGTTAATGGACGAAGAAGGGCTGAAAAAGACGGATAATCATCGGATTTATATTGGTCATCCGATTATGTTTGACGAGGATTGGTTTGAAGAAAAGTTACGTCAGTTGGATGCAGATATCAATGGAGATATTGATATCCGAAAACGAGTAAAAGAGATTGTTTCAACCTATCAGTTGAAAGAGGATTAAAAGGAGATATAGATTATTATGAAAATATCATTTTCCCCACCGGATATTACGGAAACAGAAATTGAACAGGTGACAGAGGCACTGCGGTCTGGCTGGATCACAACGGGGCCGAAGACAAAAGAACTGGAGCGGGAAGTGGCGCAGCTGTGTGGTACAAATCGTGCTGTATGTTTGAATTCTCAGACTGCGTGTGCAGAAATGACACTGCGTTTATTAGGAATTTCTGAAAATGATGAGGTTATTGTACCGGCGTATACATATACAGCCAGTGCATCTGTTGTCTGCCATGTGGGGGCAAAACTTGTTCTGGTAGATGTACAGAAAGATTCTCTGGAAATAGATTACGATCAGCTGGAAGCAGCTATCACAGAGAATACAAAGGTGATCATACCAGTAGATTTGGGTGGCGTTCCCTGTGATTATGATCGGATTTTCTCTATTGTAGAGAATAAAAAGCATTTATTTCACCCAGCAAATCAATTACAGAAAGCCATAGGGAGAATCATTGTGATGGCGGATGCGGCACATGCATTTGGCGCAACATGGAAAGAAAAACCAGTGGGAAGTGTCGCAGATTTCTCAAATTTCAGTTTTCATGCAGTAAAAAACTTTACAACGGCGGAAGGCGGAGCAGTTACCTGGAGAGACATCGATGGCATTGACAATGAGGAAATTTATCACCAGTATCAGTTGCTTTCTCTCCACGGACAGTCAAAAGATGCGCTGGCGAAGACACAGCTTGGTGCCTGGGAATATGATGTCATAGGTCCATGGTATAAATGCAATATGACAGATGTTGTGGCTGGCATTGGACTGGCACAGATGAAACGATATGCAGGTTTACTTTCCAGACGGAAACAGATGATCAATAAGTATGATGCAGCGTTCAAACCGCTTGGCATTGAGGTATTACTGCATTATACAGAAGAACATCAATCATCAGGTCATTTGTATATCACAAGGGTGCCGGGAATTACAACGGAGCAAAGACAGGAAATTATTGTAAAGATGGCTGAAGCGGGAATCGCCTGCAATGTCCATTATAAGCCGTTGCCGTTGCTGACAGCTTACAAAAATCTGGGATTTGATATAAAAGATTATCCGAATGCCTATGCACGTTTTATAAATGAAATTACGCTACCACTTCATACAAAATTGACAGATGAAGAAGTTGGCTATGTTATTGAAAATTACAGCCGGATTGTAAAAGCGTATTTGTAGTACAGGAGTAGTTATGCTTAGAAAATGGGAAGAGTTGCCTTCATTTATGCAATGTGAAGAGGTCAGAAAATATTATGACATTCTTTCTAAGAAGAAAACAAGTCTGAGGCTGAAACGGATTTTTGATGTGGTGATGGCAGAAATACTGCTTGCCATATTTGCCATTCCCATGTTGATCATAGCGATGATGATCAAACTGGATTCTCCTGGGCCGGTATTTTATCGGCAGGAACGGGTGACAGCTTATGGTAAAAAATTTAAAATCCATAAGTTTCGGACAATGGTAAACCATGCGGATAAAATGGGAACCGCGGTGACGGTACAGAATGACAGCAGAATTACAAAGGTAGGAGCAAAACTGAGAGATCTTCGAATCGATGAACTTCCGCAGCTTTTGGATGTGTTGAACGGAGACATGAGTTTTGTGGGAACCCGTCCGGAGGCGGTAAAGTATGTCAGAAAGTATACCAAAGAAATGCGGGCAACGTTGCTGCTCCCGGCAGGGATCACGAGTGAAGCCAGTATCCGTTATAAAGATGAGGCAAAACTGCTGGATGAGGCAGAAAATGCCGATGAGGTATATGTGAAAAAGATACTTCCAGAGAAGATGAAGTATAATTTAATGGAAATAAAAAAATTTGGCATTTTAAGAGAATGTTTTACAATATTGAAAACGGCAATCGCCATTTTGGGATAGAAGAGGTTTTTATGGAATTTAGAAAGATAGATGTGTCTGTGATCGTTCCAGTATATATGGAGGAAGCATATATTGAAAACTGTATAAAGTCTTTGATAGAACAAGAGTTCTTGCGAGAGAAAATGGAATGGATTTTTGTGGATGGAGGATCTACCGATAAAACAATAGACATTTTAAAAAGATATCAGAATGAATATCCGTGTTTATTAAAATATTATGATAATCCCAAAAGAATACAGTCTTGTGCAATGAATATAGGAATTAAGCATGCCTTGGGAAGATACATTATCCGTTTAGATGCACATGCAGAATACCCATCAGATTATATCGTAAAATGTGTTTCTTATTTGGAAAACACAGATGCTGATAATGTGGGGGGAATTATAATTACGAAAAGTCGTTCTAAGACAGGAACGAATATTGCTAAGATGCTATCTTCAAAATTCGGAGTCGGAAATTCAAAGTTTCGAACATATGGCAGCAGCGGATATGTAGACACGGTGCCTTATGGAGCCTTTCGGAGAGAGGTATTTGAAAAGTGGGGTGGATTTGATGAACGTCTTGCTCGGGGGGAAGACAATGAAATAAATTACCGGATTCGAAAAAATGGCGGAAAAGTTTTTATGACAAGCGATATTACGAGTACATATTATTGTCGTGATACGTTTAAATCTTTATGCGAGATGGCATTTCAAAATGGGAAATGGAATGTGATCACGAATAAGTATGTCCCAGGATCTATGGGGATAAGACACTTTGTGCCTTTGGCATTTTTGAGTTCTCTTATCGGATTATGCCTAGGTAGTTTTTGGTCAAAAACAATAAGAAAAATGCTTATAGGAGAAATGGGGTCGTATTTGATTTTGGATGGTTACTTTTCCTGCTGTTTGGGAGAAACCATATTTGACAAGCTTCAGTTGATGAGTTTGTATTTCTTGTTTCATCTGTCCTATGGGGCGGGTTCCTTGATAGGGCTGAAAGAATTGCTGAAAAGATAGAGGATATCGTATGGTAAAAATTTCTAGTGATGATTTGCAAAAACTACATGAGTTGACGTTGCAAATGGCAGAAGTATTTGTTGATTTTTGCAGGAAGAATCATTTGACATGCTATTTGTGTGGAGGTGGTTGTATTGGCGCTGTTCGGCATAAGGGATGGATTCCGTGGGACGATGATCTGGATTTCTTTATGCCACGTGAAGATTATGAAAAAGCGGTGAAACTGTGGAAAATACAGATGAAAAATAGCCGTTATAAAATGGAACTTTCTGATCAGGAGCATATTATCGGAAATCTTTTTTTTGTAATTCGCGACAGTGAAACAACATACATTAAGCCTTACCAGAAAGACATGGATATAACACAGGGTATTGTTTTGGATGTTTTGCCGTTAGATGGCTATCCGAATGGTCGGGTTGCTCGTAAGATACAGTGCTTTTGGGCGTTGATTTATTCGTTGTATTGCGCACAGATCGTGCCGGAAAACCATGGAAAAGTGGTAAAAATGATTGGGAAAACCCTGTTAAAATTAGTACCGGGGAAAAAGGCAAAATACAAGTTATATATGTTCGCAAAAAAACAAATGACAAAATATGCGATTCGCGATTGCAAAGGTATTACAGAATTATGTTCAGGTCCGGGATATATGAAAAACTGGTATCCGAAAAGTGCATTTGAAAAAGTAGTTTTTGTGCCATTTGAAGAAACAAAGCTTCCTATTCCTGTCGGGTATGATGCTTATCTCAGAATTGCTTTTGGAGATTATATGAAATTGCCGCCACAGGAAAAACAAGTGGCTTCTCATGATGTCATTTTCATGGATTTAGATCACTCTTACAGGAAATACAGAGGAATCAAATATTTGAAAAATCAGAACACGAGGAGAAAATAAAGTTGAAAGATGAAGTAAATATTTTGGTGAGAAAGGGGATTCGTTTCGCATTTCACCTGTTTTTTGTATTTCCCATCAAAAGAAATCGGATCATGTTTGAAAGCTATAAAGGGAAGTCTTATTCATGTAATCCGAAATATGTTTCAGAATATTTATATAATAATCATAAGAATGAGTTTGAACTGGTTTGGGTTTTCAGAGAGCCTGAAAAACATAGAGATATAAAAGGAATAACAAGTGTTAAATATAATAGTTTGAAGTACTTTTATTACCGTTTTACATCCAAAATCATTATCTGTAATATGACAGATGAAGTATATCTGCCTAAAAGAAAACAGCAGGTTGTTATCAATACCTGGCATGCGGGAGGGGCATATAAGCGGGTAGGATTGTCATATTCTGCGACATTTTCCAAGGCGACACAATGGCAGGATGAGATTGTGCGGAAAGAAACAAGTTATTATGTTTCAAGTTCAGCATTATTTACAAAATATAATATCCAAGAGGCATATCATTATGACGGAGAAGTGCTGAATATTGGAATGCCAAGAAACGATTGTCTGTTTGACAGGAGTAAGATTGAACTGTTATCGGATAAGGTCCGGGATTCATTTAAAGCGCAGGAGAAAGTAATTGTTTTATATGCGCCGACTTTTCGCGGGGATTTTAGCCATGCAGAATCATTGAAAGTAAGTCTGCCTTTTGAAACTGTAATCAGAGAAATGGAAAATAAATATGGTAAGGAGGCTGTGATATTTAATCGCTCTCATTATACAAGCAAAGATGTATATACAGGTGATAATAAAAAAGTGATAGATGTGACATCTCACGAGGACATGCAGGAATTGCTGGCCGCAGCAGATTTGCTGATCACAGATTATTCTTCCAGTATTTGGGATTTTGCAATTTTAGGGAAGCCCTGCATATTGTACATTCCAGATTTTGATGAATATATGGGTGACAGAGGAACTTACACGCCGGTAGAAAAATGGCCTGGAATTATTGCAAAGAATGAAAGTGAATTAGAAAATGTGATCAGAGATGTTTCTGAGGAGAAATGTCGCCAGATGGCAGATCAGCATTTGAAACTATTTGGTTCGTATGAAAATGGCAATGCGTCTGCACTTTTGTATAAAAAAATCAGAGAGGTAATCAGTTGATTATGGGAGAAAGTATAAAGAACAATCCACTGGTTTCGGTTATTGTTCCGGTATATAATGTGGAAAAATATATAGATAAATGTATCGAATCTATTCAAAAACAGACGCTTGATAATATAGAGATTATTCTTGTAGATGATGGCTCTACAGATCTATCAGGAAAAAAATGTGATGCATATTTAACGGATAATAGAATTAAAGTGATACATAAGAAGAATGGAGGGCTAAGTGAAGCTCGTAATTTTGGAATTCGAGCTGCAACAGCGCCGTATGTAGGGTTTGTGGATAGTGACGATTATATAGCGGCAGATATGTATGAGGTATTATATAAAAGAATTACAGAAGAGAATGCAGATATCGCATTCTGCGGGATGTATGACTGCTATGCAAATAGGACAAAGCCTTCTTATGAGAAAACGGAAGGAAAATTTGTAACAGATGCGGAGGAAGCCATTAAACTTGTTATGCATGGGAAAATGGCATCTGTAACAGCGGTTAATAAATTATATAAAAAAGAACTGCTGGATGAGAATTGTTTTTTGGTAGGAAAGACCTCTGAGGATGCACATTTTATTATTCCTTTTTTGACGAAGATAAAAAAGGCTGCGTTTGATATGACTCCAGAATATTACTATGTACACAGAGGAGGGACAATTACAACCAAACCATTTATAGAAAAGGATCTTAGTATCTGTGAGGCGTATTTAAACAATAGGAAAATAATAGAAGAGAAATATCCGTCATTGACAGAACTTGCTGATTTTCGTGTCTACTGGAGCTGGTTTTATGTATTGGATAAAATGCTTCGAATAAAAACCAGGGACGATTCCGTGTGGAAGAAGAAGATTATTTCGTGCATCAGAAAAAACTATAGAAAAATAATGAAAAATCCATTTGTTGGGAAAGGAAGAAAGATAGCAGCAACGGGACTGATGCTGAATGAAAAATTCTATCTGGTGTGTCTTAAATTGTACACAAAACGAAATAAGCAGTTGATTGGGCAGGAATAGAAAAGCTGGAGGTTGTTTTTGCGAACAAAATATTCAATTATCAATGCCATTACGGCAGTGGTTTTTCAAATTATTAATATTTTAATTGTATTTCTTTCAAGAAGAATCTTCTTGGCGGAGTTAGGCGCGACTTGTTTAGGGATTAACAGCCTGTTTACACAGATGCTTTCTATGCTGTCACTTGTGGAATTGGGAATCGGACAGGCAATCGTGTTCAGTTTGTATAAGCCGTTGGCTGAAAATGATGAGGAGCAGATTTCCGCAATTATGCAGTTGTATCGCAAAGTTTATACAGCCGTTGGGGGAATTATTTTCCTCATAGGAGCAGGCTTGACACCTTTTATAAAATTGTTTATTTCAGGAGATATATCGGAAATAAATAATATTTATCTAGTATTTATGCTGTATGTGATCAATACTTCGCTGACATATTTTTCTGCATACAAACAAAATCTGTTTATTGCGGATCAAAGAAAATATATTACCATATTTTATCATGGTGGGTTGTTTATATTAACCAATCTATTTCAGATCGTAGTCCTTTTGACTACACGTGATTTTATTGCATATCTTTTACTGCAGATTTTTTTTACTATTTTAGAAAGTGTTCTGTTGTCCAGAAAAACGAAAAAGGCGTATCCGTATATTGAAAAGAATAAAAAAGTAATTGTTCATGCGGAGACGCTTCAGACAATGAAAAAAAATGTGGGAGCATTAATGGCTCATAAAATAGGCGGCGTTGTCGTGAATTCCACGGATGCATTGATTATTTCCATGTGTATAGGGATTGTAACGGTAGGAAAATATACGAATTACGCCTACGTAGTAAATGCATTTTTGACATTGGCATCACAGCTTTTTGGGTCAGTTACAGCAAGCGTGGGCAATTATAATGTGAACAACCCAGATGAGATAGAGACAATATTTGATCATTTTAATTACTTTAATTTTGCGTTGTTTGGAGTTATTTCCGTTTGTTCATTCGGCCTGTTTAATGATTTTATTGGTGTGGTTTATGGGAAAGAAATGTTATTGGAAAGTGGCGTTGTATTTTTGATGGTAGTACGGCTGTATGTGAATGGCATGCGATATTCGCTGACCACGTTTAAATCAGCGGCAGGTATTTATTATCCGGATCGGTATAAACCATTGCTGGAATCGGCCATCAATCTGATCGTATCGGTTGTTCTGGCAAAAAAGTGCGGGTTGGCCGGGGTTGTGATAGGAACGATAGCCTGTATGGTATTGGCAGATTTAACCATAGAACCACATGTAGTATATAAATATATTTTTCATAAAAGATCAATGGATTATTATAAAAAATATTTGTTATTCGCCTGTGCAATTATGGTAATGATGCCGCTGAGTTATAGGTTTTCTTTGCACACAGTTGCATCCTTCGATAAAATGTTTATAAAGGGAATTTGTTTACTTTTGATTTCTACGATATATGTTTTTATGATTGGCTGGATCTTCTGTAGAGAAGATTTAAAATACTTTTTAAAACTGTTCCACAGGAGTGCATAGTAAAAATGGTGGCTGATAGATATAGAAGTTTTATGAGAATTGTGCGGATATTGAGTATTATTCTGGCTGTTTTGGGAGTCGTGAAAGGCTGGGAAAATCTTCTCTTTGGAGCAATCTTGATTTTATGGGGACATAATATGATGTTTTCTTTGAAAAATCAGGAGGGAAGGCTGCCTTTTTTACTTTTTCATATAACCTTTTTTACATTTTTATTAGGGCGTCCTTTACTGACTATTTTACACAGTGACGGATTGATTTTGTATGAAGTAAAACGATATCAGGCAACGGCGGAATCTGTAATGCTGGCACTGGAACTGATTTTCCTTTCTTTGATAGGGTTATGGATGGGGGCGCAGCTTAGCCTATATTTAGAAAAAGCAGAAAAGCAAACATATGAAGCTTCTAAAATGAAGGATGCTTCAAAAAACAAAATATGGGAAACAAGCGGCTTTGATTGTGTTTATAGCAAGCTATTTATGTGAAGTTGTGGTGATAATAGAAAAGGTCATGTTTATTATTTCCCATTCTTATGTATCATACTATGTCGATTTTAAAAGTAGCTTACCTTATATTATTTACGTGGGCTCTACATTTATGTTTTTTAGTTTATGTATCTGGCTTGCGTTCTTACCAAGTAAAAAAGAGGCATATATAGTCCTGGGATCATATGTAATATTGCGATTGCCAATGGCAATTTGTGGTGCTCGTACAGATTTTGTTTTAGCAATTTTGTTTTCGATGGTTTATTTTTTCTTCCGGGATTACCTGGAGCGAAAGCATGAATGGGTTGGAGCATGGGAAAAACGGTTCATGATTATTGGTGCAACGGTTGGGATTGTTCTGCTGGGAATTTTAAACTATATTCGGGAACAAAAAACGGTAGTTTCGTTTTTCTCCGTTTGTCTTATTTGAAGATTTTTTCTTTAAACAAGGGGTGACTTTTTCATGGCTGTGCGCGGGATTGGCCAAAGCAGAGCAGTTGAGAAACCGGGGCGTTGTATCTTATACGTTTGGCCCCCTGATTGATTGGCTGCGCCATGGGACGATTGCGAGATTGCTGGGAGCGGATGCATTGACGGAAAGCAACTCTATACAAAATGCAACCGAAAGTAATATATTAGCACATCATTTGTCCTGGATACTTCTTGGAAAGAAAAAATATCTGCAAGGGCATGGAACGGGTTCTTGTTATATCTTGGAACTGTTTCTTGATTTCCGTTTCTGGGGTGTCTTTTTAGTGGGAATCTTATTGGGGATGTGCTTGTTTGCTTTTTTTCCGTTTGGCTGGGAAAAGTGTAGGGATCTGTTCATTTCTGTTTATGACGATCAATGGCTTTTTATACATGCCCAGGGCGTGTGCGTTGAAAGCAATTGATTTTGTATGGCGACTGCCATTCTGGTTTTCGTATGCTGGAATATTTATATTAGGAAGAATTTTAGAAAAACGAAGCAGAAGAAAAGGAATTTCTGATCAACATGATTTTTAAGGAAAGGATGAAAGAACGATGAATATAGCAATTATTATAGCAGGCGGCAGTGGACATCGGATGAAACAGGATATCCCGAAACAATTTATCAATGTATATGATAAGCCGATTCTTGTATACACATTGGAAGGGTTTCAGAAACATCCTGAGATAGACGAGATAGAGGTTGTCTGCCTAGACGGCTGGCAGGAATTGGTATGGGCATATGCAAATCAGTTTAATATTACGAAGTTGAAATGGGTGGTACGCGGAGGAAATTCTGCCCAGGAGTCCATACGGAATGGTGTATATCATTTGGAAAGTGTATGTACTGAAAAGGATATTATCGTGATACATGATGGAATACGTCCGATGATAGATGATACGGTACTTTCAGATGTGATTGTCACATGCAAAAAATATGGAAATGCAGTGTCGTCCCTGCCGTATAATGAGCAGATTTTCAGAACAGAGGATGGTGAAACCAGCTGCGAGTATATTCCAAGAGATACTTTGCGCCGTGTGTCAACGCCGCAGGCCTATTATTTTGGAAAACTTGATCAGGCCTATCACGAAGCTTTTGAAAAAGAGATTGGAATCTATGGTTCGTCCTATACCAACACAATGATGGTCGATCTGGGTGAAAAGCTTCACTTTGCAGCGGGATCGGATCGAAATATAAAACTGACAACCAAAGATGATTTAGAGATGTTTAAGGCTTATATGAAGATGGAGAAAGATGTATGGTTAAAATAGAAAAATATGCAGAGGATGTTTCATGTGTTTCTAATCTTTCCCTGGATTGGGAGATGCTGAAGGGAAAAACGGTTTTGATTTCCGGTGCCAGCGGATTGATCGGAACATTTTTGATTGATGTATTGATGGAAAAAAAGATCGGAATCCAAATTATCGCATTGGGAAGAGATGAGGAACAGGCCAAAATACGTTTTGCAAGATATTGGGATTGCCCGGAATTTTTGTTCGTGAAAGGTGACATTAATAAGACATTAGAACTGGAAATGCTCACACATGTGGACTATGTGATTCACGCCGCAAGCAATACACATCCATTGATGTATTCTTCAGATCCGATCGGAACCTTGATGACCAATTTGACGGGAACGAAAAATTTGTTGGATGTGGCTGTACAAAAGAAATGCAAGCGTTTTGTTTTCTTGTCCAGTGTGGAAATATATGGAGAAAACAGAGGCGATGTTGATTATTTTGATGAAGCTTATTGCGGGTATATTGACTGCAATACGTTAAGAGCAGGATATCCGGAGGGGAAAAGAGCGGGAGAATCCCTTTGCCAGGCTTATAGAAAAATGTATGGCATAGAGGTTGTGATTCCAAGACTTGCAAGATGTTATGGACCGACAATGAAATTATCGGACACGAAAGCGATTTCTCAGTTTATAAAGAAGGGAATTGCGGGAGAGGATATTGTCTTAAAAAGCGAGGGAAATCAGCTTTACTCGTACACATATGTGGCGGATGCAGTATCAGGTATTCTCACAATTCTTATGAGGGGAAAGGATGGAGAGGCGTATAATATCGCTGATCCGGAATCTGACATTACGCTAAAAGATTTGGCCAATATGATTGCTGCTTATGTGGGGAAAAAGGTGGTATTTGAAATACCGGATGTACAGGAATCTGCCGGATATTCCAAAGCAACCAAGGCATTGATGTCTTCCCATAAATTAAAAACACTGGGCTGGAAAGCGGGCTGGACAATGGAAGACGGAATATGCAGAACTTTAGAAATTTTAAAATAGAAAGATAAAATATGATAGATATATTAAAAATAGTTACAATAATATCTTTGAATCTTTGTATATATTATTTTTGCGGCGAATGGGTATGTAAAGGTGCCAAGATTGCCGGTAATATATTAGAAAAAATGATAATAGGTTTCTTTCTGTATTTTGCCCTTTTTCAAATGGTCGTGTTACCTGCGATATTGATGCAGGGCAGGATGCGTATCGTGGTGGATATCTGGAAAATCGTGATCCTGCTCATATTATGTGCGGGCATATATTTGCTGAAACAAAGAAAAAAGGGAATGCAACTGAAAATGAAGAGAAATTTTAATTTCTTTTTAGTTGTCTTTACTGGATTACTTATTGTACTGCAGATATATTATATGGTGCGTAATGGATATAACGGTTGGGATACTGCTTATTATGTGGGTACAATGAACACAACCATGCAGACAGATACGATGTATATTTATAATGGTAATGACGGGATAAAAGAGTCGATTATTGATTTTAGATATGCGCTTTCGGGTTTTTATATGTATGGTGTTGTGATGTGCAGAATATTTAAAATCCATGTTCTTTTATATTGTCGATATGTCATTCCGACGATTTTATCCATTCTTTCTAATGCAATACTATTTGAAATGGGAATGTTTTTTTCAAAGGATTGGAGTACAACTTATGCTTTGGAATTTGTACTGTTTGCAGATGTTCTGAACTTTGCTTTTGTTTCTACATACAGTACATCAGAGTTTTTGCTGACAAGGGGAATGGAGGCAAAAGGATATTGCAGTAACGTGATTATTCCAGCGATATTTTTGATTGTACTTCATCTTAATGAAGAATGTAAGTCTAAAAAATACTGGGTTTTTTTATTCATAATTGCTATCGCCTGTAATGCAGTTTCTTTTTCTGCAGTATTGTTGGCACCCGTCCTTATGTCGATTACTATTTTGACGCTATTTTTTATGAAGCGGGAAATAGGAATTTTGTGGAGATATGGAGTGGTTATGATAGTTCCTTCAGTATATGCGATTGTCTACTTCTTGTTTTCTAAAGATATTTTAACAATAAAGGTGAGATAATGTACGGTGCAGATACGATAAAAGAAATGATTCAGAAATACGGAAATGGGACTGGCCTTGTTATTATTTTCTTGTGCTGTGTCATTTGGATCTGGGGAAATTGTGAAAATGAAAAGAAAAAATATTTGATGTGCTATGCACTGGGGGCGGCTGCACTATTAAATTCAAAATCTATGCAGTTTTTGAAAAATTTGGGTTCTAGAGGAACGTTATATCGTTTTATATGGTTGCTGCCAATGATTTCGGTAATGGCATATGTTTTGACTGAGCTTTTTATAAAACAGAAAAAAACAAGCGATAAGATATGTTGGATGCTTTTCCTTATATGCTTACTGTATTTCTGTGGCGACACATATCTAAAGCCGGATAAATTGCAATTGCCGGAAACTGTCTATGGAATTTCTCAGGATACGATAGATGTTTCAGATATTATTGAACAGGAAAAACAAGAAGAATATGTGATTGTTGCCATGGAGAAACCATTGCAGCTTACCATTCGTCAATGGAATGCGTTTGTCATCTGCGGAATCACCAGAGAATCGTACATTACAGGAATTGTAGATGATGGCTGGTTTAATGTGATGTCGGATCGGGAAAAAGAAGAACAGATGCTGATGCGTATGGTTAGCAATGGAGAGGCATTTGACAGGTCTGCAATGAAACAATGTATTCAGGATAGACAGATAGATTTTATTGTAATGAATAAAAAACTTGAAATGGAGGGATATATGCAAGAACTTGACTGCAGGCTGGTTGGAGAAAATCAGGCATACGAAGTATATGCAACGGGAGTTTAGCTCCTTCAGGAGGGTAATATTTTTGCAATAGGAGTGGTGTTTGATGAGAGTGGATAGAAATTTTATAGAACAATTATCAAAGTGGGTAGTTTGCATCGTGTTTTCAGCAATCCTATTTATAAGTATCTGTGTTGCAGCATTTCATTCAAAAATTTATCTGGGTGAGGTTATTGGAGGTATTGCTTGTGGTGGAATTATTTACGGAACAATGCGGGTGGTATTTACCAAGGAAAGAAAGCTTTCAGAAATGCAAAGTTTTATCATGCTACTTGCTTTGACAGTAATTGTAAAGTTTTTGGTTGTCTTATTGATAAAACCAGTGCCTAACCAGGATGATTTAAGAATATTTCAGTATTGCGGAGAATTGTTGAAAAATGGAAGAATGGTAGATAATGCCCGATTCATAGCACTGTTTCCGCACTTGCTTGGGTATGTTAGTTTCTTGGTTCCATTGTTTAAAGTATTTGGGTATTATACGGCCGTGGCGCGACTTGCAAATGCTTTTTTGAGCGTGATAGCAATGGCTGCTATTTACGGTATAGCAAGAAATTTGTCAAATAGAAATGGTGCTTCGGCGGCAGCACTTCTTTGGATAATATCTCCGATGCAAAGCCTATGGAATTGTTTTGTTTTGTCGGAGACATATTACACAACGTTATTGTTACTGATATTTTTACTTATTATTCGCGGACTAAAAAAGGAATTTGAAAAAAGGATAGAGATTTTCAGATGGGTAGCAATAGGAATTCTACTGTCGTTGTTCAATATGACTCGTCCGGTTGCGATTGTTGTTATTTTGGCGTTGATTCTGACAATTATTTTCATTTACAATAAAAAAGTGAACTTTAAAAGTCTGTTAATACTTATAATAGTTGGAATAAGTTTTCTGACATGCCAGAGAATCCTGGGAATATATACAGTACATATTTTAGGACAATCTCCGGCAGGTCTTCCGTGGTATAGCATAGCTGTGGGTAGCAATGAGAAATACGGAGGATTGTGGAATATAGAAGACTGGAAACTACTGTTCCAATATTCAAATGATCCCGATATCACAGCATCAGATGTTCAAATGAAAATGTTGCCGATTGCAATTTCTCATATTAGAAATATAACAAATTTAGGGAAATTTCTGGTGACAAAAATATGGAATCTGGTAGGAAACGGAAAAGCTGTTGTACAGTGGTTGTTGATAGGAAATGTTGACTTCTCTGTAAAAATAGTTAACTATTTGAAAGCTGGTATAAATATATTCTTTTATGGCATTTCCATATTAGGATTTTGGGGAGGGATCCGATCAAAGAAAAATAAGGATATCTATATTTTGTATGTAGCTTATATCGGTTTATTCTTATCATACATGTTGGTAGAAGTACAGGGACGATATAATTATCCGTTGTTTGCTATTTTAATACTCTTGGCGGGAGTGACAGTTGGTACTGCTAAAGACGAAATATGAAAGGAAATATATTTATGAAAAAAGACAGAAAGATGGTTGCTTTATTATTGGCAGCAACTGTTTTGAGCATGCAGATTTGTGAGCCTGTGTATGCGGAAGAATTAAATACGGGACAGGAATATATGTCTCTGGAGACAGAACAGGAAATAAATGGTGTTGAAACAGATGCTGAAGAAGACAAATATACAGATGGCATGCCGGCAAATGAGGCGGAAAGTGAAAATCAGGATGAAATGGTTCCGGAATCTGAAAATGAGGATGTTTCAGAGGATCATGATCTTGAGGCGTTCGTGGAGAGTGATTCAAATGAGGAAGATGATACGGATGTCATAGGGGAAGAAAGAGCGCAAAATGCCTGGGAGGTACAAATGCGCAGGCAGGCATTTCTTGATCATGGACCAGATTATCTGGATGCAGGAAATGATATTTCTGTAGCATCAAATGAGATAGATGTTTTCTCTTCGCGGTCATCTGATCCAAAAAATATAAATAATATTTTGGTTCTTGTACGGTTTCAAGGCCAGGATGAATATATGAATGATGAAAAGAGTATTCTCCTGAATCGGACATACAATACGATGGAAGGATCTATGCTGCAATATATTTCGGAAATGAGTTATGGAGAATTGAACGTTAATACGCAATTTTTTCCACAGTCAAGTTCTTCTGTATATTACAGTATTGAAGTAGATCATCCAATTGCGTATTATCTGGCTGCAACTGCAGAGAATACGGAAGGATATTTTACCTTCTCGGAACGGATGGTAAGAGAAAAAGCCTTATGCGATGAAATATTAAGAAAACTAAAGATTGAGAATAGAAGTGAATTACAGCAATATGATTTTGACAGCAATGCGGATGGATATATGGATTCTATCAGTTTTGCTTTTGACACGGCTTCGGCCATTTATCCGATTAACCATAATGATTTATTATGGCCGCATAAAACATCTTATGTGAGTAGTGAAACTATCAATGGAATAAGCATGTATTCTTACAATTTTCTCAGCAGAGGAACAGATTCTTGGGGAATTATGGGATCAGAGGTTTCCTCTAGTGCAACAGCCATTCATGAATTCATGCATACATTGGGATTGCCGGACTTATATCGTTATACAAGAACAGGGACGCCGGTGGGATGCTGGGATGTAATGGCCAATACAGCATCTGTAACACCGCAGAATTTGAGCGCATACTATCAGAGAGAATATATGGAATGGGGAGAACCGCTGGATACCATTACAAAATCAACCCATGTGACTTTATCGGCAGCGCAATATGATGATCCGTCTGAGAAATATGCAGTAAAAATAGTTTCTTCAAGTAATCCAAATGAGATATTTGTAGTGGAATTTCGAAATTTGTCAGGAAATGATCAGGTATTGTCTTCCTATTGCACTGGCGGTTTGCTTGTGTATCGGATGGTAAATGATGTGAAGCTTGGGGTGTTTGCATCATCGGGAAATGCAGGAGATTATGATGCGATGTATGTGTTCCGCCCAGGGGAGACTGGATTGAATGCAGGAAAGGGCAATATCTATGATGCAGCTTTATCAGCACATAAGAGCAGCTGGAATTCTATTGGAATTGAGAAAGGGAAAGAGGGTATTGATGAAGGAACGGCCTTAACATACTATGATGGCAGCAATAGCGGTATTTGCATAAAAAATGTAACACTGGGTTCTGCAGATACAATTTCTTTTGATGTGGAATTTACAGAAGAGACAATAGAAAAACAGCCAGAGTTTGATGTGACTGTAAATAGTAGCGGAACTGGATTCACAGGAATATTAAAGAATTATAAGGCGCAGATTAACGAAAATGTAAGTGTGGGTGTGTGGAGTAAAGAAAATGGACAGGATGATTTGAAATGGTATGAAGCAAATCTGCAACAGGATGGAATCTGGAAAATAGAAGTAGATATTTCTGACCATGAGAATAATTCTGGCATATATTATTTCCATGTATATGTTGGGAACGGAACAAAAAAGCGTTTTCTTGCAGGAACAATTGCGTCTATTGAAACGACAGTGCAGCCTGTCTTGGATGTGCAATTAAATGCGGAAGAATCCGCAGGAAATTTAACTTTAAAATATTTAAAACAGGAAAGTGACGCAGATGTACGTTTTGCAGTGTGGAGCCAGACCGGGGGCCAGGATGATTTAAAATGGTATCATGCTGAAAAACAGTCAGGAAAATGGGCGGCTTCTTTTCAAATTAAGAACCATAAAAACGATACAGGTATTTATTATATACATGCATATCAATATATAGGTGGCAGCGCCAGATTTTTGGCAGGCGCGGCAATGAATATTGAAGGGATAAAGGCTGAAACAGTTCATCTTCAGTCAGGCGATGCCTATACAGGGAAAATTCTCTTAAAAGCAGGACAAGTAAAGTCGCCTGCAAGCGTTCAAACTGTAAAAGTTGCAGTATGGACGACTGCGAATGGCCAGGATGATTTAAGATGGTATGAAATGCAGAAGAATGGAGATGACTGGCAAGGACAGGTCAATTTGTCAGATCATTTTTATGAGTGGGGAACTTATAATTTTCATTTTTACGCGAAAGATGAGCGCGGAGTAGAAAAATGTATTGGAACATTATCAAAGGATATAACAACTCAAAAAACGAAATTAAAAATACAGCTGAATGACAGTGAGTCCCGAGCTGACATTTGCTTGGAAGGAGGAATGCCGGCAGGAGTAAAAAAAATAAAATATGCAGTATGGAGTGCTATAAATGGACAGGATGATCTGCAGTGGTATACGCCGGAAAATCTGGCATATTTATCATCGGCTGATATTTCAAATCATAATAATGATACAGGTGCATATTATGTGCATACTTACGTGACAATGGAGAATGGGACAAGTCGCTTCCTTACAGGAGGAAGTTTTGCTGTAACTGGAATTAGTTGTGATTCTGTTAATATAGAGAATAAAAATGAGCAAGATGGAACTTTTGAGGTGAAAATTAAAAATGTAAAGTCTCCGGCAAACATTGAGCGGGTCAGAGTTGCGGTATGGACCAAAAGAAACGGTCAGGATGATATTTTATGGTATTTTCCGATTGTTGATGAGAATGGAAACTGGAATGCACATATAGACACTTATATGCATGACTATGAATCGGGCGTATACTATGTGCATGTATATGCAAGAGATGCAAGGGGAATGGAAACATATATTGGCGGATGTGCTTTTGATTTCCGGCAAGATACATCGATGGTAACATTGACGATGCAAAATATTCCGGAAGAAAATCTGTTTGATATTTCTTTTGTCAGCAAAAAAATCGGGAAAAATGTGAGAAAGATTAAATTTGCAGTCTGGAGTAAAGTGGATGGGCAGGATGATCTAAAATGGTACGAAGCAGTAAAAAATACTTCAGAAAATAAATGGAGTGCACGCGTTTATACAACAGATCATAAAAATAATTCGGGTGTTTATTATGTGCATGCCTATGGTGTGTTGGAAAATGGCGGAACAGTTTGCCTGAAAACGGCAGAGACTACTATTTTGACAGATTATATGCCTAGCGTAAAAACACAGGCAATACAGGTGGGGGGGCTGAAAAAGACTTACAGATTTTTATTTGTATCCGATACCCATGTGATCGTTCCTGATGCGCAGGATGAATTGCGTGTACAGGAGTTAGGCAGTTCGAGAATGAACTATTTCAGAAACAGAAAATGGATGACTTCGGAAGAACAGTTTCCCTATTGGATGGAATATGCCAATAAGAATCATGTGGATGGTTTGCTGATGGGAGGAGACATTATTGATTATCCTTCTTTCGCAAATATACGATACATGAAAAATAATCTGGATACGTTGCAGATGCCATATTTGTATGTGTTTGGAAATCATGATTGGACATACCCGTGGGAATATATGACGCACACGGCGTCTAAATTGTACAAACCATTACTGAAGCAGTTTATAAAAGGAAATGATGCAGCACAAATATCAGAATACGAAGATTTGGTTATTCTTGGAATTGATGACAGTACCAACCGGGTTGATGAAGAAGCGCTTCCGATTGTTCAACAAGCACTGGAACTTGGAAAGCCCGTGATCGTCATGCTCCATGTTCCTTTACAGACAGATACTCTGATGGAGAAATCAATAAAGGGCTGGGGGACTGCACTTATGATAGGAGAAGACGCAATTAAACCTGATGAGGCAACGCAGAAATTCCTAGATATGATTTTAAATGAGAACAGTCCTGTATGTGCAGTCCTGGCAGGTCATGTTCATCTTGAAGATACCAGCCCGCTGAATGACAGGATAACGCAGTATGTCGTGGAAATGTCTTCCAAAGGAAACGGGATATTGGTAGAGGTAAAAGGGAAGTAGATAAAATAATAGAAATGATAGAAAATAGTAAGAAAACTTCATTTTAAACGTAAGGAAAATATGATATGATTTACTAATTAAGTACAAATGGAGGGAGAAAAATGAAAAGGATACTGGCTCTGCTTCTTACGGGGGCACTCGTTTTTTCGAATGCTTCACCAATGACAGCACAGGCATCAGAAGTTACGCAGAATAATGTGATTGAAGGGGTTGCGGCGGAAGAAGATAACGGTAGGGATGGGATGGAATCGGATCAGAATGCCCTTGTGGAAGATAAGTCCACGCAGGATGATGTAAGTCTTGATCAAAACAACCCAGAACAGGACGCAGTGGATAACAATGCAGGAGATCAGAAATCTGATCCGAATGAAACGAAAGATGATTCTCGAAATGAGGAACAGATAGGGGATAATATTTTATCAGATTCTGAAGAAAATAGCACAGCACCAGAGATGAATGATAATTTGTCAGAAGAAGAGACTTTGCTTGAGGAAGAATCTAAGGATGCAGAAGCTCCTGAGCTGAATTATGTATATTTGGATTATGCAGAGTTTGCGCCGGGCGAGGAACAGAACATTGTTGTATCCGCAGGGGATGATGAGACAATTTTCGAAAAAGCAGTATTATCTGTTGCAGGCGAGAATGGCATAAAGACCATAGAGGCACAGAATATTGTCGGAAATGCAGCTCTTTTTACAGATGTATATAGTGCAGATGAAGGGGGTACCTATACACTGACGAAGGTTGAATTTGTTGTCGATGGAAATTCGTTTGTCATTGATCTTCAGTCGGGCGACATGGATCCTGTTCAGTATAGGGTGGCGGAACCAGATAGCGGGAATGCGCTGGAAATTGTGTCCCTTGATGATGACGGAAATGCAACGGCCGCAGCCAGTATAGAGGACGCTATTCAGGCAGCAGAAAAGGACGTAGTACCTGGAGAAGATGATGATAAATTTCGTTCAGCCAATGGACAGGTTGTTGTTGTACTGGATCCGGGACATGACAGTAAGCATTTAGGCGCACATCAGAGTGGATTGAAAGAAGAAGACCTTAATCTGAAAATAGCACAGTATTGTAAGACTGAGCTGGAAAAATATAATGGCGTAAAAGTATATATGACGAGAAGCGGCTCAGGTTGCCCTTATCCGGGAACTTCTTCTACAGATGATAACAGAAAGCGGGTAGAGTATGCAAAAAGCGTAGGTGCTGATGTATACGTCAGCATTCATTTGAACTCTAGTAGTTCCGGTGCGGCAAATGGAGCGGAGGTTTATTATCCTAACAGTCATTATATTTCCTGGATAGGAACAGAGGGAAAGGATCTGGCTGGAAAAGTATCTGCAAAACTGGCAGAACTGGGATTATATAATCGGGGAATCACGATTCGAAATTCTCAGGATGGAACAAAGTATGCTGATGGGTCACTTGCGGATTACTACGCAGTAATTCGCCGAAGCAAAGAGTTGGGTTTCCCGGGAATTATTGTAGAACATGCGTTTATGACAAATGCATCGGACGTATCAAAGTTCCTTTCTTCGGATGCTGGACTCCAGAAGCTAGGTATAGCTGATGCAGAGGGAATTGCAAAATATTTCGGACTTATAAAGGGGCCGGTGGACTTTAAAATTTCCGGGTTGAAAATTTCCGATATGAATGCCCTGAATGGAGATTTTACCGTGTCATTAACCGGAGTCACTCCGGCAGAAAGTGTTGATAAAATCAACATGTATATCTGGAGCAGCAAAGATGGCCAGGATGATTTGAAAGTTTATTCTTTTGATGGGAATACAACAGGTACATATACGTTTACGGATAATATAAAAAATCACAAAAATGATACCGGAATTTACAATATTCATGTGTATGCAACGGATAAAGGCGGAAATTCCAAAATGCTGGGATCCACCACCTGCGATATGACATACAAGCCTCTGGGCAGGGCAGTAGTGACTGCGGTAAAGAAAGATGCGCAGCAGAAACAGTTTGTTTTAAGCGCAGCCGGGGTGGCAGATGCAGTAAGTCTTCGATTCGCTGTCTGGAATACCTCTAATACCAATAATATAAAATGGTATTCTGCAGTAAAAGATACAAACGGAAAGTGGAATTATACAGTTCCTGTATCAGACTTCAAACAGGACGGAACCTATTGTGTGCATGTATATGCGGTAGATAACGGGAAGAAAGAGACCTTTGCGGGAGGAACAACTTTTTCTGTAGAGGGGCCGAAAGCGACGGGAATCACAGTTTCCAATAAAGATTATTCTTTGGGAAAAATGAAGGTTACTGTTTCAGGGGTGACGTCTCCTGCAGGGATTCAAAGTGTAAAAGCCGCAGTCTGGACACAATCAGACATGAAAGATTTGAAATGGTACGAGGCATCTAAAGAAGCGGAAGGTGTTTATTCTTATTGGGTAGATATTTCTAACCATAATAATAATTATGGAACATATATTATGCATGTATATTTGACTGATGGCAATGGTATTTACAAGTATGGAACCGGTTTGAGAGAGAACTTAGAAAAGCCGCAGGCAGCTGTCAGTGCAGTGATAAATGCTCCCAATACATGGTTTACAATCACAGCACGGAATTTTCCACAATATGGTGGCGTGAAATCAGTAAAAGCAGCAGTTTGGAGTGCGGAAAACGGTCAGGATGATTTGAAGTGGTATGACTTAGGAAAGCAGACGGATGGCAGCTGGCAGGTTCCTGTGCCGGTATCGTATCATAAATCAAAAGGATTATACTATGCGCATGTATATGTAGAAAATCTGAAAGGAAGCAAAATCTTTATAGGAGGAGATACCTTTACTGTTGCGGGCGCCAGCGCAGATGTTGTAGAGTGTACAGATCAAAATAATATAAACGGAACATTTGATATAAGAGTTACCGGAATAAAATCTTATTCAGGAGTTGCCGCTGTAGATGTTGCTGTCTGGAGCCAGGATAATCAATCTGACATGAAGTGGTATTCTGCAAAATGGGATGGTGGTCAGAACTGGAATGTACATGCAGATATTGCAAATCATGGATATAATTATGGTACTTATCGAGTGCATGTATATATCACAGGCGGAAATGGGGTTCGTAATTATGTGGGAGGAACGAGAGTAACCATAAATCTTCCGCACGCAGAGATTTCCAGTTCGGTGAACTCTTCTAACACCTGGTTTGCAATTTATGCTAAAAATATAAGAATTCCCAGTGGAGTAAAAAATGTTAAGGTTGGTGTCTGGAGCGAAAAAAATGGACAGGATGATTTAAAGTGGTATAATCTTGGGAAAAACTCTGATGGAAATTGGTCAGTTCCCGTTCCGGTATCTTATCACAAAACAGAAGGAAAATATGATGCTCATGTTTATGTAGAGGGAAACAATGGGATGAATGTTTTCATTGGATCCACAAGTTTTGAAATAAAAGGGCCCTCTGCATCTGGTGCTGAAGTAACCAATCAGAGTAGTTTGACAAGTATATTTACGGTGGTTCTAAAAGAGGTTAATAGTCCCTCTGGCATTTCCAGTGTTTCCGCGGGAGTATGGAAAGACGGAAAAAGTTATGTCAAGTGGTACAATGCGTTAAATGCGGGAAATGGAAACTATTATGTAACAATGAACGCAGCTGAAGTCGGAAATGGAGTCGGAAGATATAATATTCATTTTTATGCGACAGATGGAAATGGAATTTCCAAATTTGTTACGGGCTTGTCGCACACGATTGAAGGGTATTCCATCATGGGGTTTCCCCAGGTTAATGTTCAGCAGATGGTAAACTACTATAATGCAAATGCAACGTATCCAAGCTATTATGCCAATACAGAAGTGCCTACTATAGAAGCCTTTTGTCAGATGTATGCGGAGGAAGCGGGTGCAGAAGGCGTAAGAGTTGAGGTTGCCTTCTGTCAGGCGATGAAGGAAACGGGGTTTTTGAGGTATGGGGGCGATGTTGATATCAGCCAGTACAACTTTGCCGGAATTGGGGCGACCGGAAACGGGGCGAGAGGTAATGCTTTCTCTTCCCCTAGAGAAGGTGTGCGGGCGCAGATCCAGCATTTAAAAGCTTATGCCAGTACAGATGATCTTGTACTTGGATGTGTAGATCCGCGATTCAAATATGTTAGAAGAGGAACTGCTCCTTATGTGGAATGGCTTGGGATACGAGAAAATCCGAATGGAACAGGTTGGGCAACTGCGGTAGGATATGGAAATAATATCGTCCAGCGGATAAAAACTTTAAAGACTTATTAGGAGATAGAACGGGCTTTGGTGAAGGAACTTGGCTGAAGCTCGTTCTAAATTTATAAAAATAATTTTCAAGATGGTATTGTTGAATGAGAAGTATTGAATAATATGGCTTATAATGGTATAATGTTACGGAATTGTTAAATCAAAATGGAGGAATAGAACAATGAGAACATATCTGGTTACCGGAGGTGCCGGCTTTATCGGATCAAACTACATTCACTATATGTTTAAAAAATATAAAAATGATATTCGGATTATCAATGTAGATTGTCTGACGTATGCTGGTAATCTTGAGAACTTGAAAGATATTGAAAATCTTGAGAATTATACATTTGTAAAAGCAAATATTTGTGACAGTGATGCAATTAATAGAATTTTTGAAGAGAATGATATCGACAGAGTGGTTCATTTTGCGGCAGAGAGCCATGTGGACAGAAGCATCAAGAACCCGGATGTATTTGTAAAAACAAATGTATTGGGAACATTGGTTATGCTGAATGCCGCGAAGAATGCCTGGGAGTTACCGGATGGAACTTTTAAAGAAAATAAGAAGTTCCTCCATGTGTCAACAGATGAGGTATACGGATCCTTGGAGGAAGACGGTGGATTTTTCTATGAGACAACACCATATGATCCGCATAGCCCGTATTCTGCCAGCAAGGCATCTTCAGATTTCCTTGTGAAGGCATATATAGACACTTATCATTTTCCGGCGAATATCACAAATTGCAGTAATAATTACGGACCGTACCAGTTTCCTGAGAAGCTGATCCCCTTGATTATTAACAATGCTCTTCATGGTAAAAATCTTCCGGTCTATGGAGACGGCAAGAATGTTCGTGACTGGCTGTATGTAGAAGATCACGCAAAGGCAATCGATATGGTACAGGAGCTTGGACGTCTGGGAGAGACTTACAATGTAGGCGGACATAATGAGAAGCAGAACATTGAAATTATTCATATTATTTTGGATACTTTACAGGAGATGCTTCCTGATAGTGATCCTAGAAAGAAATTGGTCAGTGAGAAATTAATTACTTATGTAGAAGATCGAAAAGGACACGACCGGAGATACGCGATTGCGCCCGATAAGATCAAGGCTGAGATTGGCTGGTATCCGGAAACAATGTTTAAAGAGGGTATTAAGCTGACAATCAAATGGTATTTTGAACATGAAGATTGGATGAATCACATTACAAGCGGTGATTACCAGAAGTATTATGAGGATATGTATCATACGAAATAAGCAGTATATGGTAGGGGCAGATACAATAAATATCTGTCCCTTCATAAGGTTTAGAGAATACGGAGGAATGAAAGAATGAAGGGAATTATATTGGCCGGTGGATCCGGAACCAGATTGTATCCATTAACAAAAGCGATTTCCAAACAGATCATGCCGGTGTATGACAAACCGATGATCTATTATCCGCTTTCTACATTGATGCTGGCGGGTATTCGTGAAATCTTGATTATTTCCACACCGAGAGATTTGCCGGTGTTTGAAGAATTATTTGGAACAGGAGAACAGCTTGGTCTGAATATTTCGTATGCAGTACAGACAGCACCGCGCGGTCTGGCAGATGCATTTATTGTAGGTGAGAAATTTATTGGAAATGACAGAGTTGCACTTGTACTTGGTGATAATATTTTCTATGGTCAGAGTTTTTCTGCCGTCTTAAAACGAGCTGCTGAAAGAGAACATGGGGCAACTATTTTTGGCTATTATGTGAAAGATCCAAGAGAGTACGGCGTGGTAGAGTTTGATGAAAATGGTAAAGCTCTTTCTATCGAAGAGAAGCCACAAAATCCAAAGTCCAATTATGCAGTTCCGGGGCTCTATTTCTACGATAATGATGTGGTGGAAATTGCCAAAAACGTGAAGCCTTCTGCCCGTGGAGAAATTGAAATCACCAGTGTAAATAACGAATATCTGAGGAGAGGAACGCTTCAGGTTGAAACCCTTGGAAGGGGATTTGCGTGGCTGGATACAGGAAATCACGATATGTTGCTGGATGCAGCTGATTTCGTTGCAGCTTTTCAGAAACGTCAGGGCTTGTATATTTCATGCATTGAAGAAATTGCATATCGAAGAGGTTTTATAAACAGAGATCAGTTGATTGAATTGGCACAGCCATTACTGAAAACTGCGTATGGTCAGTATCTGATGGATATTGCGAATGGTCTGTAATTGAAACGCTTAAGTGAAAGGATTGAAAAATAATGGGAAAAATAAAGATTGAAACCTGTGAAATAGAAGGATTAAAAGTTATTACGCCAACTGTATTTGGAGATGAGCGTGGGTATTTTATGGAAACGTATAACTATAATGATTATGCAGCAGCAGGGATAGATATGGAGTTTGTACAGGATAATCAGTCAATGTCCAAAAGAGGAGTACTCAGGGGCCTGCATTTTCAGATTAATTATCCACAGGACAAGCTTGTCAGGGTTACACGGGGCAAAGTGTTTGACGTTGCGGTAGACCTGAGAGAAGGTTCTGCAACTTATGGAAAGTGGTTTGGCGTACTGCTCTCGGACGAGAATAAAAAACAGTTTTTTATCCCTAAAAATTTTGCACATGGCTTCCTGGTTCTTTCTGATGTGGCAGAATTTGTATATAAGTGTACAGATTTTTATCATCCAAACGATGAAGGTGGACTTGCATGGAATGACCCGGAGATTGGCGTGGAATGGCCGATAGAAGAAGGCGTTGAGCTTACAATATCTGAGAAGGATCAGAAATGGGAAGGCATTCGATCTTACAAAAAAAGTAAGTAATAGAGGAGAGGCTAAATGTCTAAGAAAAAAATTGCGGCTGCTTTTGTGACAGTATTAGTATGTGTTGTTTTAAATGTTTTGATTATGCGAAGACATGAAGTGCGCGAGGCAGCAACAGTTAATATGACCGTAGAATTAAATGATGAAGCCTCTGGTAATTTTCAGCTATTCTATAAGGGAAATAGTGAAAGCGAGTTTTCCGAAGAAAAAAAGAGTGAAGATGAGCTGCAAGCAGGAAAGCTGGATTTGAATTTTGCCCTGGCAGAAAATGAGCATTTCTTGAGATTGGATTTCCCAGATGAGAAAGCAGAATATGTGATAAAAAAAATTACATTTCGCTATCAGGATATAGAGGTGGAATATCCTCTTGAAAATCTTGCATTTTCTGCGGGGCCAGGCATTGAGTCACTTTCCTGGGATGATGCAAGTAAACAAGTAATTGTGAAGACAACGGAAACAGATCCGTTTATTACTTTTGAAATCGCAGATACGGGAGTATCTGCTGCAATTACAGCGCATGACAGAAAGATTGATAACGTCAAAAACATACTTGTATGCCTTGCGCTGGATATTATCGTGCTTGGAACATTAATCATGTGGAATAAAATCGCCATTCTTCCGAAGGAATTGTATGGCAATAGAAGATTGATTATCAAACTTGCAAAAAATGATTTTAAAACTCGATACGCGGGTTCCTATCTTGGAATTGTCTGGGCCTTTATTCAGCCGATTGTCACGGTAGTGGTTTATTGGTTTGTGTTTCAGGTAGGGCTGCGAAATGGAAATGTTGGAAATTTCCCATTTGTTCTTTGGCTGATTGCCGGATTAGTTCCGTGGTTTTTCTTTTCGGAGGCCTGGAATTCAGGAACCAATGCACTGATCGAATATAGCTATCTTGTAAAAAAAGTTGTGTTTAAAATCAGTATTTTGCCGGTGATTAAGGTGCTTTCTGCGCTGTTTGTACATTTATTCTTTATTTTATTTACACTGGTATTATATTCCTGCTATGGCTATTTCCCGGATATATACACGTTACAGGTGTTTTACTACACTGCTTGCATGATCATATTAACACTGGCGCTTTCTTATATGACAAGTGCACTGGTGATCTTTTTCCGGGATCTGACGCAGATTATATCTATCATACTGCAGGTGGGCGTATGGATGACGCCGATCATGTGGCAGATTACGATGGTCCCGGAGAAGTTCCGCTTCCTGTTTGAGATTAATCCCATGTATTATATTGTCTGTGGGTACAGAGATGCGTTAATTAACAAAGTGTGGTTTTGGGATAATTTTTATACAACAGCCTGGTTTTGGTCAATTACACTCTTTTTGTTTGCGGTGGGCACTTTAATATTCAAACGGTTAAAGGTTCATTTTGCAGATATTTTGTAAAAGGAAAGATTTCATGGATAATATTGCTATTAAAGTAGAAAATGTAACCAAAATATATAAACTATATGATAAACCGTCAGACCGATTGAAAGAGTCCCTGGGATTAACTCACAAAAAGTGTTATGTGGAACATTATGCGCTGGATCAGGTGAATATTGAGGTCAGAAGAGGCGAAACCGTCGGCATTATTGGAACAAACGGTTCTGGAAAATCAACAATTTTAAAAATTATTACCGGTGTTTTGAACCCTACATCAGGAAATATTGTTATAAATGGAAGAATTTCTGCATTGCTGGAGCTGGGCGCAGGCTTTAATATGGAATACACCGGTATAGAAAATATTTACCTGAATGGGACAATGATCGGTTTTTCTAAAGAAGAGATAGATGCAAAGCTGCAAGATATTTTGGATTTTGCTGATATCGGAGATTTCATTAATCAGCCGGTAAAAACGTACTCCAGTGGTATGTTTGTTCGGTTGGCTTTTGCAGTTGCAATTAATATTGAACCGGAGATTTTGATTGTTGATGAAGCTTTATCTGTAGGTGATGTGTTTTTTCAGGCAAAATGCTATAGAAAATTTGAGGAATTTAAAGAACAGGGAAAAACAATTCTGTTTGTAAGTCATGATTTGAGCAGTATCAGCAAGTATTGTGATCGAGTAGTGCTTTTGAACAAAGGCAAAAAGCTTGCTGAGGGCGAACCGAAAGAAATTGTTGACTTATATAAAAAGATTCTTACCAATGCAGACGAATTGGAGAGCGCAGCAGAAGCTTCTGCGGAAGAGGAAGAAGAACAGAAGGTGGATGAGAATATTGTATGGAAAAATCATTTTCCGGTAAATCCTTCTGTTTTGGAATATGGAAAAAAAGAAGCAGAGATTATTGATTTTGCACTCATGGATGATAGGGGAAATTATACAAATAATCTGGAAAAGGGAAAAGAATTTGTTGTAAAAATGAAAGTCCTTTTCCATGAAGAAATCAATGATCCTATTTTCGCATTTACAATCAAAGACTTACGAGGAACAGAGATTACCGGAACAAATACCATGTTTGAGCATTCCTGGGTTGGTCCGCAGAAAAAGGGGAATATTCGTGAGGCATGGTTTCGACAGAAAATGTCTTTACAGGGTGGAGAATATTTGCTCTCATTGGGATGCACAGGATTTCGAAATGCAGAATTTAACGTATATCACAGATTATATGATGTGTGCAGCATTACTGTTATTTCAGATAAAAATACGGTAGGATTTTATGATATGGAATCTGAAGTGATTGTGCGGTAAGGAAAATGAAGGAGGGCTGTTTGTGTCAGAGCTCAATTTGCAATATTATAAAAATATCGATGAATATTCCGATGGAGACGTTGAAGATGATATTTATCGAATTGTAGAGAATGGTGGAAAGATATCGGAAAAGGAAAACAGATATGCAGTGCTGTATCATCTTTCTCCTATTCGTGAAAATATCTTGAATTGGTATCCGTTTAAGCCAAATTGCCGTATTTTGGAAATTGGTGCGGGATGCGGAGCGATTACTGGGATGCTCTGCCGTAAAGCAGGAACAGTTGTTTCTGTAGAATTATCAAAGAAAAGAGCTTCTATTAATTACCTGAGACATCAGGAAAATCAGAATCTTCAAATATTTGTAGGAAATTTAAATGATATGGAGTTCCAGACACCGTTTGATTATGTAGTGCTGAACGGTGTATTAGAGTATGCTATGAGCTTTACCCCAGGAGAGAATCCTTATGTTGATTTCCTTAAAAATATCAAAAAATATCTAAAAGAAGATGGAAGAATATTAATTGCAATTGAAAACCGTCTGGGCTTACGATATTTTTCCGGGTATCCGGAAGAACACACCAACCAGGAATTCCTTGGGTTACGATCCTATGAAGGAAACAATCAGGTTCGCACATTTTCCCGATATGAGTTGCAGGGTTTACTAAAAGAATCAGGGTTTGGTTATCAGAAATTCTATTATCCGTATCCTGATTACAAATTTCCGAATGAAATCTTTACAGATGAAAGAACAGAAGGATATGGGAAACCGTATTTGAATCTTTGTAAAGAAAGATATGAGATTTTTGAGGAAAACAAACTGGCACCCTTGCTTGAAAAAGAAGGTGTGGCTGGCTGTTTCTCAAATTCTTTTTTGGTGGATGCGTGCGGCAAGGAAATGGAGAAAACGAACATACAATATGTGAAGATGAACAATGATCGTTTTCGTCAATTCAGCACAGCAACGATTGTCGGAGAAAAACGGGTAAAAAAAATACCGCTTACAAAAGAGGCTGAAACGCATCTGAAAAACATGCAGGAAAAAATGGATCTCGAGCAAGAAAAGAGAATTCATTATGTGGCATTGGAAAATACAGAAGATGGATTCATTATGCCATTTATTCAGACAGAAAGTCTGGATTATGAAGTGGAACAATTGATTGCCGAAAATAAAGCAGATAAGGCGCTAGAGATTGTTCAGGCATTTTTTGAAGATTATTTTAAAGAAAAAGAGAAGGACTGCAGTGTCAGACGTGACTACTGCAGCAAAGAATTCAAAACTGTTTTTGGTGAAAAAGAATTTTCCAAAGAAATGGTTTGTGTGCGGAATGTCAATATTGATTTGATTTTGGATAATATTTTCCGAAGCGAAAAAGGATACCTTCTGATAGATGGAGAATGGATTTTTCCTTTCGATGTTCCGGCTCTTTTTGTTATCTGGCGAACTTTGAATGAATTGTACAGCCGGCATGCTAAAATAAATGAGCTGATTTCAAGGGCAGATGCCATGATGCAATTCCAAATAGACGCAGAGATGGAAAGTATATTTTGGAATTGGAGTACATTTTTTGTACAGGGGTATGTCGGCGGCGGAAATCTTGACCGTTTTGTGAAACCAATGCAGTGGTTGGACATACAGAAAGCGAAACCGGTGAAAATGTGCAGCAGCTTATACATTGATGCCGGAGAAGGGTATTCGGAGGACACAAAGCTTTATCAGGAATGTTTGCTTGGAAAAGAAGGAGAGTATGAGTTCGTTTATCAGATTCCTAATGCAGAATCTCTGAAAAGGCTTCGCTGGGATCCGGAAGAGGAGATGCCCTGTATTTGTGATATGGAGGTGTTTTCCGGAGAAAAGCAAGTTTCTATTACAAACCATAATGCGGATGCTATTCTTGAAGGGAAAGAACTGTTTTTAAATGCGGATCCACATTATGAGATCAGTGTTTCTGGCCTGAAAGAAGAAACTCTTCGAATAAAGGGGAAGATCCGGTTTCTGAAATCACAGGAAACAGTTACTGCAATGCAAAAGTGCGAAAAGTGGAACCGGCGATTGAAGGCAACTCTTGACGTGAAACTGGCGCTTCCAGATGGGGCAGAACAACTGGAATCGTTTTGCCAAGTGGCGAAACTAAAGGCGGAGTCTTATGAGTTTGTTTATCAGATTCCTGATTGTGGGACTCTGAAAGAATTGAGATGGCATTTAAATAATGAAGGGATTCCATGCGTCTGCAGTGTAAATGTAAGTGATGATACGGGAAAAACTGTTTTTACAAGATGCGTGGGAGAGTCTGAACGAACGGAAATGGGTGATGTGCTTATTTCCGGAGAAGCATATTATCTGATTTTAGGAAAAGGGCTGGAAGGGAAGCAGTTGAAGATATGTGTTAAAGTGCATCTCTTTAATGTTCAGGAAGCAATAGATTTTATAAAAAGCCGGCTGGAACTGGAAGCCCAGCGCTACCGTTGGTTAGCAGAAGAACAGAAAGTGATCGGAGAACAAAAACTCCAGGAAATGAAAGAAGTTTTTGCAGAAAAAGAAAGGCGAATGCAGGAGCAAAAAGACACTGTGGAACGGTTATATATGCAGCAGAAGGAGTTGCTTCAGCAAATGCAGCAGACCAGAGGATGGAAAATCCTTGAAAAGTTGCGGAAAGTAAAGCATAAGCTTGCCGGAAAATAATGAGGTGCTGATATGCAAAATGGAATCGATATTGTCATACCGATTTACAATGGGTATGAGGATATTCAGATGTGTATGGACAGTATTAAGAAATATACAGATCTTGAGAAAAACAGAGTATTATTAATTAATGACTGCAGTCCTGATGAAAGGATTTTGCCATATTTACAGAGCATAGTAGAAGAAAATATTGTGTTGATATCTAACGAAAGGAACATGGGATTTTCTGCCAATGTGAATAAGGGTATGCGGTATTCGGACAGAGATGTGATACTTCTTAATTCGGATACTATTGTAACTAAAAATTGGGTGGAAAAAATTGTAGCCTGTGCCTATCGAGAGGCCGAGATTGGTACAGTAACACCACTGTCAAACAGTGCAACTTTATGTTCTATCCCTATTATGTGCCAGGACAATCTTATCCCCGATAATTGCACGATTGATGAGTTAGCGGATATCGTAGAGAAGTACAGTCTGAAAAAATATCCGAGAATTACTGTGGCTGTTGGATTCTGCATGTTCATTAAGCGGGAAGTCATTAATCTTGTAGGAACATTCGATGCCGAAACCTATGAGCGGGGATATGGAGAAGAAAATGATTTTTGCAATCGCGCAGAACAATATGGGTATAAGCATGTAATGTGCGATGATACTTTTATATATCATAAAGGAACAGCTTCTTTTAACACGGAAGAGAAAAGAAAATTGTGCGAGGCACATGACAGAATTTTGCAGGAACGTTATCCAATGCAGATGCGGAAAAATCATATTTATTGCGTGACGAATCCTGATCAGGATATTCGTGATAATATTCATCTGCAGCTGAAATTCAAAAATGGAAGAAATAATATTTTATATGTTCTTCAATCAGATTTCCGACAGGAAGGTGCTGACCATATTGGCGGAACGCAATTTCATGTAAAAGACCTTACCCAGGGTCTGAGAGATGGATATAATATATTTGTACTTGCACGTGAAGGTAAATACATGCGTCTTACAGGATATTTGGGAGAAGAGGAATATGTTTTTCTGTTTTATGTGGGAGAGAAAAGCCTGTTTCCGGTATTTACAGATGGATGCCTGAAAAAATTGTATGATGATATTCTTGTATATTTTAATATACAAATGATACATATTCATCATACGATGAATCACAGTTTTGATTTATATGAAATGGCAGAAAAATATAAGATTCCTGTGCTTCTCACAGTACATGACTACTATTATGTATGCCCAAACGTGAAGTTATATGATCATGAAGGAAAGTTTTGCGCACATCTGGGAAAAAAAGATTGTGCCAGTTGCCTGAAAAACACAATGGGAATCGCGAAACAAGTTCCATATATTGCGTATTGGAGAGAAAAATGCAGAAGTGTATTGAAAAAATGCAGAAAAATTATTTTCCCTTCAGAGGCAGCTCGAAACATTGTGTTAGGATTTTATCCTGAATTAAAAGATAAAACGACAGTTATTGAACATGGATCAGATATAGAGATATCTACAATAAAAGAAGGTATGTTGATAGAAAGCTCTGCACAGGTAAAGTTTTACTTAGACGCAATTTTCGGAGATGCTGAATATGAAAATATAACAAAGGGTTGGGTGTACCTCGAGGGAGTAGATAATAGTAATCTGAAAAAATATCTTTATGTGCGAAATGAAGAAGGAAAAGAAGTTGTAATTCCTGCGGAGTCTGAAATTCGTGAGGATGTGTGCCAAGTATTAGGAGAAAATCCCTGGTATAAAAATTGCGGATTTTGGCTAAATGTGGTAAAAAGCAAATTTCCGGAAGGGCGCTTGTATGTATCTGCAGCGGTCGAAAAAGATGGAAAAATTTTAAAAGGCACGGAAGAAATTGAAATCACAAATTTTCAAGAAAATAGGCAGGAAAAAACTTTCAGAGTAGCGTTCCTGGGTGGTCTGGTCCCCGCCAAAGGCAGTAGTGTCGCATTGGATATGATCCGCCAAAATGCGTCCGGAATCGAATGGTACGTATTTGGTCAGATAGGAGATGCAGAATTATCTCGGTATTACGCACCGAATCTTCATAAGATCGGCCCATATCGTCGGGAAGAGATTGGAGATTTACTGAAAGAATATCAAATTGATCTTATTTGTATATTACCTAAATGGGCAGAAACCTTTTGCTATACTTTGTCGGAAGCAGTGTTGAATTCGATTCCGGTGCTTGTATTTGATATCGGTGCGGTAGGGCCGAGAGTGCAGAATGCAGGATATGGATGGAGCATTCCAGCGGATACAGATGCACCACAGATTGTAGAACTTATAGGGATGATAAAAAATAATCCTGATTTATATCAGGAAAAGAAAAAAAATGATAACGGAATCTTCTGTGAAAAGTATGCAAAAAATGATAGAAGAGTACAATGCATTATATAAGATTGAGGTAGGAGAAAAACCCGAAGGAAATGGTATTTTCGATGCGAAGAAGATGCTGGAGGCGTATATTTACTAGTAATCCTCATTGAATGGAGTTGTTGATAAATGTGGAATCGTATAAAGCAAAAGTATAAAAGCAAAAGAAATGAGAAAAAACTGGAGTTTTGTGCGATTCCTGATACGCTTTTCAAAAATTTAGAAGAATTTCAGGTGGAACAAAATCAGATTCATCTAAAGGGCTGGATTTTTCCACCGGAAGGAAAGCTAGAAGCTGTGTATATACAATTTTCTGATGCAATTGGCAATTCTCGTCAGGAGTTACTTTATGGATTCCACAGGCCGGATGTTGCGTCTAATTTGGGAAATCCCAATGGAGAGAATAGTGGTTTTTGCTTTGAAGGCATCTATGAAAATGGTATAGTCGATACAGCAGTTTTCCTGTGCTTTCAATGGAAAGGCGTTGTATATGGATGGTATCTTGGAACAATCCCAGGAATGCAGGAACACCAGGAAGGTTCAAACAAGAGAATTCAAATTCAGAATGTAACCCCATTTATGCTGGATGTTTTCGAGGAAAACATCCAGTCTGTTCATATTCGGAAAATATATACCCATCCTATAAAAGTTATGATATGGGTAAGAAAGAGGATACAACAATGGGAACAACTACTGGAAATTTTATTGCAAGATGCAAATGTGAAGGAAATTATTTTTCTTACAGAATATAAAGAAATTTTACCGCCCAAAGATTATAGTAAAAAAATAAGATATATTTGCTGTGAAGTGGGAAATGGAGAAAAATATATAGTAAATTATTTGAAAAAAAATCCGTTTTTGTTATTGATAGAAGCAGATACAAAGTTATCAGAAAATACAATTGCACATTTGCTTTATACCCGAAAAAAATATGATGGCTGTAAGCTGGGAACCGTTTCCGCAATGGTTTTAAATGAGGATGAAAAGAAATCTTTTCATGGTGCAGATGATTGCGTGCAATATAGTTGCGGTATTATGGAAAGGGAATCCAACGAAAAATGTATTTTATTTTGTGGGAAAAGCCCGAAGAAAGAGAAATATGAGACACTTGCAGAATATAAGCAAGCACTTAGGACAGAGGGATATCAGAATGTGATATCAGAATATGCGGTGGTGTATGCAAAGGATACAATATCGGTGTTGTTTATTTCTCAATATTTCAAAATTTACAATTATAAAAAAAATATGGAGCATCCAGGTATTCTTGCCATATGCCATGAATTGGGTGGTGGGGCTCAAAAATTTCTTTTGGGAAAGAAAAAAGAATGGTTGGAATCGAATGTTATCTTTGTCTCTGTGACATATCAAATCAAAAAAGGGACTTATAAGATTCAGATAGAGCATGGTATGTCTACAATGGAGTTTGATTTGCAGCGCTGGAGTAAGATACCGGAGCTTATTGAAGCGCTTGGTATAAATAGAATATTGGTTAATGAGCTGGTAACGTATCTTTATTTGGTTGACAAATTACATGAAATTTTGAAATGGAAAAAGGAATATCAGTGTAAAATCGTATATTATTTTCATGATTATTATGCGTTGTGTCCAAGATTTAATTTGATGAATGAAAAGGGGCAGTATTGTAATATACCCGATTTATCCTATTGCGAATCTTGCGCAAAGCCTGTTCTATTGGGAATTGGAGAAACTGATATTTCCATTACGCAATGGAGAGAAGAATGGAAGAATTTCTTAAAACGGGCTGATCAGGTTATCGTCTTTTCTGAGAATACAAAGGAAATTATACAACGCGTATGGGGGGATCTTGCAGATAATATTTTGGTACAACCACATAAAGTAGGATATCTTAGAAAAGTAGAGATGGATCAATTGAATAAAGACGAAACTTTGCGGATTGGCGTGCTGGGAACAATTAATCAGCATAAAGGAAGCGAAATCATAAAAGAGATGTGCCGATTAATAGAAAGAGAAAAATTTCCGGTAAAGGTAATTTTGGTCGGAACGGGACAGGAATTACGAGAAACGAAAGTTCTTTCTATCACTGGACCGTATAGCAGAGAGCAGTTGCCGGATATAATAGAAGCTGAAAAGATAGATCTTATCTTTATTCCTTCGGTATGGCCGGAGACATTTTCTTATACGGCGCAGGAAGCAATTGAGATGGGGATGCCTGTAGCTGTATTTGATCTGGGGGCCCCGGCGGAGAGAGTGAAAAAATATTCCAAAGGGTTGATTATTGAAAAAATAGATGCGGAATATGCGCTTCGAAAGATATTGGGATTTACAAGTGAAATGAGGATATAAAAGGATGATAAATAAACTAAAAAAATTGATAGTGAATCCCATATGGATTATGGTAGTTTTTGGGTTTTTGATAATGTCATTTGCAACCACAGGAACCACTATTTTATTTGAATACGATTCGGATGCTTTTTCAAATGATGTTGCGACTTTATATTGTGATTATGGCGAAGGTTTTTCGGAATCGCAATCAAATTATTCTGTTATAAATGGGAATACAGTAACATTTCCGTTAAAAGATTATAAGAGAATAAAGCAGCTGAGGTTTGTACCATTCCAGGAAAGTGGTATAAAAGTTCAACTGATTTCGTGTGAGATAAGAACGGGGATCTTTAAAATAAAAGACCTATCAACAGGGCAATTGATCAATTGCCTGACGGAACCCTTTAAACAAGATTATAAAAATGGAAGGCTTTCGCTTGAAAAGATAGATGATGGAACGAATTACTATTTGGACTTTTCGAAAACATTGTTGGAAAGTGAAAAATATGGCTATTTAAAATTCATGGAAAGTCTTCGGAAGGCTTTCAGTTATATTGTATTAATTTTAGGAGGGATGCTGGTTTACTGGAAGGGCTATAATAATCAAATAGAGGAAAAGTATTTAAAAATTACGTACTGGATATTAGGCGCAGGAGTCTTTGCTGAATATTTAATTGCTGTAAACCTTCCGTGGTGGATTGCGGTTATTGGTTTTTGGGTATTGCTTTGGGGATTGGGAAAGCAGGGATTTTTTTGGAAATGTGGGAAAATATCCTATATAAATTTATTGTTCCTGATATTGTATACTTCTGTAACGGCTAAAACTGTTATTCAGAGGGGAATTCTTTTTGAGGGGTATTTGATTCAACAGTTTTTAATTTTATTATTACTGATAGGAATATTAAATCAGGGCACGGATCAGGAGGTTCAGGGCTATCGAAATATAAATTTAAATGTGACACAATATACCTTCCTATATGCAGAGATTGTTGCCATATATGTATCTTTTTCGATAATGAAAAACGTGTTATTAAATAATAATTACTATATCGGAGATGCATTATGCAGTGGGATTACACAAATTGCGCTTATCAATATTTCATGGATGTTCTTTTTTGCCAGCCTGTTATATTTTCTTTTGGGAAATGGAATTACTAAACTTTTTTTGGGACTTTTTTGGGTAATATTATTTGGCGGAAATTATATAAAAATTACATATCATGATACGTTTCTGACTCCGATGGATTTTTGGCAGATAAGAGACATGCTGAGGATATCTCAAAGTGTGATTGGAGAAGCTCCTTTATTTGTTGGGATGATTGTAATTTTACTGGCAATCATCTTGATTATAAAATTTCGACATCGAATAGGAGCATTTTTAAGACCACATATAAGTGCGATGCCGGCAGTTTGTATTTTCTTTATAGTGTTCTTTTTTACCACAGATTTGTTGAAGGACAGATATTTCGCTGATTATAACATAGGGTACAAGTGGTATGTTACTGAGTATGTGGGCGAGGATACAAGCGGGACATATTTGTATAATATGTTTAATGTTGCTCATGTCAGTGATACTTCAATAAAAAAACCGACCCCGTATACAGAGGAGTATGCGAATCATTTAAAACAGGAATTTGAAACTTCTGCTGAATATAAGGTCTCGGATATAAAACCTAATATTATCTGTATTATGGCGGAATCGTTATTTGATATTGAAAATATCCATTCTTTGACGTTTAATCAGGAGATTGAACCAACTATTCATAAAAATATGAAGAGTACATTAATTTCACCGCGATTTGGAGGGTATACAGCAGCGGTTGAATACGAGGCAC
Organism: Oscillospiraceae bacterium NTUH-002-81; assembly: GCA_032620915.1. Lineage (NCBI taxonomy): Bacteria > Bacillati > Bacillota > Clostridia > Eubacteriales > Oscillospiraceae > Oscillospiraceae bacterium NTUH-002-81. Next base: position 868,545 of record CP136052.1, read on the forward strand.
TTACGGGACATAGTTTGTATTTTTATAAAGAAGGAACAATGCCGTATACAACTTATTATACAGGGAGGGCCGTAAATTCTGTTGCAAGTGAATTAAAAAAGAGTGGATATGAGACGCTTGCGTTCCATCCGAATACAGGGTCTTTTTATGCAAGGCAAGCGGCTTACAATAAAATGGATTTTGATAAAATGTATACGATTTCAGATTTGATTCCATCAAAAGATGAGTTAACTGTTGCAGGGTACTATAGAGATATTCCTTTTGCGCAGAAAGTAATTGATATTGTGGATGCTGCGGAAGATCCAGTATTTTTGTTTGGGGTAAGTATTGCGGCGCATTATACGAATGAGGATCACTATCCATATACAGATATTACCGTAGATGGGAATGGTTTGACGGATGAAGAGAAGCACGTAATTGAACAGACTGCAGCGGCTTATCAAGAATCAGATGAAATGGTTCGTATGCTCATGGAATATGTAGATAATTGCGAAAAACCTACAATGTTGTACATATTTGGAGATCATCTTCCTCCGTTAAATATGTATGATAAATTGAGTTATATTGATGATCCAGTGAATAAATATGGGACAGTGCTGTTGGGGTACAGTAATTTTAAAGATATAGAATTTCCGGAATATATGACACCAAATCAACTGGGCCCGCAGATGTTACTTGATGCAGAGGTAAAGCACAGCGGTTATTGGGATTATATCTATTCTCTTAGAAAAAGGTATCCCGTGATTCAAAAAGAATTTATTTCAGATAATGATAGTGAGAACTTAGAAAAATACAGATTTATTCAGTATGATTTAATGTTTGGGAAAAAGTGGTTACTTGAACGTGAGTAAAGACATTTTTACACGGAGACGAAAGAAAAATGAGGGAAAGAAATCGCAATATAGATATTATCAGGGCGATCATGATTTTGTGGATTGCATTGTATCACGCATGGGTAGTATGCGGAGCAGTTCCTTTTTCAAATTCAGTTGCAGACACGTTGATTAGGCTTGGAGGAGAAATTGGAGTTACAGGCTTTTTCATGCTGAGCGGATTTGGCATTTATTATTCTTTGTCATCAATGGAAGGTGCGGGAAAATTTGATTTTAAAATTTTTATGAAAAAGCGTTTCCAAAGAATACTGCCACAATATTATATTTCGCTTATTTTCGTTATTCTTTTTATGGGTGGAGCAGAATATCTGGCTAAAATGCATGTGTGGAATCTGGTTAGTCATGTGTTTTTAATACATAATTTATTCCCCAATGCTTTCGGAGCAATTAATGGGGTGCTGTGGACGATGGGGGTTATTGTGCAATTTTATATAGTTTCCATTTTTCTGTATCGAGGAATAAAGAAATGGAAACTGGGATTTGTTGGAATAGCGATTGTGATAACTGTGCTAAGTAAAGCGCTGGTAATTAATTATTTGATACCTAATATAGGTGATCAATATATGTTATATGGTAGCCGACAATTATTGTCGGCATTGGATAACTTTGTTTGGGGAATGTTTATTGCTTTCTGGTCTGAAGGGATAATAATTAAAAAAAAATGGAGATATGGGATAATTTCTTTCACTGGAATTGTATTACTTGAGTTGTGGGGAAATTTTGGTTTGAAAAACGGTATTTATGTCAATCGTTTATCGGGCTATATATGGCACAGTGTCGTTGCGTGTATATTGACGATAATTTTTCTTTCCTTTATCTATCTACCATTGAATTATGAAAAGGAAATTGTAAAGCGGCTGCTTTGGATTTCCAAATATGAGTATGGTATTTATTTGTGGCATTTGGTGATGTTTAGAAATTTATATGAAAGAGCACCGATTATTCAGAGTTTACTTCAAAAAGGAATGCGATGGATAGTTTTTGTTGTTTTCTTGGTATTATCAGTATTTGTAGGATGGTTATTTTCGGTTATTATTGATGAGTGGGGAAAAGATAAATGGGTAATTAAGCGGTCGATATGATGTGCATTGACGGAATAGCTATTTTAAAATTTTGATGCTAAATTTTAGAATGGATGCAGTAATAACGAATGAATGAAATTTGGGGAGAAATCAGTTGAAACTTCAAAATATCAGAATCAATCATTGGCGAAAATACATGAACGAAAATTATTCCGAAGAACTCTTAGATGTACAGCATCTGGGCGGCAAGTGCGCAGTGCGCGCCATGCGTGCACATATTCCGCCCAGGAGTGCTTATGAGAAGTGGACTTATGTAAATGAGAGTTCTCGCTTCCTGAAAAAACATGAACAAAAGATTTGTTTTCTGGTGATGCTGTATGACCCAAACGGACTGACCTCAGAAAAAGAAATCCTGGGAAAATACCGCAATGGCAAGGTGAAAAAATGTGCATCCTTACGGGAAGAGTTTACCATTGTTGATGTCACAGGAGCAGATTATGTTATTTTCCTGGATGCAGAGCGGCAGGGGCTGGCAGCGGACGCATTGGCCGAGCTGGCAGATGTTTTGCAAAAGACCGGTGCGGATATGGTATACAGCGATGAGGACGAGTGGGATACGGAGGAAGGCTGCAGAAAGAATCCGTTCTTCAAACCAGACTGGTCACCGGATACCTTTGCTTCATTTTTCTATACGGGCAATCTGGCGGCATACCGGATGGATGTGGCACGGGAAGTACAGACGGATGGGGATTTTGCTCCTGACGGCGAAAGTTTTGATGCGTGTCATTATCGCTTTGCACGGGCATTTGTAAAAAAAGCAGGAAAGATCGAGCATATCCCAGAGGTGCTGTGCCATATCAACGGCGGTTATACTTATGTAGAGGAACGGGGGCTGGAGGAGAGAAAGCCAGAGCATGAGGAGGTAAGTGATTGGAAAACGGAAAATCTGCCTCTAGGAACTTTGGACAAAGATGGAAAAGGGGAAAAAATCAGCATCATTATCCCTTCCAAGGATCATGCACAGATTCTCGAACAGTGTCTGGAATCGCTATATAAGTATGACAGAGAATATGTGAAAATCGAGACGGAAATGATTGTGGTGGACAATGGAAGCTGTGCAGAAGCGCGACAGAAACTGAAGCAGTTGTCTGTCCGGTATCATTTTCAATATCTGTATCGTCCCATGGATTTTAACTTTTCTGCCATGTGTAATCTGGGAGCGGAAGTGGCCACAGGAAAGTATCTGCTTTTCCTGAACGATGATATTGAGGCATTGGAAAGTGGATGGCTGCAGAAAATGAAAGCGCTGGCAGAGAAACCACATGTAGGAGCGGTGGGCGCCAAGCTTTACTATCCGGGCGGTCGCAAATTACAGCATCTGGGTGTGGTGAATCTGGCCATTGGGCCGGGGCATTGTTTCCTGGAGCAGGAAGATGAGGGGGACCTTTATTACGGCAGAAACCGATACAATTACAATTATCTGGCGGTGACGGCGGCCTGCCTGATGGTGCGAAAAGAAGTGTTTGCTCAGGTGGGGGGCTTTGATGAAAGCCTGCGCGTGGCCTATAATGATGTGGATTTCTGTTTTTCTGTTTATGAAGCTGGATATGATAATGTGCTGTGTAATGAGGCTGTTTTGTGTCATCATGAATCTCTGAGCCGTGGTTCCGATGAAAACGGAGAAAAAAAGGAACGGTTGTTGGCAGAGGCAGATTATCTCTACAAAAAGCATCCGGCGCTTGATCAGCGTGATCCGTTTTACAGCCCGAATCTGACACCGTACCTTGGCCGGTTTGAATGGAATCTGGATGATTACGGCAGCAGGGAAGAGCATTTGTCGGATTTGTCGTCTTCAGAAGTAAAGGAATTTCGCTGGGATATTTGCCAGGAGTGGCTGGATCCGGGGCTGGTTTTACAGATTGACCAGGTATACAAAGAAAATGGAAAGGTTTGTATTGCTGGCTGGGCGTATCTGAAGGAACAGGATAATTTCGCCTATATTCGGCGGATTTTACTGCGGGATGCGCAGGGAAAATGCTGGTGGGTTGGCACCAGAAGCCGTTATCGCGGTTATCTGAAAGAACAGTTTCCGGAAGTGAAGGGCATGGACATGCTGGCTTTTTCCTGCGTGTTTGATAAGGCGGCGCTGCCGGGAGGGAGACGGTAGAAGCTATCAGATCGGTATGGCGGCGGAATCGAAAGACGGAAGAGAATTGCATGTGATTTTCAGTGAGAAACAGCTGGAAATATGAAAACGGAACGGAATAACAGATAGAAAGGACGTCCATACATGGAAAGAAATGACGAACTGGAAGCGTATAACAAGATGCTTTTTTACCTGATCAAGGATCAGACAGAGCAGCGGGAGCGCCTGGAGAAGGAGATCGAGCGCCTGTCGGTGGTGATCGATGAGAAACAGCAGAAGATTGATTACTACGAAGGCACGTATTTTACCATTGAGGCAGCGGCGAAGGAGCGGATGGCGATCATCCAGCAGCAGCAGGCGCAGCTGGAGAAGTATCGGAAGGAAAGTATATTTCGGCCTTTGCGGAAGATCAAAAGCCTTTTTCAGAAGGAGAAATAGTGTTGCAGAATCAGGATTTTTCTTATTTATATACGGAAGAAGAGCGGGTGCGATTTGATTGGTGCCGCAAGGAGCAGGGGAGCTGGAATTACCGGCCGCTGATCAGCATTGTGGTGCCGGTGTATAAAACGCCAGTTCGATTGCTGAATGAGATGATCGGGTCTGTGGTGCGGCAGAGCTACCCGCAGTTGGAGCTTTGTATTGCCAACGCAAGCCCGGAGGACGGGAAGCTTTGTGAGGCGCTGGCGGCATGGCAGAGAGAGGATGGTCGGATTCATGTACAGGAGCTGGCGGAAAATGGAGGTATTTCAGCCAATACCAATGCCTGCTTTGCTATGGTACAGGGGGAGTATACGGCTATGCTGGATCACGATGATATGCTGACGGAAAATGCCCTGGCCGAGGTGGTGTGGCTTTTGCAGAAGCAGCCGGAGACGGATTTTATTTACTCGGATCAGGACATGCTGGAGGAGGACAGCAGTAAGCGGTTTAATCCGCTGTACAAGCCTCAATGGTCGAAAGACTGTATGTATTCTGGAAATTATATCACCCATTTTTCCGTGCTGCGGACCTCGTTGATTCAGAAAATTGGGGGCTGGGATCCGTCCACGGATGGCGCCCAGGACTGGGATTTGTTTCTGAAGGCGGCAGAGCATACGGATCAGATTGTGGGGATTCCGCGTATTCTGTATCACTGGCGGATGGCCAGCACCTCTACCGCCTCTTCCATGGCCACCAAGACCTATGCCCTGGAGGCACAGCTGCGGGCCATTCGGGGGCATTTGCACCGGGCTGGAGAACCCCAGGCGGATGTAGAGTTCTACAGCCAGGATATATTCAAAATACAGGTGAAGTGGAACCGTACCCATGACAGAGATATTTCTGTTATTTTTCTGGATGAGGATGAGACCGGGGATCTGGCTTCTCAGATTGCCTTGGTGCGTGTCATGCTACAGCTGCGGGAAAGAGAAATTGTGGTGGTGAGCCGATCTCTGCAGCGGCTGGATAGTCTGAAAGGAAAAGAAGCACTGGTGGGAGAGCACTGCCGGGGGCTGTGTGTGGCATTTGCAAACCGGGCAGAAGGATATCAGAATGGGACTACGGCGCTGGAAAGCAGAGCAGCTGGGACGGCGAATCAAAAGAGCGAGATTTTACTATTTTTGACAGATGGCCTCACTGCCCTGCGCCGCAAGAGTCTGCTGGAACTGGCAGACTGGGCACTGTATGATCAGGTGGCAATCACAGCGCCAAAATACGAGGAAGAGAACCGCGTTATCCGGGAGATGGGACTTGCCCTGACGACAGATGGCCCGGTGTCTATGTTTGCGGGGTGTTTCACTGATGGCACCACAGACTGTGGAAAGAATTACTGGTACCGGGATGTGACGGCAGTGGATGATCACTGTTTTGCCATTCGACGGGAACTGTTTGAACAGGTGGGCGGATTTTTCCCGGAAGAAAAAGCTGTATGGGGAGAGAAACTGACATCTGAGGAGAAGCCGATGCCCGGAGCAGAACGGATGCTGGATTTCTGTCTTCGTCTGCGAGCGCTGGGCTACCGCCACATGGTATCCCCTTATGCTCCAGTGCATCTGGATACGACTGGCAGAAAGATGATGATGTGTGACCAGTTCAGAACCCATGTATCGGAGAATGCGTGGAAAGCATTTTGCGAAAAACATGGGATCGGGGAGCAGGATCCCTATTACAGAAAAGCATAGAAAATAGAAAAATGATGAAGGAAAGTACTTGTTGACCGAACCGGACAAAGATATAATAAAAGCAAGAGAAGTTCTTTTCTGCTGTATGCAGGGAGGATAGCAGTTGAGAGGAAAATTTTTCTGAGTACCAAAGGGAAAAATGCTGCACAGGTGCCGGCGTTACTGGTGGACTTTTTGGGATATGTGGAGAACAGCACGGATGCGTATGTGCAGCACATTTCAGACGGGCCGGTGCGCAAAATTCACGAGAAGATCGGCATCCTGAAGAAGAACAGAGAATGGGAGAGACGGTATATGAGGTTTGAAGAATTGCTTCAGCAATCGGAACAGCAGGGGATTCGGCAGGGACGTGAAGAAGGAAGCCGGCAGATGCTTGCTTTGGTGGAGGCGATGCTGGCAGCCGGAGAAGTATCGGAGATTCCGCGGCTGAAAACGGAACCGGTATTTTTGCAGCAAATGCTGGAAAAATATTATCTTCAGGAGAGATAAGTGAAAATAAAATATCTACAATGTCTGCCCGCACTCTGTGGGCAGATTCCCGTTCGGGAGACCGGAAATTTCGGATGGCAGTATCCTGGAATTTCTTTCGGTAAAAAGATCTGTTGATATTGGTAAAATATAAAAATAAAAGAAATCGTACAGCAGCAGGGGACTTCTCTGAAAGTGCAAGTAGCCCATATTTTTTAAATGATGGCTTAAAATTTGCTTTTCTCCCGCCAATAGAGTATAATATATAACCAAATGTGCATGAATCAGGAGAGTACGTACGATGGATGAACAGAAAGGTGATCTCACCGCGTATTATAAAGAGCTTTATGACTGCGAGTGTGAGAAGAATGACCAGCTGGTGGCACAGCTGGAGGAAGCGGAGAAGCATATCGAGGAGCTGGACTACAAGCTGGGGCGGATCAAGAACAGCTTTGCGTGGAAGCTTTCGAAACCGCTGCGGGGCGTGATGCATACGTGTGTGCGGGTGCGGGATGTGTACCGGCAGTATGGCAGCCCGGTGGGGGTGGCGCGGAAGGTGCGGCTGAAAATGCGCCAGAAGAACGCACAGAAGCAGCACGGCCTTGCCAGCTTTCCCAATGCGGAGGAGCGGAAGCGCCAGGAGGAGACGGTATTTCCGAAGGATATTACGTTTAGCGTTCTGGTGCCGCTTTACAATACACCGGAGAAGTTTCTGCGGGAGATGATCGATTCGGTGCAGGCGCAGACGTACCGGAAGTGGGAGTTGTGTCTGGCGGACGGCAGTGATGATGCGCACCCGGAGGTGGGGCGGATCTGTCAGGAGTACATGCAGAACGACAGCCGGATCAAATACAAGAAGATTGAGAAGAATCTGGGCATTTCGGGCAACACGAATGTGTGCTTCGGTATGGCCACCGGCCAGTATATCGGTTTGTTTGACCATGACGACCTGCTGCATCCGTCAGTGCTTTATGAGTATATGAAGGTGATCTGTGAGCAGGATGCGGATTATATTTACTGTGACGAGGTGACTTTTGAGGGAAACAGCATTGATAACATGCTGACCATTCACTTCAAACCGGATTTTTCCATTGACAATCTGCGGGCGAATAACTACATTTGTCATTTCTCTGTATTTTCGGAGAAATTGCTGGAAGAGACGGGGCTGTTCCGGTCGGAGTTTGACGGCAGCCAGGATCACGATATGATCCTGCGACTGACTTCCCGGGCGAAAAAGATTGTCCATGTGCCGAAGATCCTGTATTACTGGCGATCCCATCCCCAGTCTGTGGCAGCGGATATCAATGCCAAGACGTACGCCATTGACGCGGCCAAGCGGGCAGTGCTGGCGCACCTGAAAAGCTGCGGTCTGGAAGGAACGGTGGAGAGCACCCGGGCGTTCCCGACGATCTTCCGGATCAAGTATAAGCTGAAAGCGAAGCCCATGATCTCGATCATCATTCCGAATAAGGATCACCGGGACGACCTGAAACGGTGCGTGGATTCGATTCTGAACAAGTCCACCTATGAGAATTACGAGATCCTGATCGTGGAAAACAACAGTACTGAGGCGGAGACGTTTGCCTATTATAAAATGCTGGAAAATCAGCCCAAGGTGCGGGTGATCACCTATGAGGCGGAGGGCAGTTTCAACTACTCGAAGATCAACAATTTTGCGGCAAAACAGGCGAAGGGCGAGTATCTGCTGCTGCTGAATAACGACACCAAGGTTATCACCCGGGAGTGGATGGAGGAACTGCTCATGTATGCCCAGAGAGATGACGTGGGGGCGGTGGGCGCCAAGCTTTACTATGCGGACAACACGATCCAGCATGCGGGCATTGTCATCGGCCTGGGTGCGCACCATGCAGCGGGACACACCCATCATCTGCTGCCCAAGGAGAACCTGGGGTACATGGGGCGGCTTTGCTATGCCCAGGATGTGACGGCGGTTACCGGCGCCTGTCTGCTGGTGCGCAAGAGCCTGTATGAGCAGGTGGGCGGCCTGGACGAGAGCTTTACCGTGGCGTTGAATGACGTGGATTTCTGTCTGCGGCTGCGGGCGCTGGGACTTTTGAATATTTTCACGCCTTTTGCGGAGCTTTACCACTACGAGTCCAAGTCCAGAGGGCTGGATAAGGATGGGGCGAGTGCCGAGCGATACAACAAGGAAGTAGCCCATTTCCGGGAGAGATGGAAAAAGGAGCTGGATGCGGGGGACCCGTATTTCAACCCGAACTTCTCACTGGAGCACGCAACCTACGAGCTGAAAGTTTGAGAAGCGGCGGAAGCAAACGATAAAACAAACGGAGAACAAATATGAAAAAATTAATCAGCCAGATCATCAAGTTTGGCTTTGTGGGATTTTTATGTTTCTTTATTGATTACGGGATCATGGTGTTCCTGACGGAGGCACTGAAGATCAATTACCTGATTTCCAGCGGTTGTTCCTTCTCGGTTTCCGTGATCGTGAATTACATTTTGAGCATCAAGTTTGTGTTTGATGCCGACAGGGATGCCAACAAGGTGAAACAGTTCCTGGTGTTTCTGTTTTTCAGCATCGGCGGTCTGATCATCAACCAGATCGTCATGTGGGTGGCAGTGGATCTGCTGGGTATTTTCTATATGATCAGTAAGATCGGCGCCACAGCCATCGTGATGGTTTACAACTTTATCACGAGAAAACTGTTTATTGAGAAGAAATCATGATACCAATATGAGCATAAAAGTGGGATGTGAATATAGGGATCATTAAACGTTAGGAATCTATATGAAAAAAAAGCTCTTTTTTGGTATGAATCTGGTGCTTCTTCTGCTGGTGGCCGTTTTTTTCCTGTCTCAGCACACGGCGGCGCAGATGTTTCCCCGCTTTTCTGATAAAGCGATTCATAAAATTAACAAAAATTTTATAGTTACGGATAAAGACATTTTGGAAGTTCTTCGCTATAATGGGAAAGAACTTCCTTTTGATGCCGAAAAGGGGATTTTTTACCTGCCGCTGTCCATGGATGATCCGGACTGGGAGCAGGGGGCGATCACATCGGGCACGAAGGGGTGTGAGATCACCTTCCTTTCGGATGTGGAAGCCCAGAGCAAGGAAGAATTGATGGCCAACGGGACGGAAATCCCGTTTCTGGCGGTATCGGGCAACACGTACCGGCAGTATGCGCTGGTGATCACCGGCCTTCCGGTGATTGAGATCACGACGACAGAGGCACCGGCGGAGGAAGACGGGGAAGGCCGCTATCACATCCGGGTGCTGTCCACGGACAGTGCAGAGGGCGTGGTGGAGTCGGATGCGCGGATGCATGTCCGGGGCAACACGAGCCGCACCTACCCGAAGAAGGGCTATCGGCTGCAGCTGGTGAAGCAGACGGCTTCCGGCGGGGAGACGGCCAACAAGCAGAAACTTCTGGGCATGCGTAAGGATGATGACTGGATCCTGTACGCCATGTACAATGACGGGACGAAGATCCGGGATAAACTGAGCATTGACATCTGGAATGCCTACGGGGCGGATAACAATGATTTTAAAGGAAAGCTGGGCACAGACCTGACCTATGTGGAGGTGGTCTGGGACGGCGCTTACTATGGAATATACGGACTGATGGAGCCGGTGGATGCCAAACAGGTGAACCTGAAGAAGGATAACGGGCTGCATTTGTCGGAATATATATATAAGAGGAAACAGCCCTCGGATCTGTCTCTTTCGAATTTTGAGGAGGAGTCGGATACGACCATACGGGCCGGATTTGAGCTGAAAGGAAGCCGGGAGAGCATTTCCCTGGCGGACTGGGAGCCACTGCGGGCGCTCATCGCCTGGCAGGAACAGGACAGCGACCAGGCATTTGCGCAGGAGGCAGAAACCTACGTAAACATTGAAAATACCGTGGATTTCTGGATTTTTGCCAATCTGATCACCGGGTACGATCAGCTGGCGAAGAATGTGTATTATATTGCCCGGGTGGAAAATGGGGCTTACCGGTTTTATTTTGCTCCCTGGGATATGGATCTGACCTTCGGGTACACGTCGGATCCGGATTTTCCCTGGGGAACGAAATATGAATCCTACCTGTATGAAAATTATATCTGGTGGGAGCCGGGCAACCGGCTGATGAAAACCGATGCCGCCGGGGCCAGAACCCTTGCCCAGGAGCGGTATGCATCGCTTCGGGAAACGGTGCTGACGGATGAATGGTTTGCCCGGGAGCTGGAGAATTTACAGCATACGGTGGTGGATTCCGGTGCGTTTGAGCGGGACCGGGCACGCTGGCCGGAGGGTAATCATGAGGGCGATTATGCGTCGCTGTCTGCGTACACGCAGAAACGGCTGGCCTGGCTGGATGCGTTTATGAGTGATATCGAAGCCGGACTGAAAAATTGGGAGTGAGAAGACGATGGATGAGGCAAAGGTAAAATACCGCCATGAGCTGAAATATGTGAGCTCGGAGATGGAGCTGGCGCTGGTGAAAGGGCGGCTGGATCATCTGATCTCGCTGGATTCGCATGTAAAGGAAAAAGGAATCTACAGTATTCGAAGTCTGTATTTTGACGATTATGACGGCAGATGTTATGATGAAAACGAGTCCGGCAGCGATCCGAGAGAAAAATTCCGCATCCGGATTTATAACGGCAGTGCGTCGAAGATCACGCTGGAGCTGAAAAAGAAGGAGCGCAACAAGACGCTGAAGCTGTCCTGTCCGCTGACGGAGGAGCAGTGCCGGACGCTGATGAAGGGCGTGCCGCTGCCCATGCGGCCGGATTACCCGCCGCTTTTGCAGAAGCTTTTATTGCAGATGCGGACAAGGCTGCTGCGGCCGGTGATCATTGTGGATTATGACCGGGTGCCTTATGTGTGCAAAGACGGCAATGTCCGTATCACCATGGACAAGAACATTTCGGCTTCCCGGCAGCTGGATCAGTTTCTGGAGCCGGTGATCCCCAAGCGGCCGGTGATGGAGAAGGGCAGTCACATTTTGGAAGTAAAATATGATGAGTTTCTGCCGGATTATATCAAGACATCTTTGGAACTGGGAACGCTGCGGCAGACGAGTTTTTCCAAATTTTATCTGTGCAGACGGTTTGGATAAATACTTTTTGAGAAGAGAGGGAAAAGAACATGAGTTTTAAAGACATTTTTAAGAAATCATTTCTGGAAGGCTTTACGGCAATGGACATCAGTACGTCCAAAATACTGGCGACACTGGCTATGGTAGTCATTCTGTCCCTGTACATTTTCTGCATTTACCGGGTAGTGACGAGAAAGACGTTCTACTCCAAGACCTTTAACATTTCACTGGCAGCCATTGCCATCATCACCGCCAGTATCATCCTGGCCATGCAGTCCAATCTGGTCATCTCCCTTGGTATGGTCGGTGCACTTTCCATCGTGCGTTTCCGTACTGCCATCAAGGATCCCATGGACCTGATCTTCCTGTTCTGGTCCATCAGTATCGGCATCATCTGCGGCGGCGGCCTGTATGAGGTGGCTGTTATCACATCTGTCATCGTGACAGTGTGCATTCTGGGCCTGGATCTTCTGCCGGTGGCAAAGGCTCCTATGCTTCTGGTGGTGAACGCTTCCAGTACCGCAGCGGAGGACGCGGTGATGGAGGCTGTGAAGAAATACAGCCATCTGTGCCGGGTGAAATCCAGAAACATTTCCAATGGAAGAGAGGATATGATCCTGGAGCTTCGGGTAAAGGAAGAGAAGAAACTGGTGGAAGAGGTGAGCGCAGTGAGCGGCGTGGAGTATGTTTCCCTGCTGGCTCATGACGGCGAGGTGACCTTCTGATTATGAAAGGGAAGGATCTGATCGCACGTGCAACTGCGTATGGAAAAGAATATGGCACCGGCCGTCTGGTGAGAAAGACGCTGGAGCATGAGAAAATCAGAAAGGCAGAGGCTGGCTATGAACGCTGGCTTTCTGCCCATTTGCCGTCTCAGGGAAAACTGGAGCGGCAGAGAAAAGAAAGTGAAAATCAGGAAGGACCGCTGATCTCCGTGCTGGTGCCCATATACCGGACGCCGGAACGGTTTCTGCGGGAAATGATCGAATCTGTGTTGCAGCAGAGCTATCCGCATCTGGAGCTTTGTCTGGCGGACGGCAGCGGAGACGATACGGCGGCGGAAACTGTGATCCGGGAATATGCCGAAAAGGATGCCCGGGTGCGGTACGCCCATCTTCCGGCCAACGGCGGCATTTCGGGAAACACCAATGCGGCGCTGCAGATGGCAGAAGGGGAATTTGTCTGCCTGCTGGATCATGATGATCTGCTGGCACCGGATGCCCTGTATGAGCTGGCAGCGGTGCTTCGAAAGGATCCGGCCCTGGATGCGGTGTACAGCGATGAGGACAAGGTGGATTTCGAGGGAAAACAGCATTTTCAGCCTCATTTTAAACCGGATTTTAATCTGGATCTGCTGCGGAGCAACAATTATATCTGTCATCTGTTTTGCGTGCGCACGGTGCTGGCACGGAAAACCGGCGGATTCCGGCGGGCCTATGACGGTGCCCAGGATTATGATTTCATCCTGCGTTGTACGGAACTGGCAGGAAAGATCGGCCATGTATCCCGGATCCTCTACCACTGGCGGTGCCATCCGGCATCTACGGCGGCCAATCCGGACAGCAAGCGCTACGCCTACGAGGCCGGGAAACGGGCCGTAGAAGCCCATCTGGAACGGTGTCATGTGCGGGGGCTGGTGGCTTACACCGACAATCCGGGCTTTTACCGGGTGCGGTATGCGCTGCCGAAGACACCCCGGGTGCAGGCCGTCATTCCGGGTGAGTTTTCTCACGCTGAGCGAAGATGGCTGGAAGCGAGACTGCAGGCGGCCACGGCGTATCCGGATTTTCACGTATGTGTGGGCCGGGAGGCGGAAGGTCTGATCGAGGCGCTGGCTGCGGGCAGCCGGGAGCCGGAGGGATTTGTTCTGTTTTTAAATCCATCGGTCTACCCGATGAACCGGGGCTGGCTGCGGGAGCTGGTTTCCCATGGCCTGCGGACGGATGCGGGCTGCGTCACCGGAAGGATTTATGATGAAAAACACCACCTGCTCCATGCAGGGGAGGTGACCGGCATGTTCGGGCTGGCGGCGGCGTGTCCGTTTAAGGGAACGCGCAGCGGCTTTTACGGATATATGCATAAGATCGGCCTGCAGCAGGATTTCACCGTGGTGACCGGGGAGTGCCTGCTTATCCGGGAGGAAGTGCTGGCAAAATTACTGGCCGGACGGAAGCTGAACGGTTCTGTGCCGGGCCTGGAAGAAGCGTCGGCGGAAAGCTGGAATCTGCAGGAACTGGACCGGGAGGGCTGGAACATTGAGCTCTGCCTGAAAACACAGCTTCTGGGCCTGCGCAATATTTACACACCCTTTGCGGTGCTGGAGCTGCGGGGGGCTGAGCGGGAAGTACCGGGATACGCAGATTATCTGGTGGTGCACCAGGAACGATGGGCCGAAGCACTGGATGCCTGTGACCAGGCGTACAACAGCAATCTTTCCCTGGAGAGAGGCGGCTGGGTGTGCCGGTGAGGCCGGATTTCCCGGAGACGGAGAAAAATAACAACAGAGGGGCAAAAAGAATGGATGTTTCGATTGTAATTCCCAATTACAATGGAATGAAATATATGGAAAACTGTCTGCGTGCGCTGGAGAAGCAGCGGGTGGAGGGAGAACCGGAGACGGAGATCCTGGTGGTGGACAACGGGTCGAAGGATGGCAGCCGTGAGCTGGTGGAAGAAAAATTTCCCCAGGTGCGCGTCATCGCCCTGGATGACAATTACGGTTTCTGTGGAGCGGTGAATGCGGGCATCCGGGCGTCGCAGGCGCCTTTTGTGATCCTGCTGAACAATGACACCGAGGTGCGAAAAGGCTTTGTGTACGAGCTGTACCGGGGCATTCAGGTTTCGGATCGGATTTTTTCCGGTGCGGCCAAAATGATACAACTGCATGATAAAACAAAGTTAGACGATGCGGGAAATTACTACTGTGCACTGGGATGGGCCTATGCCAGAGGCAAGGGGAAAGCCGGTGGAGCGCTACACGAAGGCGGAAGAGATTTTTGCCAGCTGCGGCGGCGCGGCCATTTACCGGAAATCCATCCTGGAGGAGATCGGTCTGTTTGACGAAGAACATTTCGCCTATCTGGAGGATGTGGACATCGGCTACCGGGCAAGACGCCACGGCTATGTGAATATGTTTTTCCCCAGCGCCCAGGTGTATCACGCGGGCAGCGGCACCAGCGGTTCCCGGTATAATGAGTTCAAGGTGCGTTATGCCTCCCGCAACAGTGTCTACCTGATCTACAAAAATATGCCACTGTTTCAGCTTTTGCTGAACCTGCCGTTTCTGGCGGTGGGATTTGGCATCAAGTTCCTGTTTTTCCTGCATAAGGGCATGGGACGGGAGTATGCGGCCGGGATCAAGAACGGGATTTTGCTCAGTGTAAAGTATTCGAAAGAAAAATTTAATTGGAATTATCTAGGCAACCATGTTAGAATTCAATTAGAATTATGGGTCAATACTATACGTAGGGTAGCAGGATAAAAGAAGTAATGGCAGCTCATTTTTGCTCATCAGCGGGCGCTCCCTTCGTACATCCACAAAGTCGGATTTTCATGCGAGCATGAAATCCTCCTTCATGTATGTACGAGTGAACTGTTACGAGATATTAATAAAATATTAAATAATTATTGCGAAAAGTCTGTTGCCCTTTGCCGCATTTTATTGTATGATATACCGTATGAAGTTCTGCGGAAATTCATGGTGAGAGTATACAGAAGTTGGGTGATAACGATTGATTCGTGATAATCAGAAGTTTTTGAATCGCCTGCACGTCTTGATAGATGCATTTGTGATTGTTATTGCCTATGCAGCCGCTTACTGGATCAAGTTTTCCAGCGGGTTGTTTATCAACGGGCCGCACTGGGATTTTGAGAGTTATGCGACCTATCTGGCGGCGATCGTGCCGGGTTATCTGATCCTGTATTTTGCTTTCAATATGTATACGCCCAAGCGTGTACAGGGCAGAAGACTGGAATTTTCTAATATTATGAAGGCCAACGGCATCGGTGTCATGGTTTTTATCGTGGTGCTGTTCGGCATGCATCTGGATGATTTTTCCCGTGGTATGATCGGTATTTTCTTCGGCGTGAATATTGTGCTGGAGACGCTGGTCAGAAACGCGATCCGGATGTTTCTGCGGGATATCCGCAAGAAGGGATTCAATATCAAGCAGATTCTGCTGGTCGGCTACAGCCGGGCGGCGGAGGAGTACATTGACCGTATCCGCGCCAATCCCCAGTGGGGATATGTGGTCCGGGGCATCCTGGATGACAATGTGGAGAGCGGAACCGAGTACCGGGGCGTCAAGGTGCTGGGCAGGATTGAGAATCTGTTCATCATCCTGCCGGAGAACGGGCTGGATGAGATTGCCATTACGCTGGGCCTGGATGAATATTCCAAGCTGGAGCACATTGTGGCATTGTGTGAAAAATCCGGTGTACACACCAAGTTTATCCCGGATTACAACAATATCATACCGACGAAGCCTTATACAGAGGACCTTCTGGGACTGCCGGTCATCAACATCCGGTACGTGCCGCTGACCAATACATTTAACAGCATCGTGAAGCGGATTATGGATATCGTGGGTTCCCTTGTGTGTATTGTACTGTTTTCGCCGGTGATGCTGGTGACGGCCATTGCGGTCAAGGCAAGCTCGCCGGGCCCGCTGATCTACAAGCAGGAGCGGGTGGGGCTTCACAACCGGCCATTCCAGATGTATAAGTTCCGTTCCATGGGTGTACAGAACCCCAAGGAAGAGAAGAAGGCTTGGACGGTGCCGGGGGATCCGCGGGTGACGCCTGTGGGAAAGATCATCCGCATGACGAGCATTGATGAGCTGCCTCAGCTGTTCAATGTGCTCAAGGGGGATATGAGTCTGGTAGGGCCACGTCCGGAGCGTCCACTTTTCGTGGAGAAGTTCCGGGAGGAGATCCCGCGGTATATGATCAAGCATCAGGTTCGTCCGGGGATGACCGGATGGGCGCAGATCAATGGATATAGAGGGAATACATCGATCCGCAGAAGGATTGATTATGATCTTTATTATATAGAGAACTGGTCGGTAGGACTGGACATTAAGATTTTGTTCCTGACGATCTTCAAGGGCTTTATCAACAAGAACGCCTATTGATTTTACAGAATCGAAAGTGAGAGGAAATGTAGCTATGGCACAGGATACAAGGAGAAGAAGCAGTTCATCGGCAAGCGGCCGGACGAAGAAGAGCAGCACATCCAGAAGCGGCTCGTCCAGAAGCAGCCGTTCCACGGGTGCAAAGTCATCTGCATCGCGGACACGGAGCCGAAGCACTTCCGGAAGACATCATAAAGGAAAGCGTGCGGCGGCGAGAAAGCGCAGGAGGATCCTGCTCTTTGCAGCAGAGGCACTGGTGCTTGTCTGCCTGGTGGGCGTCCTTTATGTGGTGTCCAAGATGGATCGTATGCAGGGACAGGATCTGGCATCTGCAGCCAGCAGTGAGGATACGGAGGATCTGTCCCAGGTAACAGTGCAGGAGAACCAGAACCTGAGCGCGGAGACGACGCAGAAGCTGGAGAAGTTTACGAATATCGCGCTGTTCGGCGTGGACTCCCGGACGGGTATCCTCGGCAAGGGAAGCCGTTCCGATACGATCATCATTGCCAGCATCAACAATGAGACAAAAGAAGTCAAGCTCTGTTCCATTTATCGTGACACATACCTGAATCTGACCAATGGCAATTACAATAAGGCCAATTCGGCTTATGCGTTCGGCGGCCCGGATCAGGCCATCAACATGCTGAACCTGAACCTGGATCTGAACATCAGCAAATATGTGTCTGTGGACTTTACGGCCATTGCCAATGCGGTAGATGCGCTGGGCGGGATTGAGATGGAGGTCAACGAAGCAGAGTATGAGCATCTGAACAACTATACCGTAGAGACCTCTGAGGTGGTTGGCAGAACGACCACAAAGCTGCCGGGACCCGGAACATACAATCTGGATGGAATCCAGGCGGTATCCTATTGCCGGATCCGTTACACCAAGGGTGATGATTTCAAACGTGCGGAGCGGCAGCGTACCGTAATCGCGAAGATCGTAGAGAAGGCTAAAGAGAAAGCACAGTCCGGTGACCTGGCAACCATCAACAAGATCATCACGGACATGTTCCCACAGGTGGCAACGAACCTGAAGGTGGACGATGTGCTGAGTATGACAACGGATCTGCTTTCCTACAACATTGTGGACAGCAGCGGATTCCCGTTTGACAAGACGACGGGAACATTTGGAAGTAAGGGCTCCTGTGTTGTGGCAGCTGACCTGGTATCCAATGTGGAGCAGCTCCATACCTTCCTGTTTGGCAGCGATGAGAACTACACTGTGTCCGATAAGGTAAAGGAGATTAGTGCAAAGATCACCAATGATACAGGCGTAACTGCCAAGGAACAGTAGAACAAACCAAGATAGATGAGAGAAGGCGTGTTTGTCAACGGGGAAGACAGATACGCCTTTCTTGCGAAATGCAGGCCGGGCAATGCCGTGAGAATGACAGATGGCGAGATGGGTGGCTGCCGCATTTATCAGATGAAAGATAAGGGGATCGTGTGATATGAAAAGACCGGAGTGGAATAAAATAGGCAGCTGTGTGGTGACGGCAGTGTTTGTGGTGTTGCTGGTGGCTGTGGGGGTGCTGCAGAAAACCGCGCGGACCGAGGTGGATGTGATCCTGTTTGCCGGTCAGAGCAATATGAGCGGTGTGGGGGACGCTTCTCTGGCACCTGTGGTACCGGAAGGTGTGGGCTATGAATTCCGGGCCATCACCGATCCCACCAGATTGTATCCGCTGGCGGAGCCCTTTGGTGAAAACGAACACAATCCGGGCATGTGTGATGACCGGGGGCTGCTGGAGCGCACCGGTTCTCTGGTGTCAGCCTTTGTGAACAGCTATTATGCCCAGACCCGGACGCCGGTGGTGGCGGTGTCCGCTTCCCGGGGAAGCTCCAAGATGCATACGTGGCTCAAGGAGAACGGCCTGTTTCTGGACGCAGGTCAGCGGCTGGACGCCTGCCTGAAATATCTGAACGCAGATCCGTCCTATAAGATCCGGCATATTTATATGGTGTGGCTTCAGGGAGAGAGTGACACCAGCGCAAAGAAGACACCGGAGGACTATGAGGAAAAATTGACCGAGCTGTTTGACAATTTTAAAATACTGGGTGTGGAGAAATGCTTTGTCATCCGCATCGGTCTGGATCTGGAGCGGGATTCGGAAGGCATCGACCATGTGATCGAGGCGCAGACCGAACTTTGTCGGACATCGGAAGATTTTGTTCTCGTCTCCACCCAGGCGGTGACATTGAATGACAGGGGCATGATGCAGGACCGGGTGCATTACACCCAGGAGGGCTACAATTTCATCGGGGAGGAAGCGGGCACCAACGCCGGAAGCTACGTGGAAACTGGCGTGGAGCCCTCCATGGAGGATCCCTACTATGGAAATACATACGTGCCCGGGGAGGAAACCAAATGACAGCAGATGTGATCATTCCGGTGTATCGGCCGGATGCACGGTTAAAGGAGAGCCTTCGGCGGCTGGAGGCCCAGACGGTGAAGCCCACGAAGATCGTTCTCATGAACACGGAGGAGCGCTATTTCGATCCTTCCGTGATGGATGGTATTTCCCATATTGAGGTGCACCATCTGACGAAGGAGGAATTTGACCACGGAAAAACGAGGCATGAGGCCACTGCCTGGTCCCAGGCAGATATTTTGATCTTCATGACCCAGGATGCCCTGCCCAAAGACAAATATCTCATCGAGCATCTGATCCGGCCCATCGAAGAGGGAAAAGCCAGCATTTCTTATGGCAGACAGCTGGCGGCGCCGGATTGCCGGGAGCTGGAGCGGTATACGAGGCAGTTCAATTATCCGGTGGAGAGCTGTTATAAGACGGCGGCGGATCTGCCAAGGCTTGGCATCAAGACCTTTTTCTGTTCGGATGTGTGTGCCGCTTATCTCAGAAAAGATTATGACGCTTTCGGCGGATTTATCCGGAAAACAATTTTCAATGAGGATATGATTCTTGCCGGAAATATGATAAAATCAGGAAAGACAGTTGCTTATGCGGCGGATGCCCGGGTCATCCACTCCCACAATTACACGGGACTGATGCAGTTCCATCGGAACTTTGACCTGGCAGTGTCCCAAGCGGATCACCCGGAGATCTTTGAGGGGATCCGTTCGGAGACAGAGGGCATCCGGCTGGTGAAGGAGACGGCCCGGCATTTTCTGAAAGAAGGAAAACCGTGGATCCTTGTGGAGCTGGTGTGGAAAAGCGGCTGGAAGTTCCTGGGCTATCGCCTGGGAAAGCAATATCGCAGATTACCGGGATGGATGATCAGAATGTGTACCATGAGTCCGTCCTACTGGGAAAAACAATAGAGTTGATTGGAGGAAAGGATTATGTGTGGAATTGTAGGTTACATCGGAGAAGAGCAGGCAGCGCCGATCCTTCTGGACGGACTGTCCAAGCTGGAATACCGCGGATATGATTCGGCGGGTATCGCTGTATACAATAACGGAGAAATCAAGGCAGCCAAGGCCATGGGACGGCTGAAGGTGCTGGATGCCCTGACCCAGGGCGGTCATCTGCTGCCGGGCAGAGCAGGCATCGGCCATACCCGTTGGGCCACCCACGGGGTGCCGTCCAATACCAATGCCCATCCGCATTTTAACAGGGATGCGTCTATCGCTGTTGTACATAACGGGATTATCGAGAACTTTATGAAGCTGAAGAAGCTTCTGGAAAGCAAGGGATATACATTTGTGTCTGATACAGACTCAGAGGTGGTGGCGCACCTGCTGGATTACTATTATAAAGGGGATCCGCTGGAAGCGATCACCAGGATGATGCATCGGGTGGAGGGCTCCTATGCGCTGGGCATCCTGTTCAAGGATCATCCGGATCAGATATATGCGGCCCGGAAGGACTGCCCGCTGATTGTGGGAAAAGGAACCAACGGCAATTATATCGCCTCGGATGTGCCTGCCATTTTACACCGCACAAGAACGGTGTATTTCATTGAAAACGAGGAGATCGTGGAGCTGACTGCAGACGCCCTTCATTTTTATAATATTGACGGTGAAGAGATCGAAAAAGAATCCACAGAGATTACCTGGGATCTGGAAGCTGCGGAGAAAGGCGGCTATGACCATTTCCTGTTAAAAGAGATTTATGAGCAGCCGAAAGCTGTGGCAGATACGCTGAATCCCAGAATCAAGGATGACCAGATCGTCATCGAAGAGCTGGGTATGAGCGATGAGGATATCCGGGCCATCCAGAAGATTTTCATTGTGGCCTGCGGTTCCGCCAGCTACACAGGTATGACGGCAAAATATATTTTCGAGGGCATGGCACGCATCCCGGTGGAAGTGGACGTGGCCAGTGAGTTCCGTTACCGGAATCCCATCTTGACACCGGAGACGCTGGTCATCGTGGTGAGCCAGTCCGGCGAGACCGCGGATACACTGGCGGCGCTTCGTCTGGCCAAGAGCCAGGGCAGCCGGGTGCTGGGCATTGTCAATGTGGTGGGAAGCTCCATTGCCAGAGAGGCAGACAACGTGCTGTATACATGGGCAGGGCCGGAGATTTCCGTGGCAACCACCAAGGCGTACAGCAGCCAGCTGGCGGCCTTCTATCTGCTGTCCATAAAGTTTGCCCAGGTGCGCGGCGTCATTGATGATGCCCAGGTGGCAGAGTACATCCATGACCTGAAAGAGCTGCCGGGACAGATCGAGCTGACGCTGGGCTGCAAGGAGAAAATGCAGCGCTTTGCCAACCGGTATCTGGCTGCCCGCGATGTATTTTTCATTGGCCGCGGCATTGACTACGCGATTTCCATGGAGGGCTCTCTCAAATTAAAGGAGATTTCCTATATCCATTCCGAGGCTTACGCAGGCGGAGAGCTAAAGCATGGCACCATCGCCCTCATCGAGGAGGGAACGCTGGTGACAGCCATCCTGACCCAGGAGGATCTGTATAAGAAAACCATCAGCAATGTGCAGGAGGTCCGCACCCGCGGTGCTTTCGTCATGGCAGTGACCAACGTGGGCAATGTGGATCTGGAAAAGATCGCAGATTTTGTTGTGTATGTGCCGAAGACCAACCGGTTCTTTACGAATACACTGGCGATCATTCCGCTGCAGCTGTTCAGCTACTATATTTCTCTGGGCAAGGGGCTGGATGTGGATAAGCCGAGAAACCTGGCGAAATCAGTAACCGTAGAATAAGGATGAGGAAACATGATCAAAGTATATGGATGCCCGGTATGCGGGAAGCTGACCATCGGTTCCATGCGGACAGGCATGAACTGCGCGAACTGTAAGCAACCGATGGAGCGGCTGACGCTTACCTTTCTGGAATACACACAGATGACAGAAGAAGAGCGGGAAGACTATGGTCAGAGAAACGTGAGAAGGTAATCGTAATTCCTACAGTTCACACGCGCCATTCGCAAAATCACATCTGCGATGTTCTCCGCTGCTTCGCAGCTCATTTTTGCTCATTGCAAGGCGCTCTCTTCGTCTGTTCTTGAGGACAGATTTTCATGCAAGCATGAAATCTGCCTGTAAAAACAGACGAGTGAACTGGTTCCTTCAATATTATTTAAAATATTTATCACAGTTTAAACACAATTTGCTGGTATTCTCTAAGAGAAGTTAAGGAAAGGGAGCATTTCAGAAGAAGGAAATGCGATTGTGATAGATAGACGGAAGGAGAAATGGATATGTATAACGATTACAGTGATACCGCCCGTTACAGTGGCGGCACAGAGAATAACAACAGCTACGGGGAATACCATTACAGCAATGGTTCCAATTCCGACAAGCATGACAAGAAGGACGGCGGAAAGAACAAGTTCATGAAGAGCCTGGCGCTCTGCATCGTCCTGGCACTGGTATTTGGCGTGGTGGCAGGGGCCGCTTTTCAGGTTACCGGCTACATTGGCAGGAAAGTGACCACCTCAGAGGCCTCTTCTGATCAGGTCATCACGGACAGTGATGAGGTAGAGAAGGCACTGGGTAGCAGTCAGGCTGAAACGTCCGGTTCCGGTGACAGCGTAAGTACCGTGTATGACGTATCTGCTGTGGCAGAAGCGGCGATGCCCAGCCTGGTGTCCATCACCAACATGGGAGAGCAGGAGATCCAGAGCTTCTTTGGTACGTATACGCAGCCCAGTGAGAGCAGTGGTACCGGCATCATCATCGGAAAAAATGACGATGAGCTGCTGATCGCTACCAACAACCATGTGGTAGAGGGAAGCGAACAGCTGAATGTATGCTTTATTGATAACGAGGTTGCCAGCGCACTGGTAAAGGGCACGGATCCATCCAACGATCTGGCGGTCATCGCAGTCAGCCTGTCTGATATTCCGGAAGAGACATTGGATAAGATCACCATCGCGCAGCTGGGGGATTCTGACAGCCTGAAGATCGGAGAACCTGTGATTGCCATCGGGAATGCCCTTGGGTATGGACAGTCTGTCACCACTGGTGTCATCAGTGCACTGGATCGGGAAGTAACCATCGAGAACATGACAAGCAGCCTGATCCAGACAGATGCAGCCATCAATCCAGGCAACAGTGGCGGTGCACTGCTGAACCTGCAGGGACAGGTCATCGGCATCAACTCTGCGAAGCTGGCATCCAGCCAGGTAGAAGGTATGGGATATGCCATCCCCATTTCCACAGCAGAGCCCATCATTGATGATCTGATGAATCGGAAAACGAGAACGGCTGTAGATGAAGATAAACGCGGTTATCTGAGCATTTCCGGTGTGGATGTGACTTCTGACATTTCCAAACAGATGGGGATTCCCACCGGCGCCTATGTGGCAGCCGTGGTAGACGGTTCCGCAGCCGATAAGGCCGGTCTGAAAAAGGGCGACGTCATCACCAAGTTTGACGGTTCCGGTGTCAGCTCCATGACTTCCCTGAAGGAGCTCATGAGCTACTACGAGGCCGGTGAGACCGTGGACATCACCTTCAAGCGGGCAGACAACGGCGAGTACACCGAGCAGACGGTACAGATTACCCTGAGTGACCAGTCGGCTGTCCAGCAGGACAGTGGCTCTCAGAATAATGGGAATGCTGGCAGACAGGGAAAATAATGGTGGATCACCGGAAAAAGAATTGCAAGAGTAAGATTTGAAAAAGAGCTTTCGTACTGGAGAGTGGGATGTTTCCCAATCTCTGATGCGGAAGCGATAAAAAGAACTCTCTCATCAGCGGCGGGGAAATGTCCCGATCCTGGATGAGAGAGTTCTTTTTATGCTGTGAACATATTGATGGCAAAGATATGGGGGGAGTGGAACAGATTGGCTCTGCTGAAATTATGTATGGATCCCAGTTTTGGCGGCTTTGTATTGTTCCCACAGAACCAGCAGGACTCCAACCTCCACCGCCAGCAGCAGAATACAGATCCCGGCCCAAGCTACAGGCCGCATCCATACATCCTCATAGGAGCGGTAGACCATAAAGTTCAGGTCTGCATGTTCCTGTTTTTCGCCGTTTCGGGACAGGGCGCCGGGAGCATAGGCGTCATGATTGCCGGTGTCGTAGGGCAGGAAAGCCACGCTGTCATCGGCGGTTCCCTGGATGCAGGTGATGGTGATGCTGTACCGGGTGGCCTGTGTCGGGGCGGCTACGGTGTCCAGTCCCAGATAAAAGTAGTCGTAGTCGAAAACGTCCTGACCGGTAACGGTTCTGTTCATATAGCAGATGCCGCTGTCATCGGTAACGGTGATCTGATACTGGCTGTCCTTTTTGTCAGTGTTGACATTCTTTACACGGACAGCCACCCGGTTAAAGGGCTGGTCGGCCACAAAGGTCTGGGTCAGGGTGTTGCCTGCGGTGAGCCCTTCCGGGAACGCATCGGTGTACGTTTTCTGACTGATGAGGGTATCGTGCCGCTTGACCGGCGTCCGGATGAAATCACCGGTGTGCCGGAACAGGCCTGCGGCGGTCACCAGAAGAAGCAGGATAGCAAGAATAACTGGCATCCATTCGCGGGAGATTCCCTGGGATATTGCATGACTATCCTGTGCATCATCGTTGAACTTTGCTACATAATCAACCCTGTCAAATGTGGAATGTTTCCCAGCCTCTTCCAATCCTGCAGCGGCCAGCGCAAACAGCAGGAAGGAGAAGCACAGGCTGTACAGCTCGCCCGTTTCCCACAGCACATGGAAAAAAGAACCGCCGATGAGGTTCAGCTGCAGCAGGAGCAGCGGGCCGGTGGGCGTCCTTTTTCCGAACAGGAGAAAGGCAGCGCCGATGGCGGTGAACAAAAACAGGAAGCAGCGCATGCTCTGCATGAACAGCACCACGAAGTCTTTTTTGTCCTCCAGCAGCCAGGTGTGCAGCTTGCCGGTGCTGCTGTACTGATTTAAATAGGACGGATAATCGTCGGTGCCGTCTGCCCAGGTGCGGACAAGCTTGCGTCCGGCCAGATCCAGCCAGCCCCGGATGCCCAGCTTTTCCAGCCGGGTACGGAGCTTCTCTTCGTTGACGGCTTTTTTCTCCTCTGCGGTGGCGGCATTTTTCGTGTCATAGTAATCCTGGGTATTGAACATGCCGTCCCCCTCCAGTCCCATGGCCAGCCAGCTGACAACGGGAAAGGCGGTGTCAGTAGTGTCAAAGTTCACGTACTGTCTCTGGATGCCCTTCCAGGCAGAGAAGGTGACTGCCATGGACAGGAGCAGGATAACAGCGCTGGAGGTCGTGCTTTTCCATGTTGGGGTATGTTTCGCATCAGGTGCTGTGCCGATGGAATCCCTGTCTGCGGTTTGCGGCAGTACCCCAAGAACGAAATAGATGATTCCTGCGATCAGCGTGATGAGCACGGTTGCCCGGATCTGGAAGCCCAGCACCAGCACGATGCCAAGACCAACCGCCAGAAAATTTTTCCGGTAGGGTCTTTCTTCCTGAAACAGTTCCAGAAACAGCAGCAGTCCGCCCATGATAAAAGGCATGGAAACGGTGCTGGTGTAGACAAAGCCCGGCCACAGATAGACCAGCGGATTGAGCAGGCAGATCACCAGGAAGAGCCGCATGGAAAGAACGCTGACGTATTTTTTCAAAAGGATAGCGGTGAAAAAAACAGCGGCATCCATGCACAGGGCGTTGAGCATCTGCAGAAGCACCATGAGCCCGGTGTCGGTAAGCCCAAGCCCGGCGCCCAGCCGGACGCTCCAGTAGATGAGCAGGGTGAAGGGGATGTTATTGGGATAAATGGCATAGTAACCTTCCATGGCCGTGCCTGAGACGGTGTGGGTGGTCTGCATGTGCAGTGCTTCATCAAACACCCGGTAGGGGTCATACATGAACGTGCTCTGGTGGATGCCGAAAATCAGCACCAGCTGCCCCAGAAAAATGACCGCCAGAACGCCAAGAAGAAGCAGGCGTTCCTGCCTTGCGGACAGTTTTCGCAGCAGCGGCAGCAGAGCCAGAAACAGCAGAAAGAGAAGCAGCGAGCCTGCCCCTATGGCGATGACCTGCCCGGGAACGGACAGCATCTGGGACAGAAACGATGCCTGCTGCATGTCGGTAAAGGTAAACCAGGTGATATACCCGGTGACAAACAGAAACAGGATCAGAAATAGCCGGGAAAGCCGGTCAGTGATTTTATTTTTCAAGAGGAAGCCTCCTTCGGATGTTGTCATAATGATAGCATGATAATCCACGATCTGCATGCACATAAAACAGCGCGCAGATGCGGTGTTATTTTGTATGATAGGAAAGTTCATTCTATCATACAAAAGCGCTCCGCGTAGATGCGCACTCGGCATCATTGGTAGATGGTTGCTGAAGCAACCGCGCCTCGGCGCGAGAATGTGCCGAGGCACATTCTATATTTTATTATAGCATGTGGGTTTTGCCTGTGCCAGCAGTTTAGAAAAACTTCACTTGTGATGGAAGAGGCGCTATATTATAATACAGGTATGACAGCAACATGATTTAAAGGAGAATTTATATAATGGAAGATAAAGATACAAGAGAGTTTGACGATAAAGACACAGAGGTGGTGGACGCGCAGGTGATCGAGCCGCCCCAGGATGCGGACGATAACGACGATGAGTATGAGAAAGTCTGCTTTGTCTGCCGCCGTCCGGAGAGCAAGACAGGGAAGATGATCACCATGCAGGGCAACCTGCACATCTGCCCGGACTGCATGCAGAAAACCTTTGACACGATGAAAAATGCAGGATTTGATTTTGACGGCGCCATGGGGGACTTAGGCAGCGGCATGCCGGACATGAGCAAGTTTCCCAACATTGGGATGATCAATCTGGCGGATCTGCAGAATATGGTACCCAAGCGCCAGAAGGTGAAGAAGAAAAAAGCCGAGGAGAAAAACGTGCCCAAGGCCTTTGACATCAAATCCATCCCGGCGCCCCATAAGATCAAGGAAAAGCTGGACGCTTATGTGGTGGGGCAGGAGCAGGCCAAGAAAGTGATCTCCGTGGCGGTGTACAACCATTATAAACGGGTAGCCACCAATTCCATGGACGACATCGAGATCGAGAAGTCCAACATGCTCATGATCGGGCCCACCGGTTCCGGGAAGACCTATCTGGTGAAAACGCTGGCGAAGCTTCTGGATGTGCCGCTGGCCATCACGGATGCCACCTCCCTGACGGAGGCCGGTTACATCGGCGATGATATCGAGAGCGTGGTGAGCAAGCTGCTGGCTGCGGCGGACAACGATGTGCAGAAAGCGGAGCAGGGCATTATTTTCATCGATGAGATCGACAAGATCGCCAAAAAACGCAACACGAACCAGCGGGATGTGAGCGGCGAGTCGGTGCAGCAGGGGCTGTTGAAGCTGCTGGAGGGCAGTGAGGTGGAGGTGCCGGTGGGCGCCAACAGCAAGAACGCCATGGTGCCGCTGGAGACGGTGAACACGAAGAACATTCTGTTTATCTGCGGCGGCGCGTTCCCGGATCTGGAGGAGATCATCAAGGAGCGGCTGAACAAGCAGTCTTCCATGGGCTTCCAGGCAGATCTGAAAGACAAATACGACAAGGAAAAGAATCTCATTCGCCGGGTAACGGTGGAGGATATTAAGAATTTTGGCATGATCCCCGAGTTTATCGGCCGTTTGCCCATTATTTTCACCCTGGACGGCATGACAAAGGAAATGCTGGTAAAAATATTGAAAGAACCCAAGAACGCCATTTTGAAGCAGTATCAGAAGCTGCTGGCGCTGGACGAGGTGTGTCTGGAATTTGACGACGATGCGCTGGAGGCCATTGCTGAGAAAGCGCTGGAAAAAGATACCGGCGCCCGGGCGCTGCGGGCTATCATTGAGGACTTTATGCTGGATATCATGTACGAGATCCCCAAGGACGACAATATCGGCAAGGTGACCATCACCCGGGCATACATTGAGAAAACCGGCGGCCCCCTGATCCAGATGCGGGGCGTCCCGGCGCTGGAAGCATAAATCCGGGAGGAGAACCATGGATAACCAGAGCAGACATGCTTATCTCATCATTGCCCACACCCAGTTTGGCCAGCTGAAAAAGCTGCTGCGCATGTTGGATGACGGGCGCAATGATATTTATGTACACATAGACAGCAAGGCGAAGGATTTTCGCAGGGAGGACTTTGACGGGATCATGTCCCAGGCCGGGTTGTTTTTCACGGAGCGGACATCGGTGATCTGGGGCTCCTACAGCCAGATCCGTTCGGAGCTGGTGCTGCTTCGGGCGGCGGCCCCAGGACACTACGGCTATTATCACCTGCTTTCCGGGGCCGATCTTCCCATCAAGAGCCAGGATGAGATCCATGCATTTTTTGATGCCCACGCGGGCCGGGAGTTCATTGATTTTGAAGGGCCGGTTTTCCGGGAGGAAAAGAAAATCCTGCTGCAGTATTATTACCGTTTTCAGGAACGCCATGCCGGGCGGAGCCGCTGGCTGGATTTTCTCGATCAGGTGTCCATCCGTTTGCAGAAGCTGCGGGGCGTAGACCGGCTGAAGGGAAACACAATGGTGCTCCAAAAGGGCGCAAACTGGTTCAGCATCACAGATGCGCTGGCCCAATATGTGGTGGAGAAGGAGCCACAGATCGCGGCCATGTATGCCCATACGAAATGCTGCGACGAGGTATTTTTGCAGACGCTGGTGGTGAACAGCCCGTTCCGGGAAGCGCTGATGGACCCGACCATGAGCGGCGGCAGCCAGGGCTTTGCAAGGCTTATTGACTGGAACCGGGGCAGCCCGTATACGTTCCGGCAGGCGGATTTTCAGGAGCTGATGGCGTCGGACTGCATGTTTGCCAGAAAGTTTGACGAGACGGTGGATGGGGCTATCATTGACGAGATCGGGGCGCAGGTGTGTCCCACATGGAACAGGTAACTGCAATTTTTTATTATATAATTTTCAGAAAGCGAGGAATGGAACATGGCATTTTTTAATGATTTAGGGAAAAAGATCACCGACACAGTGGATGTGGTGGGCAAGAAGACCAATGAGGTGGTAGAGATCCAGAAGCTGCGTGGACAGATTTCCAGCCTGGAGCGGGAGACAGCAGGCTGCTACGAGGAGCTGGGCAGGATTCTTTTTGAAAAATATGAGAATCACGAGGAGCTTCCCGAGGAGGCAGAGGCACTCTGCGATACCATTGCGGCAAACATGGTGCTGATCACCGAGTATGAAAATGAGATCGCAGACATGAAGGGACAGCAGAAATGCCCGTCCTGTGGCGCAGTGGTAAAAAATGATATGAATTTCTGTCCGAAATGCGGTGCAAAGGTGAAAGAAGAGGAAGAGGCATCCGAATCCTGCGGCTGTGAGGCAAAAGAAGAGGAATCCTGTGGCTGCGAGGAAAAGGAAGAGGCAGCGGAAGCCTGTGGATGTGCACAGACAGAGGAAAAGGCTGCTGACTGCTGCTGCGGCGCCAAAGAGGAAGAAGAACAGTGATCTGGCTTTTGCTGGTCATCGGTATTTTTGTGGGGGACGGTCTGTGTAAAACATACATGGACCGTTCTCTTCAGGAGAAGGAACAGCGGCCGGTGCTGGGCGGCCATGTGATCCTGCGAAAATTTCACAATCCCGGCGCCATGCTGGGGCTGGGACAGAACCGAAGGCCGGTGCTGGCGCTGCTCTCCGGGCTGATGACTGGGGCGCTGGCCATTGGCTGGCTGCGTGCGCTGCAGGAAAAAAGCGGGATGTTGCTGAAGCTGGCCATGAGCTTTCTGCTGGGCGGCGCCCTCAGCAACGTGTGGGATCGGCTCCGGCAGGGCTTTGTGGTGGACTATTTCAGCTTCCGCGTGCCGCTGGAAAAACTGCGCCGCATCGTGTTCAACCTGTCTGATCTGTTTATTTTCGCAGGGGCAGGACTGATGATCGTGTACAGCTTTTTCAAACGAAAGTAAAAATAAAAGTTGAGGAATTGTGATGAACAGTCGATTTGATGAAGTGATAGATCGAAGCCATTCCATGTCTGTCAAGGTGGATATGAAAGCGGACTTCCATGTACCGGAGGACGCGCTGCCCATGTGGGTGGCGGATATGGATTTCCGGTCGCCGGACGGGGTGCAGGAGGCGCTGGGCCAGATCGTAGAGCGGGGCATTTACGGGTACTCCAACTGCAAAAAGGAATATTTTGACGTGCTGTCGGACTGGTATGCCAGACATTACGGCTGGCAGCTGCGGGAAGAATGGCTGGTGCGTACGCCCAGTGTGGTGTATGCACTGTTTGCGGCGGTGAAGGCGCTGACAGCGCCCGGGGAAGCGGTGATGATCCTGCGGCCGGTGTACGGCCCCTTTACCCGCTGCGTGGAAAAGACCGGACGACGGCTGGTGACCCATGCCCTGCACATCCGGGACGGCCACTATGAGATGGACTTTGAAGCGCTGGAGCGGCAGATCGCAGAGGAACAGGTCAGACTGCTGCTGTTCTGTAATCCCCACAATCCCGGCGGTCGGGTGTGGACGAGGGAAGAACTGGAGCGGCTGGGAGCCATCTGTCTGGCCCATGGTGTGAAGATCGTGGCCGATGAGATCCATCAGGATTTCATCTATCCGGGGCACACCTTCACCTGCCTGGCTTCCATCAGCCCGGCGCTGGCAGATATCACGGTGACTTGTACTTCCCCCAGCAAAACCTTCAATCTGGCGGGGCTGCAGATTTCTAATATCTGGATCCCCAATGGAGAAATGCGTGCGGCTTTCCGGGAAGTGGTGGCCCAGACCGGCTATGACGGGCCGGGGCTCATGGGGCTGGCGGCAGCCATGGCGGCCTATGCCACCGGGGAACAGTGGCTTGTGGATTTAAGGGCGTATCTGTGGGAAAATATCCAGTATGTAAAAAATTGTGTGGAAAACCATGCACCGAAGATCCGGCTCATGATCCCGGAGGGGACCTACCTTCTGTGGATGGATTTTTCTGCGTATGGCTTGTCTGAAAAAGAACTGGATCGAAAGATGAAAGAAGAGGCAAAGCTCTGGCTCAACGCCGGGGACGCTTTTTGGAAGCGAGGGCGCAGGCTGGATGCGCATGAACATCGCGTGTCCGCGGGCGACGGTAGAAGAAGGCTGTCGGCGGCTGATAAGTGTATTTGGAGAGCAATAATAAAAAGGGATCGTATCTATAGTCAGGTACGGTCCCTTTTCACTGCGATTATGCTGCATCTGACGGAAGCTGACTGCAGCAGGTGTCGTAGATTTTTCAGTCTAAAATACGACGGTCAGCAGCATTTTGAAGCGCTCTTCCCCGTATACGGCGTGGGGAATGTTGACGGGCATGACAATGCTCTGGCCCTCAGTGAGCACATGGGGCTTGTCGTCGATGGTAAAACGGCCGGTGCCCTCCAGCACAGTTACCATGGCGTCTCCGCCTGCTGCGTGGGTGCTGATCTCCTCGCCTTTTTCAAAGGCAAACAGCGTCAGGCTGACGGCATCGTTCTGTGCCAGTGTTTTGCTGACGATCTGGCCGTCCTGGTATTCCACCTGATCTGCCAGGCGGAGAACTTCTGCTTTTGCGATATTTTTCATGGGTGCATCCATTGATATAGCCTCCCTTATTATTTTCCAAACGCACGAACCCGCACGGTCGTGCTCTATTTCCTGCTGCGCAGGCCGTTCGTTCGTTAATGACGCAGGAAAAGAAAATGCCGTCTTCGACGTCGCTTTCTTTTCGCTTGCTTATATATATTAATATACCATATTTTTAATTAAAATACTGTTGTTTTTCCAACAAATCTCGTAGTTGATTTTGCTGATCTTTTTCCTGCATTGTTTTCGCGGGGCAATTCCGATTTCGTTTCTCTTTATAAAAATTGTTTGCCAGGATTTCCGGGAGACTCTGTGCATATATTTACAGTAAATGAGAAAAAGCAGGGAATGCTTTGAAAAAGAAAAAAAATATTTTTGTGGCTGCCGATGGTATTGTTTGTGCTGGTGCTGGCGGGCGGCATATGGTCAGGCACGGTGCCGGTGCGTGGGCTGCGGGAGGTGCTGTCGGTGAGCGCTCATCTGGGAGAGATTCTGGCAAACGGGAAAAAGCAGCGGCAGCTGCCCATTTACAGTGTGGAGACGAAAGATGCGGTGGTGGCGCTGACCTTTGACTGTGCCTGGGGAACGGAGGATCTGGATGAGGTGCTGCGGGTGCTGGGGGAGCATGGGGCGAAGGCCGCCTTTTTTATGACCGGCGGTTTTATCAGTGAGCACCCGGAAGCTGTGCAGAAGCTTGCAGCGGCAGGACATGATCTGGGCAACCACGGCGATCACCACAAGCAGATGTCCCAGCTTTCGGAGGCGGCGTGCCGGGAGGAGATCACAGGCGTGCACACAAAGATCAAAAATCTGACGGGAACGGATATCCATCTGTTCCGGCCGCCCTATGGGGATTACAACAACACCGTGCTGGAAGCGGCGAAAGCCTGCGGGTACACGTCCGTGCAGTGGTCGGTGGATTCCCTGGACTGGAAAGACTATGGCGCGGAGGACATTGTGGATCGGGTGTGCCATCACAAAAATCTGGAAAACGGTGCCATCATTCTGTTACATACCGGAACAAAATACACCGCAGAGGCGCTGCCGAAGCTGCTGGAGGGGCTGGAGCAGGCGGGCTATGGATTTGTGTCATTAAGTGAGATGCTGCTGGAGGAACCGTACACCATCGACCATGAAGGAAGGCAGAGGGCTTTTGTAAGATCTTCGCCTGAACCTGTCATACGAATTACCCGAATTGCTCCGTGCGTTGCACTCCCGCAATTCTGCCCCAATATTCGCATATCGGTAAGTTTCACTTACCTTTTATGCTCATATCAGGGCGCGTTTCAAGGTCTTACGTCCATTTTTGTGCGAGCACAAATGGCCGAAGACTTTGAAACACTGTAATTCGTATAAATCTTTGTCAGAAAATACATACTATAACAGAAATATATGTAGAGGACAGTTCAGGAGGAAGAAAATGAAAGACAGGATGTTTGAGGTACTGCAGCGTGTGGGGCGCTCTTTTATGCTGCCCATTGCGATTTTACCGGTGGCGGGGCTGTTTCTGGGGATCGGCGGTTCCTTTACCAATGAAACGATGCTGAATACCTATGGGCTGACGGGGATTTTGGGGCCGGGGACACCGGCCAACGCCATTCTGACGGTAATGAATGCGGCGGGCAATATTGTATTTGCCAATCTGCCGGTACTATTTGCCATGGGCGTTGCCATTGGCATGGCGCGAAAGGAAAAAGAGGTGGCGGCGCTGTCGGCGGTCATCGCTTTTTTTGTCATGCATGCATCTATCGGCGCGCTGATCACCCTGCGGGGCGGCGCCCAGGAGATGCTGTCCGGCGCGGTGGAGGATGTGTGCGGCATTACTTCCCTGCAGATGGGCGTTTTTGGCGGCATTCTGGTAGGGCTGGGGGTGGCGGCCCTGCACAACCGGTTTTACCGGATTGCGCTGCCCCAGGTGCTGTCCTTTTTCGGCGGCACCCGGTTTGTGCCCATCATCAGTGCCATTGTGTATCTGGGCGTGGGCATTCTCATGTTTTTTGTATGGCCGCCGGTGCAGGCGGGCATTTACCATGTGGGGGATCTGGTACTCCGATCCGGCTACGCGGGTACCTGGCTGTATGGCCTGATGGAGCGGGCGCTTATTCCGTTCGGGCTGCATCATGTGTTTTATCTGCCGTTCTGGCAGACGGCGGTGGGCGGCACGGCACAGGTGGGCGGGCAGCTCATTGAGGGCGCCCAGAACATTTTCTTCGCGGAGCTGTCTCAGCCGGGCATTGCGCATTTCAGTGTGGCGGCTACCCGATTCATGTCCGGAAAATTTCCACTGATGATTTTCGGACTGCCGGGGGCGGCGCTGGCCATGTACCGCTGTGCTGATCCGGGCAAACGAAAAGAGGCCGGAGGCCTGTTGCTGTCCGCAGCGCTGACATCCATGCTCACCGGCATCACAGAGCCGCTGGAATTTACGTTTTTGTTCGTGGCGCCGGTGCTTTACGGCATTCACTGTGTGTTTGCCGGGGCGGCGTACATGTTCATGCATATGTGCAACGTGGGTGTGGGCATGACCTTTTCCGGCGGCCTTATCGACTTGTTCCTGTTCGGCATTTTGCAGGGCAATGCGAAAACCGACTGGGTGCGGATCGTTTTTGTGGGCATCGGCTATTTTATCGTTTATTATTTTCTGTTTTCTTTTCTCATCCGTCGGTTTGATTTCAAAACACCGGGCCGGGAGAGCGGAGCAGATGAGGTGAAGCTCTACACCCGGGCGGATGTCAATGCCAGAAAGCAGGCCGAGGCAGACGGTACATCAGTGCATCTGTCGGGAAATGGCAAGGGGACGGAAAACTCAGGACAAAAGGACGAGGGAAAGCGCCGAACTGGAGCTACAGGTCATTTGGATGACGGCAGAACCCAGACCGGAGCGGGAACAGCCCGTACTTTTGGGGATGCCATGGAAGTCAGTGCCCTCATCACGGAGGGGCTGGGCGGCCGGGACAATATCAGTGATGTGGACTGCTGCGCCACCCGGCTGCGGGTGACGGTGCATGATGAGGCAAAGGTGGACGAGCTGCTGTTAAAAGAGAGCGGTGCTGCCGGGGTGATCCGGCGGGGCAAGGGTATCCAGGTGGTGTACGGACCCCGAGTGACCGTGATCAAATCCGATCTGGAGGATTACTTGAGCCGATGAACAAAATGAGTTGCAAAGCGGCGGAGAGACGAAAATGTAGGTAATACGAACTTTGGGGCTTGCAGGAATGTCTGTTTGAAAATACAATAGACACAAAGGAGAAAACAGATGAAGACTTTACTGATTGCAATGGACCTGGACGGTACCCTGCTGTCCGAGGATCACGAGACCATATCGGCCCGGAACCGGGAAGCCCTGCGGGCGGCGTCGGAGCGGGGCGTGAAGATCGTCATTGCCAGCGGCCGCACTAGGGGCGTCATGGGCAGTGTGTACGCGCAGCTGCCCTTTGCGGATTATGCGGTGACGTCCAATGGCGCGGCAGTGTATGATCTGAAAACCGGGGATCGAGTGTGCTATCAGGGCATCCCCTATGAAAAATGGTGTAAGGTGTACGATATTTTCCGGCGGCACGGATCGGTGTTTGAGGTGTATGCGGACGGCCGGGCCCACATGGAGCGGCGGCTGTTTGTCCATTATGAGAACGACCTGCTGCCCAGGGATTTCGTGGAGAATCTGAAGAAATCCATCGTGCCGGTGGAGAATGCCAGAGAATATCTGAAAGGAAAGAGCATTGAGAAGATATGTGCCCTGACCACGGACCCGGTGGAATATCCCCAGGCGCTGGCAGAACTGAATGCGCTGCCGGGGCTTTGTCTGACGTCCTCCATTCCGGGCAATGTGGAGATCAACGAGGCAGGCACCAACAAGGGAAGTGCGCTGGCAGCGCTGTGTGAGACACTGGGCATTCCACGGGAGGCGGTGATGGCTTTCGGAGATGCAGGGAACGATGTGGAGATGCTGACCTTTGCCGGACAGTCCTACGCCATGGAAAACGGAACCCCGGAGGCGAAGGCAGCGGCAAAAGCGGTGACACGCTCCAATGCCGAGGATGGAGTTGCCGCCGCGGTGGAGCAAATCCTGTAAGGATCATGCAAACATTTCTTGACAAACCGGAACACCGTTGGTATCATCATCAGTAGAACAAGGGGGTTCCGACAACGGGATACCCCTCTTTTTTATTTCATTACAGTGAACCAAAGTCTGCTTCCGCCTATGACTGCACGGAGGCGGGCGAAAGACTTTTGGACACGCCCAGACATGAGCAGCAAATAAGCAGTATCACAGGGAAGGAGCAATGATATGAGTAAATATACGAAGGAAGACGTCATTCGTCTTGTGGAGGAAGAGGATGTGGAATTCATCCGTCTGCAGTTTACAGATATTTTCGGCACTTTGAAAAATGTGGCGATCACGTCCAGCCAGCTGGAGAAGGCGCTGAACAACGCCTGCATGTTTGATGGTTCTTCCATCGAACGGTTTGCGCGGATCGAGGAGGCAGATATGTATCTGTACCCGGATCTGGATTCTTTTGCCATCTTTCCGTGGCGTCCCCAGCAGGGAAAGGTTGCCCGTCTGATCTGTGATGTGCACCGCATCGACGGGGCACCCTATGAGGGAGATTCCAGGTATGTGCTGAAAAAAGCGGTGGAGCACGCAAAGGCATGCGGCTATGTGTTCCATGTGGGGCCGGAACTGGAATTCTTCTTATTTGATACGGACGACTCCGGCCGTCCCACCACAAACACCAGTGAAAAAGCAGGCTATTTTGACCTGGGCCCGCTGGATCTGGGAGAAAATGTGCGCCGGGATATGGTGCTGACACTGGAGGATATGGGATTTGAGATCGAATCCTCTCACCATGAGGTGGCACCGGCCCAGCACGAGATTGATTTCAAATATGCAGACGCCCTTTCGGCAGCAGACAATATCATGACCTTTAAGCTGGCAGTGCGCACCATTGCCAAGCGTCACGGTCTGCACGCTACCTTCATGCCCAAGCCCAAGGCCGGCGTGGACGGCTCCGGCATGCATATCAATATGTCCCTGTCGAAAAATGGCCAGAACATTTTTTATGACGGAGCGGATGCCAACGGACTGAGCCAGGAGGCATACTATTTCCTGGGCGGCATTATGGCCCACAGCAAAGCCATCACGGCCATTACCAATCCGCTGGTGAATTCCTACAAGCGTCTGGTGCCGGGCTATGAGGCACCGGTACATATTACCTGGGCAACGTCCAACACCAGCTCTCTCGTCCGGGTACCGGGCAGCCGGGAGCCGGGAAGCAAGCGCATTGAGCTTCGAAGCCCCGATCCGTCCTGCAATCCGTATCTGGCATTGGCTGTCTGCCTGGAGGCCGGTCTTGACGGCATCCGCAGAAAGCTGGAACCGGCGGACTGTATCAATGAAAATATTTATGCCATGAGCAAGGAAGAGATGGCTGCACGGCACATCGACGTGCTGCCGGGAACATTGCGGGAAGCGCTGGATGAGTTGCAGAAGGATGAACTGATCTTCTGGGCACTGGGCGAGATCGGCCCGAAATTTGTGGCTGCCAAGAAAGCAGAATGGGAGTCCTACAGTGCAGCGGTGACCGCGTGGGAGCTGGAGCAGTATCTGTATCGGGTATAACTGCCGCCTTATGGGGAGAACACATAAGGAGGTAGGAATATGGCGAATATTATCGTAGTTTTTCCGAAGATCGAGGATGCGAAAAACATCCGGAATCTTCTCGTGCGCTACGGTTTTTCCGTGTCGGCTGTCTGTACAACGGGGGCGCAGGCGATCAGCACGGCGGATGGGCTGGACGATGGTATCGTTGTGTGCGGCTATCGGTTCCCGGACATGATCTATTCGGATCTGCATGCAGACCTGCCTTCTCATTTTGAGATGCTGCTGGTGGCATCGCAGAAATATCTGAGTGAATGTTCCAATCAGAACATCGTGACGGTTTCTATGCCCATCAAGGTACATGACCTCATCGACACGCTGCAGATGATGGCGGACGCCATTGCCAGACGACGGCGGAAACGAAAGGCGGTGCCCAGAGGACGGAGCGACGAAGAACGGGCGCTGATCACCCAGGCCAAGGAGCTGCTCATGGAGCGGAACAACCTGACCGAGGAAGAAGCGCACCGGTACATACAGAAGTGTAGTATGGACAGCGGCACCAACATGGTGGAAACTGCCCAGATGGTATTAAGTATTATGAACGTATGATTACCAGTGTCGAAAGCCGCGCTGCGATTCATGCTTGCATGAAGGAGCAGACAAGGCCTTACGACACGCCCCACGCATGAGGAAAAAAGAGTGGAGAAGCCACTCGATTTCCGAATGCGAGGGAGGATTGCGGGAGCTGTGTGCAGCGGAGCAATCCGGTAATCTTAGTATGAAAGGAGAAAGCCGTGCTGCGCCGCATGCTTGCATGAAGGCGCGGGTAAGGCTTTACGACACGCCCCGCGCATGAGGAAAAAAGAGTGGAGAAGCCACTCGATTTCCGAATGCGAGGGAGGATTGCGGGAGCTGTGTGCAGCGGAGCAATCCGGTAATTCTGGTATGAAAAGGAATGAAAAGTCGAAAGCCGTGCTGCGCCGCATGCTTGCATGAAGGAGCAGACAAGGCTTTACGACACGCCCCACGCATGAGGAAAAAAGAGTGGTGAAACCGCTCGATTTCCGAATGCGGTAATCTTGGCATGAAAGTGGAAAAGAGAAAGAGGAGAGAAACAATGAAATTTACAAAAATGCATGGTCTGGGCAATGACTATGTGTACGTCAACGGGTTTGAGGAGAAGGTGCCCAACCCGGAGAAAAACTGCCCAGTATGTCAGTGACCGCCATTTCGGCGTGGGATCGGATGGCCTGATCCTCATCAATCCGTCAGACAAGGCGGATTGCGAGATGGCGATGTACAATGCGGATGGCTCCAGAGGCGAGATGTGCGGCAACGGCATCCGCTGTGTGGCAAAATATGTGTACGACCACGGCATGACGGACAAACGGCGGATCGCCGTGGAGACGCTGGCCGGTGTGAAATACATTGATCTGGAAGTGGAGAATGGCAAGGTAAAAAAGGCCGAGGTGGATATGGGAGAGCCGATCCTGGATCCGTCCCAGATCCCGGTGCTGGCGGAAGAGAACCCGCCGGTAAACATCCCCATCGAGGTGGAGGGAACGGTTTACCACATGACCTGCGTGTCCATGGGCAACCCTCATGCGGTGGTATTTTTACCGGAAGTGGCCTCACTGGATCTGACGAAGATCGGGCCGGTTTTTGAAAGCCATCCCCGGTTCCCTAACCGGGTCAATACCGAGTTTATCCGTGTTATTGACCGGAAAACGCTGGAAATGCGCGTGTGGGAGCGGGGCTCCGGCGAGACGCTGGCCTGCGGTACCGGTGCCTGTGCGGCGGCTGTGGCGGCCATTTTGAATGATCTGGCTGACCGTGAGGTGACCATCCACCTGCTGGGCGGCGATCTGGATATCCGCTGGGATGCCGAGACGAACCATGTGTTTATGAAAGGACCGGCCACCACTGTTTTTGACGGAGAGATTGACACCTCTCATATTGATGATGAAATGCACAAGTGTCAGGAATGGCATGAGAGCATCCAATAGATTATTTTTGCGAGGAGGATATTATGTTCAAGGTAAATGAGAATTATCTGAAATTGCCCGGCAGCTACCTTTTTTCCACTGTCGGCAGAAAACAAAGAGAGTATGAAGCTGCCCACCCGGATAAAAAAGTCATCCGTCTGAGCATCGGCGACGTGACCCAGCCGCTGGCACCGGTGATCATTGATGCCCTGCACAAGGCAGTGGATGAGATGGGGGTCAAAGAGACCTTCCACGGCTATGCACCGGATCTGGGCTATGAGTTTCTGAGAAATGCCATCGCCAAGAATGATTATGCCGACAGAGGCTGTGATATCGCGGCGGATGAGATCTTCGTATCTGACGGTGCAAAATGCGATTCCGGCAACATTCAGGAGATTTTCAGCCTGGACAATAAGATCGCTGTGTGCGATCCGGTTTATCCGGTGTATGTGGACACCAACGTGATGGCCGGAAGAGCAGGCGATTACAACCCGAAGACCGAGCGCTACAGCAATGTGATCTACATGCCCTGTGTGGCAGACAATAACTTTGCACCGGAGCTGCCCAAGGAGACCCCGGACATCATTTACCTGTGCTTCCCCAACAACCCCACCGGTTCCACCATCACCAAGGATCAGCTGCAGGAGTGGGTGGACTATGCCAACCGGGTAGGCGCTGTCATCATTTATGATGCGGCTTATGAGGCGTACATTTCCGAGGACAATGTTCCCCACACCATCTATGAGTGCGAGGGCGCCAGAACCTGTGCCATCGAGCTGAAAAGCTTTTCCAAAAATGCAGGCTTTACCGGTACCCGTCTGGGTTACAGCGTTGTGCCCAAGGATCTCAAGAGCGACGGCGTATCCCTGCATTCTCTGTGGGCACGCCGCCACGGTACCAAGTACAACGGCGCACCGTATATCATCCAGAGAGCCGGAGAGGCAGTGTACTCTGATGAGGGCAAGGCCCAGTTAAAACAGCAGGTGGCTTACTACATGAACAATGCAAAGGTTATCTATGAGGGATTGAAGGACGCTGGCTACACCGTGTCCGGCGGCGTCAATGCGCCTTACATCTGGCTGAAAACCCCGGATCATATGACATCCTGGGAGTTCTTTGATTATCTGCTGAACAATGCATCTGTGGTAGGCACCCCGGGATCCGGCTTTGGCCCCAGCGGCGAAGGCTACTTCCGTCTGACCGCCTTCGGCACCTATGAGAACACCGTAGAGGCCATCAACCGGATCAAGGCACTGTAATTCGGTGCGGCATCTGAAACTGTAATCATTTCGCAAGAAAAACATAAGGAACCATCGGCCTTTCCGGGTAGATGGTTCCTTTCTTTTATGTTACACTGATGCTAGGAAGAATTGTGAGAGTGCGAAGCACGGAGCAATTCGTAGGGTATCAGTGTTATCATATGTGAAATTCATGAAAGGAGGCAGGCATGAAAAAATACGGACTTATCATAGGCTTCACATTTCTGATGGGGGTGCTGGCAGGTTGTGCCGGCACAGGAAGTACCACGCAGGATCAGGCAAAAACGGATGCGGCCCATGAGGTGGAGGCGCAGGATGGCGCAGACGGTGTACAGACCCAGGATGCGGCCGGCGCAGGGGACGCGGTGACGCTGCCGGATCTGACGGAGCAGCGGCCGGTGGCTTATCCGCCTTGCGTGCGGGTGGACGGCGTGGTTTATCAGGATACGGGCTTTGTGAGCTCCATGCCGGGCTGCGGCAACATGGACGGGGAGATCACCTCCCAAGTGGACGGCACGAAGCTGCCAGACCAGGACGATCAGTCCAACTTTGGCACGGGCTATGCCTATCAGAGAGGCGGTGACGGCCTGCTTCTGGTGAAAATGGACGAAAGAATGGAAATTTTCCGGGATATGGATTCCACAGACAGCAGTATCCCGCCGCAGGTACTGCATTTTACCGCAGAGGTCAAAGCAGTGAACGAAGGCTCTCTTCTGGTGACCTACATTTCCACAGCAGAGGGTTTTTCGCCTCTGTCGGAGGGAGAATACACGGCGTCCACAGACAATCTGCTGGATGAGGTGCAGGTGGGCGATCAGGTGGAAATCTGGTGCGACGGAAACATTCTGGAAACCTATCCTGCACAGCTGGGACTGGTGTATCGGATCGCGATCATCGGTTAGTGATGCAAGGAAGGCAGTATTGTGTAAAAGCAAAGAAAAGGCGGGAACCCGAAGAGAGGATTCCCGCCTTTTGCGGCTATTGTATGAATCGGAATCATATGTGCAAGGTGCTCAGCCACAGAATCTGCGTCTGAAACGCGGGGATGATTTACAGCAGGCACACGCCGTGTGCCTTTGCCTCCTCGCGGATCTCATCGGGCCATACGGACACCTGGATCTCGCCGATGTGGGCTTTGCGCAGGAAGAACATGCAGATCCGGGACTGGCCGATGCCGCCGCCGATGGTGTAGGGCAGCTGCTGATCCAGAATGGCTTTCTGGAAAGGAAGTTTTGCACGATCCGGGCAGCCTGCAGCGTCCAGCTGGCGCAGCAGGGCGTCTTCATCCACACGGATGCCCATGGAGGACAGCTCCAGGGCAATGTCCAGCACCGGATAGTAGACAAGAATATCACCGTTTAAGCTCCAGTCATCGTAGTCCGGGGCGCGGCCATCGTGGGGCTCTCCTGTGGAGATCTTGTCGCCGATCTGCATGAGGAAGACAGCGCCCTTGTCTTTTGTGATCCGGTATTCCTTTTCCTTGCTGGAAAGGCCGGGATATAGATCCTCCAGCTCCTGGGTGGTGATGAAGAAAATATCCTTGGGCAGGATTTCTTCGATGTAATCATAGCGGATGGCCATGTATTTCTCTGTTTTTTTCAGTGTTTTGTAAATCTTGCGCACCGTGTCTTTTAACGTCTCTACGTTCCGGTCTTCCTTGGCGATGATCTTCTCCCAGTCCCACTGATCCACGTAGATGGAGTGGATGTTGTCGGTGGTCTCATCCCGGCGGATGGCGTTCATGTCGGTGTACAGGCCTTCGCCCATGGCAAAGCCGTATTGCTTCAGGGCGTAGCGTTTCCATTTGGCGAGAGAGTGCACCACTTCGATGATCCGGTCGTCCTGTTCCAGCACGCCGAAGGAAACCGGGCGCTCCACGCCGTTTAAGTTATCGTTCAGGCCGGACTCGGGCGTCACGAAGAGCGGGGCAGTCACACGCAGCAGGTTCAGCTGTTCCGCCAGCGTCTGCTGAAAAAAGTCTTTGACGGTCTTGATGGCTGCCTGGGTATCGTGGAGGTTCAGTTCCGAGTGATAACCGGCAGGAATCTGTAAATGTTCCATGGTTCGATTGCCTCCTTTAAAAGTGAAAAAATATATAACTCAAAATAAGAATGTTTGCACCGGAAATAAGTATAGCAGAAAATAAAAAACTATTCTACCCTAAAAAAGGGGTTGCATTCTGTTTTTTCGTGTGCTAGAATGTCCCCAAAATAAAGCAAATGCGAGGAACAAGACTCTTGTTTTCAGAAATCGACAGGAATACGGCGTCACCGACTGAGAGCGCTGTTTGACGGAGAAGACGAAGGGAACACTTGGGAGCAGACAGCCTGAACAGGCAGAGCAGATCTGGAAGTAGGGCTGTACGGGGCACACGTTACGTGCAGAAGAGAGGAAGTCTTTCCCGGAGCGGGGGAGATTTCAATGCGGGTGGTACCGCGGGTTTTCTTTTTGAATTCAAAGAGATCCGTCCCGGAATGTCTGATGCATTCCAGGGCGGTTTTTTGTATTACAAAAAAGCACGGAGCAATCCGTGTAATACAAAAACGGTAGTTCTGAGAAAGTCGCATCGGACAGCAGCTCATCAACTCAAAACGGGAAAAGGAGAAATGCAAAATGGAATTTATCAAAGGTGTGAAGGAAAAAGATCTGCTGGAGATCAGCGATGTGTGTGAAGGCGCTTACGAAGGACAGGATATCCGCATGAACGGCAGTGTCCACACGATCCGTGACATGGGCGATGTGGCATTCGTTGTCTTAAGAAAAAGAGACGGCCTGGTGCAGTGTGTATTCGAGGAAGGCGTCACCGCTTTTGATCTGAAAGCCCTGAAAGAGGCTTCTGCCGTGGA
This sequence comes from Oscillospiraceae bacterium NTUH-002-81, assembly GCA_032620915.1. Classification (NCBI taxonomy): domain Bacteria; kingdom Bacillati; phylum Bacillota; class Clostridia; order Eubacteriales; family Oscillospiraceae; species Oscillospiraceae bacterium NTUH-002-81. The sequence goes on from CP136052.1 coordinate 912,030, forward strand.
GGTGTGCGGCACCGTGAAAAAAGAGGAGCGTGCGCCCCACGGATTTGAGATCCGGTTAAAAGAGATCAAAGTGCTGTCAGAGCCAGCAGCGCCGCTGCCGCTGGCCATTTCCAAATGGAAGCTCAATACTTCCCTGGAGGCCAAGCTGAACATGCGGTCCATCTCCCTTCGAAATGTGCGGGAGCGGGCAAGATTCCGCATCCAGGAGGGCGTGGTGAGAGGCTTCCGGGAGTTCCTTTACAGCCAGGGCTTCACCGAGATCCACACACCGAAGATCGGCGCCAAGGGCGCAGAGGGCGGCGCAAACCTGTTCCGTCTGGAGTATTTCCACCGTCCGGCTGTGCTGGAGCAGAGCCCGCAGTTCTACAAGCAGATGATGGTGGGCGTGTTTGACCGGGTATTTGAGACCGGCCCCGTTTTCCGGGCAGAGAAGCACAACACCAAGCGCCACCTGAACGAGTACACCAGCATGGACTTTGAGATGGGCTACATCGACAGCTTCGAGGACATCATGGCCATGGAAACCGGATTTTTACAGTATATGCTGGCACTGCTGCAGAAGGATTACGCCACAGAGCTGAAAATGCTGAACATCACCCTACCGTCGGCAGAGGCGATCCCCCAGGTGCGGTTCGATGAGGCAAAACGGCTCGTATCGGAAAAATATGACCGGAAGATCCGCAACCCCTACGATCTGGAACCGGAGGAGGAGCAGCTTATCGGCCGTTATTTCAAGGAAGAGTACGACGCGGATTTCGTATTTGTCACCCATTACCCGTCCAAGAAGCGTCCGTTCTATGCCATGGACGATCCGGCAGATCCGAAGTTTACGTTAAGCTTTGACCTGCTGTTCCACGGTCTGGAGATCACCACCGGCGGTCAGCGGATCCACGATTATCACCAGCTGCTGGATAAGATCGAAGCCCGGGGCATGACCACAGAGGGCATGGAGCATTATCTGGATACGTTTAAATACGGGATGCCGCCCCACGGCGGTCTGGGCATCGGCATGGAGCGTCTGACCATGCAGATCCTGGGCGAGGAAAACGTCCGTGAAGCTTGTCTGTTCCCGAGAGACCTGTCCCGGCTGGAGCCTTAAGGGCCGCCGATAAAAAGGAGGAAAATCATGGCAAATATCATCAGCGATGAAACCATAGAGTATGTAGGCATTCTGGCCAAGCTGGAGCTTTCCGGGGAAGAGAAGGAAGCGGCCAAGAAGGACATGGCGCGGATGCTGGATTATATTGACCGGTTAAATGAACTGGACACCACCGGCGTAGAACCCATGTCTCACGTATTTCCGGTGAACAACGTGTTCCGGGAGGACGTGGTCATGAACGGCGATGACAGCGAGGATATGCTGAAAAACGCACCGGCAGTGAAGGACGGAAGCTACAAGGTTCCGAAAACAGTAGAATAGGAGGCACGGCCATGGGACTGATGAGTCTGACAGCGGTAGAGCTGGGAAAGAAAATCCGATCCGGTGAGGTGAAGGTGCTGGACGCAGTGAATGAGGCACTGGCGCGGATCGAAACATTTGACAAAGAATTAAACTGCTACGTGACCGTGGACGCCGAAGGGGCGAGAAAACGGGCGGAAGAGGTACAGAAGGCCATTGATGCCGGGGAGCTCACCGGCCCGCTGGCGGGTGTACCGGTGGCAATCAAGGACAATATGTGTACCGAAGGGCTGCTGACCACCTGCAGTTCGAAGATTTTATACAATTTCAAACCGACTTACACGGCAGAAGCGGTGAAAAATCTGGAAAAAGCCGGTGCCATCATCATCGGTAAGACCAACATGGACGAGTTTGCCATGGGAAGCACCACGGAAACATCCGCTTTTGGTGTGACGAAAAATCCCTGGGATACGGAGCATGTGCCCGGCGGTTCCTCCGGCGGCTCCTGCGCGGCAGTGGCAGCCGAGGAGTGCAGCTTTGCCCTAGGTTCTGACACCGGCGGTTCCATCCGCCAGCCCAGCTCCTTCTGCGGCGTGACCGGCATCAAGCCCACCTACGGCACGGTTTCCCGGTATGGCCTCATCGCCTACGGTTCCTCTCTGGATCAGATTGGGCCGGTGGCCAAGGACGTGACCGACTGTGCGGTGATCCTGGAGGCCATCGCCTCCCACGACGTCAAGGATAGCACTTCCGTTGCCCGGGAGGATTATGATTTCACTTCCGCCCTGGTGGAGGATGTGAAGGGACTGCGGGTCGGCATCCCGCGGGATTACTTTGGAGAGGGCCTGGATCCTGAGGTGAAGGCGGCTGTCCTGGCAGCGTCAGAGGTGCTCCGGGAAAAGGGCGCCATCGTGGAAGAATTTGACTTAAGTCTGGTGGATTACGCCATCCCTGCTTACTACGTCATCGCTTCTGCGGAGGCCAGCTCCAACCTGGCCCGGTTTGACGGTGTGAAATACGGCTACCGCACAGCAGAATACGAGGGTCTGCATAATATGTATAAGAAATCCCGTTCCGAGGGCTTTGGCCCGGAGGTGAAGCGCCGCATCATGCTGGGCTCCTTCGTGCTGAGCTCCGGCTACTATGACGCTTATTACCTGAAAGCCCTGCGGACGAAAGCGCTGACCAAAAAAGCCTTTGACCGGGCGTTTGCACAGTTTGATGTGATCCTGGGGCCTGCGGCGCCCACCACAGCGCCGAAGCTGGGGGAATCCCTGAGTGACCCCATCCAGATGTATCTGGGAGACATTTACACGATTTCCGTGAACCTGGCGGGCCTGCCGGGTATCAGCGTCCCCTGCGGTACAGACAGCAAGGGCCTCCCCCATTGGCCTGCAGCTCATCGGTGACTGCTTCCAGGAGAAAAAAAATCATCCGCGCGGCATACACTTACGAGAAGAGCCGCACCTATGTCCGGTGTGAGATCGCACAGAAAGGAGCAGAAAAGGCATGAGAAAACAATATGAGACCGTCATTGGACTGGAAGTCCATGTAGAACTGGCCACAAAGACAAAGATTTTCTGCGCCTGCAGTACCGCATTCGGCGGCGCGCCCAACACCCACACCTGTCCGGTGTGCACCGGCATGCCCGGATCCCTTCCCGTATTAAATAAGAAGGTTGTGGAATATGCCATTGCCGTGGGGCTGGCAACGAACTGTACCATCAACCAGTATTGTAAATTTGACCGGAAGAACTATTTTTATCCGGATAACCCGCAGAACTACCAGATTTCCCAGCTCTATCTGCCCATCTGCATCAACGGCGGTGTGGAGATTGAGACCGCCGGGGGCAAGAAAACCATCGGCATTCACGAGATCCATATGGAGGAGGATGCGGGCAAGCTCATCCACGACGAGTGGGAGGACTGCTCCCTGGTGGACTTCAACCGCTCCGGCGTGCCGCTGATCGAGATCGTATCCGAGCCGGATATGCGTTCTGCGGACGAGGTTATCGCCTATCTGGAAAAGCTGCGGCTCATCATCCAGTATCTGGGCGCTTCGGACTGCAAGCTCCAGGAGGGTTCCATGCGTGCCGACGTCAACCTGTCTGTCCGGGAGGTTGGCGCAGAGAAGTTCGGTACGAGAACCGAGATGAAGAACCTGAACTCCTTCAAGGCCATTGCCCACGCCATCGACGGCGAGCGGGCACGGCAGATCGAGCTTCTGGAAGAGGGGAAGGCGGTCATCCAGGAGACGAGACGGTGGGACGACAACAAGGAATACTCCTATGCCATGCGTTCCAAGGAGGACGCCCAGGACTACCGGTATTTCCCGGAGCCGGATCTGGTGCCCATCGTCATCAGCGACGCCTGGCTGGAGGAGATCCGTTCCCGGCAGCCGGAGCTTCGTACCGAGAAGCTGGCCCGGTATAAGGAGGAATTTGACATTCCCGAATACGATGCAAAAATCCTGACGGAATCCAAGCATATGGCTGACCTGTTCGAGGAGACGACGGCCATCTGCGGCAAGCCCAAGAAGGTGTCCAACTGGCTCATGGTGGAGACCATGCGGCTTATGAAGGAGCACGAGATGGAGCCGGAGGAGCTGGATTTTGCACCGGTGCATCTGGCAAAGCTCATCGACCTGGTGGATGCGGGCACCATCAACGGCACCGTAGCCAAGGAAGTGTTCAAGAAGATTTTCACAGAGGATGTGGATCCGGAAACATATGTGGAAGAAAAAGGTCTGAAGACCGTCAACGATGAGGGCGCCCTGCGGGCCACCATCCAGGAAATCGTGGCGGCCAACCCCAAGTCCGTGGAGGATTACCACAACGGCAAGGAGAAGGCGCTGGGCTTCCTGGTGGGCCAGACCATGAAGGCCATGAAGGGAAAAGCAAATCCCGGCATGATCAACCAGATTTTAAAAGAATTGCTGTAGAGAAAAATTTTTGTTGCCTGACGCCGGTTCTGTGCTAGAATAGGAACATGAGACAGTCAGGAAAAACGATAGGAAAAGCGGCGGCTGTGCTGACAGCCGTCGTTTTGTCGCTGTATGGATGTAAAAGTGCAGACAGGGAAAAAGCAGAAGCCGATACTGTGAAGACGGAAGAATCGACATCAGCTAGTGATTCTGAGAGTACAGATTTTCAGAAAATGAACCGCGATTCATTGTCGAGTGGTAGCGACGAAAAAGGGAACGCTGTCTGATTCAGATACCAATGGCAGCCAGCAGACCGATAAAACGAAGAATTTCGCGGCAGGCGCTGCGGATGCCCTCGGGAAAGTACAGGAACCGTTGACCGTAAAGGAGGAGGACGATATGGCGCCTGTATTTACCAGTGAGGAGATCCCCGACGAAGTCTTTGCCCGGATGGCCGGAAAATCTTACAAAGAAGACTGCACCGTTCCCCGGGAGGATCTGCGCTATCTGCGGATCAGCTGCGTGGGCGCGGACGGCAGCGCCTATATAGGACAGATGGTGGCAGCAGCCGATCTGGCAGAAGATCTGCTGGACATTTTCCGGCAGCTCTATGAGGCCGGATACCCCATCGAGCGGATGCAGCTCATCGACGACTACGACGCCAGCGATCAGGCGTCCATGGAAGCCAACAACACCACCTGCTTCAATTTCCGCCAGATCGCGGGAAGCACCAAGCTGTCCAACCACAGTCTGGGCCGGGCAGTGGACATCAATCCGCTGTACAATCCCTATGTGAAAAAGACGGCAAACGGCATCATTTACGACCCGCCGGTGGCAGAAGCCTATGCCGACCGTGACAAAGATTTTCCGTACAAGATCGACCATGACGACCTGTGCTATCAGCTGTTTACCGCCCACGGATTCACCTGGGGCGGCGACTGGAACAGCGTCAAAGACTATCAGCATTTTGAAAAATAAGAAAGAAGGAACCAAAAATGTTAAAACAGATTTCTGTATTTGTAGAAAACGTGGCAGGCAGCCTGATGAAGGTGACAAAAGAACTGGTGGCAGAAGGGATCAATCTCCGGGCCATTTCTTCCTTTGATACGCCGGAGTTCGGTATCCTGCGTCTCATCGTAGACCGGCCGGAGGAGACCGCGCAGCTGTTGAAGGACAAAGGCTTTTTCGTCCAGACGAAGGACGTCATCGCCGTGGAGATCGAAGACCGGAGCGGCAGACTGAACCAGATGCTGGAGGTGCTGGCCGAGGGCAACATCAGCATCAACTACATCTATTCCTTTGTAATCCGGGAAGATCAGGCGCCGGTGATGGTATTCCAGACCGAGTACCTGGAGGAAGCCGTGCAGATCCTGAAAAATCACGGCATCAACGTTATTGATTAGAGAACGGAAACCATAAAAATCCCGCATCGACTCTTTGGAAGAGCCCATGCGGGATTTTGTGCAGTTTGAATATTTGTAACAGATCCGCGAAAGCGTTGCCGCCTCCGACCGGGAACTGTTGGCTTTATTTTATAAAACACAAAACGAATAAAGGTACAAATACGGACTGCCGTGCGAGATTAGCACTTTGTTACATTAACTGCCTGAGGTCCTTTAGCGCCGTTGGTTACATCAAACTCCACAGCCTGACCCTCGTCCAGAGTCTTGAAGCCTTCCATGTTCAGACCGGTGTAGTGAACGAATACATCGTTTCCTTCCTCATCACAGATGAAGCCGTAACCCTTCTGGTTGTTGAACCACTTAACTGTACCTTTCATTATGCGAATACCTCCACAAATAAATATAATAGTTGCGTCCGAAGACACAATTTGAGAATATCACATCAGGGAATAAATGTCAATTCAGAGGTGTGAGCAAAAATGAGCTGCGAAGCAGCGGAGAGCATCGAAGATGCGGTTTTGCGAATGGCGCGGGTGAACAGACAGACGTGATTTCATTCTTGACTTTCCTTTTCAGGAAAAATATACTGAATTTATCAACATTTGAGAGGAAATGACCATGATCAAGATTGCGATGTTTAATGCAGCCAGATCGGAGGACGAGTATCTGGATATCTGCGAGAAAAAATATCCGGAGATTTCTTTTGTCCGGATTTATGAGAAGGTGCGGGTGGACAATGCGGCTCTGGCGAAGGAATGCTACGCGGTGGTGGTCAGCTCTGCCATGCCGCCGGTGAAGGAAATGCTGGAGATCTGGAGAGATTGCGGTGTCAAATATGTGGCGACCCGCTCCATCGGCTACGAATATATGGATGTGCCGCTGATCGAGAGCATGGGTATGCATGCGGCTCACACCACCTATTCCCCTGCCAGCGTGGCGGATTTTGCCATCATGCTCATGCTGATGGTGACGCGCAATATGAAAATTGTGGAGCGAAGATATGAGGCCCATGATTTCCGGGAGGCGAAGCTGCCGGGCAAGGAGCTGTGGAATATGACCGTGGGTGTTGTCGGCACCGGCGCCATCGGGGAGATGACGGCGAAGCACCTGCACGGCTTTGGCTGCCGGATGCTGGCGTACAGCCGGACGAAGCGGGAGAGCCTGGACGGGATCGTGACGTATACCGATCTGGATACGCTGCTGGCAGAGAGCGATGTGGTGACGCTGCACATGGCCTCCACACCGGAGACGTTCCATCTGCTGAACGCGGAGCGCCTGGCCAAAATGAAAAAAGGCGCCTATCTGGTCAACACGGCCCGGGGCAATCTCATTGACACGAAAGCGCTTATCGAGGCGCTGGAGTCCGGACACCTGGCCGGGGCAGCGCTGGATGTGATGGAAAATGAGACGGGCATTTATTACACGAATCACATGTATGAGCCCATCAGCAATCATGAGCTGGCGATCCTGGATTACATGCCCAATGTCATCGTGACCCAGCACATGGCCTACTATACGAGAGAGGCCGGGCTGGATACGATGGAAAATCTGGTCAAAGGGTGTCTCCACGACTATCATGGAGAAGAAAATCCCTGGAGAATCTGAGAAATTCAGAAGCCCCGCAGCATCCGCTCGATGTTGCTGCCGGGGAGCACGTTGCACACGGAGAAGCATTCCCGGTTCCATTTCCGGGAACGGAGCATAAAGGCATCATCCTTCAGAAAATACTGGAAGCCGATGGTGCCTTCTTCTGTCTGATCCCAGCACACATCCACATGGAACCAGCGGACGCCGGCACTCGTCTCGATGCCCACCAGATTCCAGTAATGGCGGGTGGACTTGGTGCGCACGTCATAATAGTATCGGTCACTGGCCGGAGTACCCTTTTCCCGCAGCACCGGGCCGGAGATGATCTGACAGGGGACACCTGCCATATCCAGCAGAAGCTTTAATGTCTGGGAAAAGCCCTGGCAGCTGGCTGCGCCGCCGATGAGGGCGCCATAGGCGTTGTTGCAGTTGGGATGGGCTGCAGTGTCATTTTCATAATGAACGGAAGCAGCCAGAAACGCGCACGCCCGGTAGAGCCGCACATAGTCCGGCATGGAGGCATGGAACAGCTGTCTTGCCAGAAAGGCGGCGGACTGCTCTGCTGTCTGGGCGCGGCCCGCGATCTCGGCAGCGTCCGTGGACGTGTAGTCCACAAGGAACGTCCAGTTCCAGTCTCCGTTTTCCTGGGTCGTGGTGGGGGTACACGTTTTTATATAGTAAGGAACCGTCGGATCAAGGCCCGCCAGCAGGCCGAACAGCTGGGCTTCTGCCAGGCCGGTCCGGTTGCTGTGGGGAAAAGACACGCGGTTTTTGAAATCATGTATATCTGTAAGCATCGCAAGCGCAGATTTTGTGATCAGAATTTGTTTTTGAAGATCAGCACTCACAAAAATCCCTCTTTCTTTCGTAAATGTATAGCATAGAAATCATACACTATTTTTCGGGTAAAAATCAATAGGATGGAGGGACTTTTTTGCGCATCAAAAGGACCCGCCAGAATTCGTGATGGAACTTGGATACAACATGGTGATACAATAAAAAGTAAGAATGGAGGATGAGGGGACATCATGACAAAAATACTGATCGTAGAGGACGAAAAACCGATTTCCAAGCTGATCGAGATGTCACTGACATCGGCCGGGTATGCGTGCACCTGCGTGTATGACGGCATGGCTGCGGCGGATCTTCTGGAGGAGCATCGGTACGATCTGGTGCTGCTGGATATTATGCTGCCCGGGGCGTCCGGCTACGAACTGATGGATTATATCCGGCCCATGGACATTCCGGTGATTTTTCTCACGGCGAAAACCAGTGTGGCCGACCGGGTAAAGGGGCTGCGGCTGGGGGCGGACGATTATCTGGGCAAGCCCTTTGAGATCATCGAGCTGCTGGCCCGGGTGGAAAGCGTGCTGCGCCGGTACCACAAGACCGAGGAGGTGCTGGAGGCCGGGGATCTGGTCATCGACGTGGTATCCCGGGTGGTGAAAAAGAACGGGGAGGTTGTGAACCTGACAAAGAAGGAGTTCGACCTTCTCGTCATGTTTGTCCAGAACCGCAACATCGCCCTTTTCCGGGAAAAAATATACGAGCATGTGTGGGAGAGCGAATACACCGGGGACAGCCGGACGGTGGATCTGCACGTGCAGCAGGCTGCGCCGGAAGGTGGGCTGGGAGGATAAGATCAAACCGGTATACAAGGTGGGCTATCGCCTGGAACTGTAGAGAGGCAGGAAACCTATGAAATTTTCGTGGAAAATATTTGTCAGCACGTTTCTCATTGTGCTTCTGTCTCTGGCGGCAGGGGGATATTTTCTTGTGGTGTCCGCATTTTCCTCAGGGCTGTCCCGGGAGACGGACAGCTCCCGGGAGGAGAACAGGATGCTGCAGCTTATGCTGGCTGTAAACCTGTCCGGCACGGAGGACAACGGCATTGATCTGTCCCTGCTCATTGAGGACAGCCTGAAAAATCTGGACACCCGGATGGAAAGTGTGCTCATCCGCTACCGGGTCAGCGGTAGCGATAAGCGGACGATTTATTCCAATTCCGGCGGCCTGGGGCACCGGATCGACGCCAAACGCTCTCTCATTTCCAAGATCCAGGAGGGCGGCATCGGCCATGCGGTACGACGGATGGACAATACCTACTGTGTACAGACGGCTTCCCTGCTGCTGTTTGAGGGGGAGCCCATTTATGTGGAAACTTTTCGGGATGTGACGGATCTGTTTGAGGAGAGGCAGACCCAGTTTGACAGCTTTCGGAAAATCATTGTGGTGGTGGGCAGCATCAGCGGCATCCTGAACTTTTTCATGGCGCTGTGGCTCACCGATCCGGTGCTGCGCCTGTCCCGGGTGACGAGGCGGATTGCGGGCGGCGACCTGAAAAGCCGGGCCAAAATTGACACGGAGGACGAGATCGGCCATCTGGCGGAGGATTTCAACGACATGGCCGACCGGATCGAGAAGGATATCGAGGAGCTGACCATGACGGCCAGACGGCAGGAGGATTTCATCGGCAGCTTTGCCCATGAACTGAAAACGCCGCTGACGTCCATCATCGGGTATGCGGACATGCTGCGCTCCAGCCAGCTGGACGAGGAGCATCGTTTTCTGGCGGCCAGCTATATTTTCACGGAGGGCAAACGACTGGAGTCTCTTTCCTTAAAATTACTGGATCTCCTGGTGCTGAAAAACGGAGAGATCACGAGAAGACCGGTGGAGGCAGGGCCGTTCCTCAAGGAACTGGAAGGGATGCTGCGGCCGGTGATGAAAGCGGAGGACATCCGTCTGAAGGTGAAATACGAGGACGGCGTGTTTGTGGGAGACCGGGATCTGGTGAAAACGGTGCTCATCAATCTGGCGGACAATGCCCGCAAGGCCATTGACGGCGGCGGTACCATTGTGATCATCGGCAAGCCGGAGAAGGAGGGCTATGCTTTTTATGTCCGGGATACGGGCAAGGGCATTCCCCGGGAGGAGATCCGGCGCATCACCGAGGCCTTTTATATGGTAGACAAATCCCGTTCCCGGGAAAAAGGCGGCGCGGGGCTGGGGCTGTCCATCTGCCAGGAAATCGTGCTGCTGCATAAGGGAAAGATGGAATTTTCCAGCGTGCCCGGAGAAGGAACAATGGTGCGGGTGACGATTCCCGGGGAAAAGGAGGCGACGGTATGAAGATGCGCAAAATCCGGTATGTGCAGCTGGGACTGATCCTGGCGTTCACACTCATCGTGGGCACCTGCCTGCCGCCGTTTATCTCCCGGATCCAGGAACGAAGTCTGCTGGATCAGGAGGCTGTGGAGGAAGCGGAAGTGGTATCGGTGTCCCGCACGGAACGGATGGAGAAAAAGGAGCCCATGGAGAAATTTCTTTTTTCTGCTGCAGCCGGGGGTGGAATATATAGAATACGCTGCGGGGGCAGGGGCAAGCCGGAATGCGGACATGGCCCGGGATCAGCTGGAAATGGAACTGGAGCTTTTGTGGGAACAGGGGATGCTGGAGGGCTCCAGCGTGGATATGGGGGATTTTTACGGCTCGTTTAACGTGCTGTCAGAGGGCGTGTACACTGCGGCAAACACGGAAAATCCGGCCCAGTCGCTGGTGGTGTGGCAGTATATGATCATGGGAAGCTATGGGGAGCTGTATGAGGTGACCATGGACGATGCGTCCGGGAAGATCATTGGTCTCCAGATGCTGGCCGACCAGACGGATGCCCTGCCGAACCTTCTGCTGGTGGGGTATGAAGAGTTTGCTTATCTGTGGGGCAATTATCTTGGCATGTCCCACATGGAGGTGCAGGATATTTCCTATGCGGAAGTGAACCGGAAGCTGGTCATGAAGCAGTGGAAGGAAAACTATCACAATTTTACGGAAATGATGGAGTTGTACGGGTTCACGGAAGATGAGTGGTACGGCTGGGGGCAGGAGATCGAGTCCCCCTATGAGGAAAACAGCTCCGGCAATGTCAGCATCGCCGACGGCAATTCGAATCTGTACGTGGAGAGTGCAGTGTCTGACACCCCCGGAGACTGGTTCGATACCGATTACAGCATTTCCGGCCGGGCGCGTGGGGTGATGGATGCGGACCAAGGCATCGTTCTGGATGTGAAATACTACTATGGGCAGACCGGGGAGGGCGCGGTGCGGCTGACGTGGAACGCCTATACGTGCGGATTTGCGGCGACAGAGTGAGAAGGCTGATTCCCGTTTGAGGAAAGCGTGGAGAAACTTGACAGGTGCGGCGGGGCATAGTACCATTTTTATTGCAATCTGTTTGACAGAAAATATGTAAAATGGGGGAGCAGCACATGGAAAAGGTTTCGCTGATCATACCGATTTATAATGCTGAAATGTATCTGAAACGCTGTCTGGACAGTGTGGTCGCCCAGACATATCCGGCGCTGGAGATACTGCTGGTCAACGACGGCAGCAGGGATCACAGTCTGGCCATCTGCGAGGAATATGAGAAAAAAGATGACCGGATCCATATCATAGATAAAGAGAACACCGGCGTGTCCGATTCCCGGAATGTGGCCATAGCAGCCGCCACGGGAACGTACCTGCAGTTTATGGACAGTGACGACTGGCTGACGCCGGATGCCACCGAGCGGCTGGTGACGCTGGCGGAAATGACCCGGGCCGATCTGGTCATCGGGGATTTTTATCGGGTGGACGGCGATCACTATGCGTTGAAATCGCACATTCCGGAGACGGGCGTCATGGATCGCCGGGCATTTGCAGAACACATGATGGAGGATCCGGCGGATTTTTATTACGGCGTCATGTGGAATAAGCTGTATCGCAGGGATCTTGTGGAAAAGTACCATCTGGGCTGCACTACGGAGCTGAACTGGTGCGAGGATTTTCTTTTCAATCTGGCGTACATCCGCCGGGCGGAGCGGTTCTGCGCCCTGCAGGCTCCGGTCTATTATTATATGAAGCGAAAGGGGAGCCTGGCAGGCTCCCAGCTGTTGAAAACCAACGTCATGCAGGTGCGGCTGCTGTTGCTGGAATATTACAAAGAGCTGTACCAGAGCATCGGCCTGTACGAGGACAACAAGGCGAAAATCAATGCCTTTGTACTGATGGTGGCCAGGGACGGCTCCGTGAACCGGCTGCCGCTGGTGGGGGATGCGGAGAAGCTGGATGAGGATCTGGTGCTGGAAGAACCATCCAGGAAAAAACTGTCGAAGCTGTCTGAAAAACGGGAAAACAAAGACCCGGAAACGGAAGGCAGAGGGAAAACAAAGGATGGCAGGCATGTGAGAAAAGCAGAAGACCTGCTGGAGAAACTGTCAGAGAAACCGAGAAAAGCCGGCGGTTCTGTGAAAGCACTGAAAGAAAAAGCGTTTGTTCATGTGGAACATACTTTCCAGCCGGTGTTTGACGACCGGTGCCGGGTGCTGATCCTGGGCACCTTCCCTTCGGTGAAATCCCGGGAAAACCAGTTTTACTACGGACATCCCCAGAACCGGTTCTGGCGGGTCATCAGTGCTCTCACCGGAGAGCTGCTGCCGGTGACCATTGATGATAAAAAGAGGATGCTTCTGTCCCATCACATCGGTATCTGGGATGTGGTACAGGAATGCGACATCCACGGCTCCAGCGACAGCAGCATCCGCAATGTGGTACCTTCGGACATCGCTTCCCTGGTGAAGGACTGTCCGGACATCCGCATTTTCGGCAACGGCGATGCGGCCTGCCGCCTGTACCGGAAATACTGTCAGGAAAGCGTCGGTAAAGATATCACAAGGCTGCCCTCCACCAGCCCGGCCAATGCCATTTTCACCGTGGATCGGCTCATTGAAGCATGGGAGGAGGCTGTTGGGCCGCTGTTGGAGAATGCGTAAGATCAGTGGATGAAATAAGTGCCCCGTTATCGGGGCATTTATGTTATAATGTTAAGTGCTAAAGAAAAATAAGCGACGTCGCAGACGGCATTTATTTTTCTTGCACTGACATCGAACGAACCGTCTGCGATAGCAGACACGGAAGCGCGGCTGCGCGTGGTTCGTGAGATTGGTTAATGAAAATTTAACGTTTCCCTGACAGGATCGTAACATCCGTCGATTAGACTGAACGATACGGGGAAACCAAAGATGGGAGAGTGGAATTATGCCGGCTGCTTATGCACATTATGTATTTGGACAAAAGGTTTTACGGGAACTTCCGAGAGATTTACAGGAGCGGATCAAGGATTATCTGCCCCTTTACCATATCGGCCTGCACGGGCCCGATATTCTGTTTTATTATGAGCCGCTGCACGCCAACGAGGTGAACCAGCTGGGAACGAAGATGCACAATGAGAATGCGGACGCCTTTTTTGAGCGGGCAAAGCAGCTGATCATGTCTGCATCCGGGGAAGAGAAGATGGCCATGGAGGCGTATATCGCCGGATTTATCTGCCATTTCATGCTGGACAGCGAGTGCCACGGCTACATTGCGGAGAAAATGGCGGAGAGTGAGATCAGCCATTCCGAGATCGAGACGGAATTTGACAGCATGCTCATGCGCAAGAAAGGACTGGATCCCCATACGAGAAATGCAGCGCTGCATCTGGTGGTGAACAAGAACTGCGCCCAGATCATCGCGCCGTTTTTTGATCTGAAACCGAAGCAGATCTTAAAGGCCGTGAGCTCCATGAAGCGGTATCATCAGCTGCTGCTTGTGCCGAAGAAACCCAAGCGCCTGCTCATCGACACCGCGCTGAAGATCAGCGGCAATTATGACACCATGCACGGCATGATGGTCAATGAGGAGCCCAACCCTCACTGTGTGGACAGCAACTGGGAGCTGTTCCGCCGCCTGAAAAATGCGGTGGAGCCCTGCGAGGAGCTGATCGAGGAGTATCTGGACGTGTGCAACGGCACCCAGACGCTGAACGAGCGCTTTTCGAGAAATTATGAATAGGAGACAGGGAGATGGAAAAAGACAGGCTGACGAAGCTGGAAAAATACTGGATCCTTTATGATGTGGGCAATTCGGCGTTCACCCTGCTGGTGGCAACGATCATTCCCATTTATTTCAATTATCTGGCGGGGCTGGAGGGCATCTCCGAGGTAAATTATCTGGCCTTCTGGGGCTATGCATCCTCCATTGCCACGCTGCTGGTGGCTTTCCTGGGGCCGGTGTTCGGCACCCTGGCGGACACGAAGGGGTTCAAGAAGCCGATTTTTCTGGGCAGCCTGCTGGTGGGCGTGGGGGGCCTGTGCGTCCTTTCGGTGCCCATGGGATTCGTGGCGTTTCTCGTCATTTTCATCATTGCCAAGGTGGGCTATTCCTGCAGCCTGGTCTTTTATGACGCCATGCTTTCGGATGTGACCACGCCGGAGCGGATGGATCGGGTGTCCTCCCAGGGCTATGCCTGGGGCTATATCGGCAGCTGCGTGCCCTTTATCGCCAGCCTGGCGGTGGTGCTGTTTTCCGGGCTTCCCATGCAGACGGGCATGGGCATTGCCTTTTTCATCAATGGCGCCTGGTGGCTGCTGACGACGGTGCCGCTGCTGAAAAATTATGAGCAGATCCACTATGAGCCGAGAAAACCCCATGCGGTGGCAGAGAGCTTCCGGCGGCTGCTCCGGGTATTCCAGGAGATCCGTGGTGAACGGAAGATTTTCCTGTTCCTCATCGCGTTTTTCTTCTATATTGATGGCGTGTACACGATCATCGACATGGCGACGGCTTTCGGCAGTGCCCTGGGATTTACTTCCACGACACTGCTGCTGGCGCTGCTGCTGACCCAGATTGTGGCCTTTCCCTGCGCCCTGCTGTTTGGCTGGCTGGCGCCCAAGTATGAAAACGGCACGCTGATCCGTATCTGCATCGTGGCCTACGGTGCCATCGCGCTGTTTGCAGTCCAGCTGGACAAATCCTGGGAGTTCTGGTTCCTGGCGGTGTGCGTGGGCATGTTCCAGGGCGGTATCCAGGCACTGTCCCGGGCCTATTTTGCAAAAATCATTCCGGCGGAAAAATCGGGGGAATATTTTGGACTGTACGATATTTTCGGAAAAGGCGCCGCCTTTATGGGAACTACCCTGGTGGGTTTTGGCGCTCAGCTGACGGGCAGTCTGAATATCGGTGTCTCCGTGATCTTTGTCCTGTTTGTCATCGGTTTCCTGCTTTTTGAAAAAGCAGTGCGGGCATAAGAAAAACGAAAGACGGGGTTAAGGCTTTGTTCATGTGTCCTTAAGGATTTTCAGAAATTCATAAGTCTTTCCACACAGATTGGACACAAATTCCAGGTATACTGGAGGTACTTCAAGAAAAGGAGGAGTACCAATTATGAAAATGAAGAAAGTGAAAATATTGACTGCAGCCTGCGTGCTGACATTTGCCATGGCTGCCATGTATGGATGCGGAAGCAAGGATTCCGGTGCGGACACGACGCAGACGACGGAGAGCACTGATACGAAGGAAGACACTTCTGCAGACACCACCACGGACACCAAGAGTGACACGACAGCAGAGGACAAGACCACTGCTGACACCACCACCGAGGCAGGCAGCACGGAAAACAGTGCAGACACTAACGAGAGCACAGAGACTCCCGCTGACGGTGCTGCATCTGACACAGCAGCAGAGGCTGACAGTGCAGCTTCCACAGAGACCAATGCATCCGCAGATACTTCCGCGGACAGCGAGGCTGAGGTAACAGAGTCCGGCAGCAGCACTGCAAACTAACACAGGACCAAAACCCAAAACAACCACAAAATAACCACAAAATAACCACGAAGCAACAAGAAAACAATTCCCTACATTACATAAGTATTCTCTTTTTATCCCCCGGAGCTGCCCACTCGGGGGTTCTCCGTGCATGGTGTTCTGTGAAAAGTTCAGAATCGCCATATGGACAATTCGCAAAATCGCGTGTGCCACGCTTTCCGCTGCTGCGTAGCTCATTTTTGTTCATTATATGGCGTTCCGTCCATCCGTTTTCACAGACAGATTTTTGTGCAAGCCCGAAATCTGTCCGCGAAACGTATGGCTGAACTTTTTGAAAAAACGCTTGACATTCAATGAAAGGCAGGATATAATAATTTATGTTGTTGGGGAAACAACGAAGTGTGCGTTTAGCTCAGCTGGATAGAGCGTTTGGCTACGGACCAAAAGGTCGGGGGTTCGAATCCTCTAACGCACGTAAGACAGAGAAGCCGGGAGATTGTTGGAGATCTTCCGGTTTTTTCGATTATACAGGATATGAAGTTACAGTATACAAATATACAATATACAGGAGGCAGGATGGACAGACAGCAGTTTATCGATACACTGGAGCGGACGCTGCGGGGCGGCGGCACCCCGGAGCATATCATCGCGGATAACGTCCGGTATTATAACGGGTATTTTGCGGACGAGTCTGCCAAAGGCAGAAGCGAGGCGGAGATCGCGGAGGAGCTGGGAGATCCCAGACTTCTGGCAAAGACGATCCTGGAAGTGCAGGAGCCCGGCGGCACCGGTGCGGGGGGATCTGCCCGGGGCTGGTATGGAGAGCAGACGGAGGATGCGGCGGACAGCGCTGGTTCCGCATTCGACAGTTCTGCGGCCAATGGAACCAAAGGCTTTCATGCGGAACTGAATGAGAACGGCTGGGATGTGCGTTATGGAAAATTCAAGATCAATTCCTGGTACGGGTATCTGCTCATCGCGCTGGTGGTGCTGCTGATCTTAGGCATCATCGGGACGGTCATCGGCGGACTTGTGACGCTGCTGGCACCGGTGGCACTGCCGGTGATCCTCATTGTGCTGGTCGTGCGTTTTTTCTCTCAGCGAAGGTAGCTATGACAAAAACTGGGAAAATAAGGAAATCAGGATTGCCCGGTGTGGGTGTATATTTTTCCGGTGAGATGCCATACTAAACCTGTATCAAAAATACAGGAGGTAGACGACATGTCAAAGAACAACTATTCCAATAACACCGGAAGCAACGCTTCCAACAAAAGCACCAACAAAAATACCAACAGCATGAACAGCTACGGTAACTACAGCAATTCCGAGAAGAACAAGACAAACAACAAGTCCGCAGGCGAAGATACCTACGGCAACAAGAGCGAAGAAGACAGATATTAGGCAGCCAAAGCGGGCAGAGAGCATTGTTTCTCTGCCCCTTTTCCTGTGCGGCATCTTTATGATACATAAGCGCATGCGGGCTTAGACCTTTTGCCCCTGGCATCATATAATGATAGTGAGAAAACAGCAGGAGATGTGAGGTGTCAGGATGAATTTTGAGACAATTCCGGCAAAAAGTCTGGACGGGTATATCGGAAGACCCGACTGCATGATCATAGATCTTCGGGACTGGGAGGAATACTGTCAGGGGCATATAAAGGGTGCGGTCTGTGTTCCTTTTGAACAGTTTCAAAAAAGCGTTCCCTTGCGGAAAAACGTGCGCTATGTGCTGTACTGCGAGCGCGGTTCTGCCAGTCTGATGGCTGCCAAACGGCTGGCCAGTCTGGGGTATCAGGCCAGCACGGTCATCGGCGGCATTCTGTCCTACCGGGGGCGGCATCTGGTGCTCTGCGGGGAAGGAGAACGAAATAGACATTGACAGCGGGCGCATGGCCGAATTAATATTAGGTATAAGTGAAAAGAAACCTGAATACAGAGAAAATATGGAGAGA
This sequence comes from Oscillospiraceae bacterium NTUH-002-81, assembly GCA_032620915.1. NCBI lineage: Bacteria > Bacillati > Bacillota > Clostridia > Eubacteriales > Oscillospiraceae > Oscillospiraceae bacterium NTUH-002-81. The sequence continues at coordinate 929,912 of CP136052.1, forward strand.
ATACAAAAAATATGGATCGGATGGAATTTACGGCGCCCTGTCATTTCGGACTGGAAGCCGTTCTGAAAAAAGAAATTACAGATTTGGGATACGAGATCAGTCAGGTAGAGGACGGCCGTGTTTCCTTCTATGGGGATGCGGCGGCCGTCTGCCGGGCCAACATGTTTCTGCGGACTGCCCAGCGGGTACTCTGGAAGGTGGCGGAGTTTGAGGCGGTGACCTTTGACGAGCTGTTTGAGCGGACGAAAGCCGTTCCCTGGGAGGACTATCTGCCGGAGAATGCCAAATTCTGGGTAGCCAAGGCCAACTCGGTGAAAAGTGCCCTGTTCAGCCCTTCGGACATTCAGTCCATTATCAAGAAGGCCATTGTGGAGCGGCTCAAGCAGACCTACCGCAAGGAGTGGTTTGCGGAAGATGGGAATGCCTATCCTCTGCGGGTATTTTTGATGAAGGACCGGGTGACCATTGCGCTGGACACCACGGGAGATTCCTTACATAAGCGGGGCTACCGGCAGCTCACCAGCAAGGCACCCATCACGGAGACACTGGCGGCGGCGTTGATCCTGCTGACACCCTGGAAAAAAGACCGGATCCTGGTGGATCCCTTCTGCGGCAGCGGCACGTTTCCCATTGAGGCGGCCATGATCGCGGCCAATATGGCGCCGGGCATGAACCGTTCCTTCCTGGCGGAGGACTGGACAAACCTGATCCGCAGAAAATACTGGTATGAGGCGGCAGACGAGGCGGCTGACCTGGTGTGCACAGACGTGGAGACGGACATTCAGGGATATGACATTGATGGTGCCATCGTGAAAGCTGCCCGGGAAAATGCCAGGGAGGCCGGTGTGGATCACTTGATCCATTTTCAGCAGCGGGCAGTGAAGGATCTGAACCACCCGAAAAAATATGGCTTTATCATCACGAATCCGCCCTACGGGGAACGGCTGGAGGAGAAGAAGGATCTGCCGGAGCTGTACCGGGAGATCGGGGAGGCGTACAACCGCCTGGATGCCTGGTCCATGTACATGATCACAGCCTACGAGGATGCGGAAAAATACATTGGCCGCAAGGCAGATAAGAACCGTAAGATTTACAATGGCATGATGAAAACCTATTTTTATCAGTTTATGGGGCCCAAGCCGCCCCGCCGCAGTGCAGACGAGAAGGAGAGAAAACAGTATGATCGATAAAATTATATTTGCCACGGGAAATGAAGGAAAGATGAAGGAGGTCCGCATGATCTTGAAGGATCTGGGGCTGCCGGTGCTGTCCATGAAGGAGGCCGGCGTGCAGGCGGATATCGTGGAGGACGGCACCACCTTTGAGGAAAATGCGAAGATCAAGGCTGTGGCGGTACAGAAGCTCACCGGAGCCCTGGTACTGGCGGATGACTCCGGTCTGGAGATTGATTATCTGAACAAAGAGCCGGGCATCTATTCTGCCCGTTATATGGGGGAGGATACGCCTTATTCGGTGAAAAATGCCAATCTCATCAGCCGCTTGGCAGGTGTGCCGGATGAGCAGCGGACAGCGCGGTTCGTGTGCGCCATCGCGGCGGCATTCCCGGACGGGGAGGTACTCACCACCCGGGGAACCATCGAGGGTATCATCGGATACGAGGAGCGGGGCGAGAACGGCTTCGGCTATGATCCGATTTTTTATCTGCCGGAATATAAGAAAAGTACGGCAGAGCTTTCCCCGGAGGAGAAGAATGCGCTGAGCCACAGAGGCCGCGCCCTTCGCCAGATGGAAGAGGAGTTAAGAAAGAGAATCCGATAAACGGAGGCTGGAAGCGAATGAAAATTCTGATTGTCAGTGACACACATAAGAGGCTGAGAAATTTTGACATCGCACTGGATCGGGTAGGGCCCGTGGACATGCTGCTGCATCTGGGGGATGTGGAAGGCAATGCCGACTACATAGAGGCTGCGGCGGGATGTCCCACCTATATCGTGTCCGGGAACAATGATTTTTTCTCGGATCTGCCCAAAGAACGGGAGATCATGATCGGAAAATATAAGGTGTTTATGACCCATGGACATTATTATTATGTTTCCGCAGGGACGGAGACACTCAAGCAGGAGGCCAGAGCCCGGGGCGCACAGATCGTGCTGTTCGGGCACACCCACCGGCCGGTCATCGACTATACCGACGATGTGATCGCCGTGAACCCGGGCAGCATTTCCTATCCCCGGCAGGAAGGGCACCGTCCCAGTTTTGTCATGATGGAGCTGGACCGGTTCGGGGACGCGCATTTTACCATCAATTATTTATAATAAGAAAAAGTTTAATTTTTTTGAAAAAATGTGTTGACAATATAGGACTTTCTATATATAATATATTTTGCGTCAGGTCATTGGCGCTGGTGAAGCGGGGTGTGGCTCAGCTTGGCTAGAGCGCCTGGTTTGGGACCAGGAGGTCGCAGGTTCGAATCCTGTCACCCCGATGACTGTTATGCGGGTGTAGTTCAATGGTAGAACACCAGCCTTCCAAGCTGGACACGTGGGTTCGATTCCCATCACCCGCTTTGCATATGAATCATATGCAGCTAAGATACGTGTTCGTAGCTCAGTTGGATAGAGCAACGGCCTTCTAAGCCGTGGGTCGGGGGTTCGAATCCCTTCGAGCACGTTTTTGCCTGGTTCGCCCGGCAGATATGGTGGGTATAGCGCAGCTGGTTAGCGCGCCAGATTGTGGCTCTGGAGGCCCAGGGTTCGAATCCCTGTATCCACCCGAAGCAGTCGGAATACTCCGGCTGCTTTTTTTGTATGATAGGATAGGAAATGACAGGATTGGGCCATCGCCAAGCGGTAAGGCATAGGACTTTGACTCCTACATTCGTGGGTTCGAATCCCGCTGGCCCAGTTTTTCACAGCATCAGGCTGTGCGGATCATTGATGCAGGACATGCCTTCGGGCTGTTTTGGCAGAGATCAGCGGATATGGCGGAATTGGCAGACGCGCCAGATTTAGGTTCTGGTCCGAGAGGGTGCAGGTTCGATTCCTGTTATCCGCATGATAAGTCCGAGACGAAAGAAAACAGTCTTGGACTTTTTTACGAAATACAAGGAGGAAATCCGATGCCGATCAGAATTAACAATTATGCAGGCCGTTTTGGCTGGAATATGAGAAAGTACCTGCCCAAGCTTGCAAGTACAGGATATCTGACGCTTCAGTATATGACCCGGGGAAGGGGACAGCAGAAGTATATTGACTGGTTTATGAGTCAGGAGAAGACTCCGTATCCGAAGGTTGTGAACCTGGAGACCATCAATCGCTGCAACAATACCTGTGCATTCTGCACGGCGAACCGGAATGCGGAGAAGCGCCCGTTCAAAAAGATGGATGAGGAACTGTTCAAGAGCATCATCATCCAGCTCAAAGAGTGGGGCTACAAAGGCCGCCTGACCCTTTACGGAAATAACGAGCCCTTCCTGGATACGAGAATCGTGGAGTGGCACAAGTTTGCCAGAGAACAGCTGCCGGATGTGCATATTTTCCTGTCCACCAACGGCATCCTTTTAAATATCGAGAAGCTGGAAGAGATCTGTCCCTATGTCAATGAGCTGATCATCAACAATTACTGCATGGATATGAAGCTGTATGACAACATCCAGGAAATCTATGATTATGTGAAAAACAACGAAGAGAAGTTTAAGGATGTGGATATCAAGATCCAGATGCGCTATCTCCAGGAGGTGCTGACGAACCGTGCGGGCAGTGCCCCCAACAAGCAGGGCTCCCAGAAGGTCATCAAGCAGACCTGCCTCATGCCTTACACCGACATGTGGATCGTGCCCGACGGAAGAATGGGCATCTGCTGCTGCGACAACTATGAGGTGACGGAGCTGGCGAACCTGAACGAGACAACCCTGCAGGAAGCCTGGAACAATGAGAAATACCGGGATCTGCGGGAGAAGATCCGCCATGGACGGCACCACTATGATTTCTGCAAATACTGTGACTTCATCGATGCGGGACTGCGCTCAGAGATCACAGAGCAGTAAATGCGTGTGGAAAGAATTCATATCACGATCAGAATAACAGAAAACAGATAAAAGCAGATAGAAAGTGGAACCTTTGCTTCGTGTGGAGACAGAGGTTCCACTTTTTCTGCTTTCATACAGACAGCGAAATAAGGCTAAATGAATTTTAACAGCTGATGCAGGATATGCGGTCCTTTTCCGGAAAACGGAAGGGTGAGTCGTCGATCGAAAGGTTTGAAATGGTTTTCTTTGTAGAATTGCAGAAGAAAAGGATTGTCTTCGCATTCCAGAAATTCCATAACACCACCGATAGAATATTGCAGATTTGAAACTGTGTCCAGAGCAAGGTCAAGAAGCACAGATCCTGAGATTTGTTTTTCCTTTGGTAAGGAATAATTTTTGCCTAGCTGTGCGATCAGATAGGCGGAAGTGACATAACTTTGCGCATCTTTATCAAGAATACTTGTACGGGACAGTTTTTTGGCTGTCGTCTTACTGATATTTGCTAAAAGAACCGAAATAGGCTTGATCGCCAGAGAAAAATAGCCTGCCAGAGAATCATCGGAAATATCAAAGACCAGATATGTGACCGACTGGTCCTTTTTGGTAAATTCTATCGCGTGATGTCGCAGAAAATATTCTACCTGAGGATTCTGTGGACAGGAGAATTCGGAAAGCAGCATGCACAGATTATTTTCAGTATGCGCATGGCTCAAATATTCCCGAATGTTCACAACATAATGGTTAGCGGTTGTGATTTATTTTCCACCTTTTCATACGGGCTGCGATTTCCACCGGATCTTTCAGCTCCAAATAAGGAACATCGCTCTTGGGACGAGGATCAAGCGCAGACTGTTCAAGAGCATTCACAAAACGCTCAACGGCTTCTGGATCAGAAATGACAAAGTTATGTGTAATACTCGATTCGGCCATAAATAACACCTCCTGTGTTCTCTGTCTGTGAAATCAGTATAGGCGCTTATTTTAGAAAATGCAATGTCTAATTTTGTCGAATCAGTATTATTTCAGCCGAATGACCAGCACTGGTTTGGGTGGGTGATTGGGCCGGTTCAGGTAGGTGGAAGCGATGACCAGATACGTTTTGGGATCCAGGGTGGAAAGATAGCGGAGCACCGCATCGTGCTCCTCAAAGCCGGTATCACCGCCCTGATAAACGCAGATGGTCATGAGGCCGCCCTTTTTCAGCAGAGGAAGCCCTGCTGCGATGGCAGGCAGGGTCGTAGCAGCTTTGGTGGCGATGGCATGTCTGCCGCCGGGCAGATATCCCAGGTTGAAGGTGATGCAGCTGACTGTGCCGGGTATGGCGTACTGGTCTATGTGTTCGTGACTGTCCAGAATAAGACGCACCCGGTCGATGAGCCCCTGCGCACGCAGAAGCTTCCCGGCAGCGTCCAGGGCGCTTTGCTGAATATCGAATCCGATGACCTGACCGTCAGCACCGACGAGAGAGGCGAGAAATGCCGTGTCGTGGCCGTTGCCTGTGGTTGCATCGATACACAGGTCACCGGGAGAAATTTGCAGGGAAAGAAAATGATGACACCAGTCGGTGACAGAAAGATTGTCCATAATACCTCCGTTCGTTCGATAACGACACAAGAAAAGGAAATGCCGTCTGTCGACGTCGCTTCCTTTTCTTTTGCGCTCATTATATCATGAACCCGCACAGCCACTCAGGTTCCACGCGCTATCGCGCTCTACTGCCTGCTATCGCAGGCGGAACCTTCGTTAATGGCTTGTGAAAAACAAATGTCTGCTCACGCAGCCGCTTGTTTTTCCCTACGCGCATTATATCATGATTCGCACTATTTACTTAACACGATTTTACTGCGATGAAAAACGTCGAATAATGACACATAAAGCCGAACGGTTGTCGTTGACTACAGCGGGAAGTAGTTATACTATGGAATTAGAGAATGCCTTTTGCCTTGAATTGCAGGAATTCAAGATGGAGCCGGGCATCAGAGCGCAGCTGCTCAGGAAGATCGAAATAGATGTTCAGATAATCCAGATCCATCTGTGTGCAGGAACGCTTCTTGCCGCTCTCCTGTGCGCTCTTTTGAAGATAATCAGAAGTGGCGTCTCTTGCAATGTCAGAGTGATCATTCACGAGATCATCCAGTCTGATGCGGTACAGTTTCGCCAGGGCTCTGAGCGTTTTCAGATCCGGAGTTCGGGTTCCACGTTCATAATTGGAATAGGTTTGCCGCTGAATATTCAGATATTTTGCAATGTCTTCCTGCGTGTAATGATACAGCTTACGGTATTTTACCAGCTGTGATCCCAGAACTTCATTATCCAAGAGCTCACCTCCCTGTCGACAGTTTATCTTAAAGCATATCCGCTTTTGTCAGAATGTATCCTCCCACATTATAGCAACCGGGGAGAAAAATATCTTGGGAGGCAACGAAAAGTAGCTGAAATACAGGTAAAAGCAACGAAATGATGTGAAGGAGGAAATGATATGACGGAAAAGGAAATGGTAGATTTTGTAGTGAATCACGCGCATGATACAGATGAGGCGATAAGAGAACAGGTTCGGAAATGCTGGGAGCTGATCGTGGTCAGAGGCAGGCAGCTGGAGAAGAATGCTGTGCATGTTGTCGTGCCGGAAGGCGGGCTGACGCCGCAGCAGATGCTGGATGTGCTTCTTGCAAAGATTGAAAGAGACGGGATAGAATCCGTGGCAGAGACGATGTCTGCAGAGTAAACGGCCATACAGGGATGCTGCATGGCCGTCCCCCCGATCCTAAGTACGGCTTTTTCGCTGATTGTTATTTGTTCAGATACGCATGCATAAAGGCATCAATGATCAGACGCACAGATGGCGGCGTCTTCCGATAGGTGTCTATATGCGACTGCTCCGATAGATTCAGATCGCATGGATTCAGCTGCTCGTATTTTCTGGGATTGTCTGAATTTCCGATGAGATAATCCACAGAAGTTTCGAAAAAGCGGGACAATAAGATCAATGTCCGGATATCGGGCTCGGCCAGATCATTTTCATATTTATAAATCGCCTGCTGCGTGACACCGATCTGTTCACCAAGCTTTTGCTGACTGAGCTGGCGGTCTTCACGCAGTGTTTTCAAATTTTTGACCAAATGACACGGCCTCCTTCCTGCTACTGTTTATTGTAGCAAGAAAGGGGAATACTACGCAAAACTATAACGTTGTCGAATTCGACAACAAAAAAGATTTATCGACAAGAGATTCCCGGGGAAGCCTGCTTAAAGTACTGTTGTGATACGCCGTGGAAAATGTCACTTCCTGCCCGAACCAGTCGGGAGGCGTGAAGCGCCGGGCAGCCGTCTCGTCCGGGAACTCCACCTCGGCCAGGCAGAGTGGATCAAAGGGGGCATCGAAGACATCTAGTTCTGCGGTCAGACCATCGGAAAGGGGAATGAGATAGCGCTTTTTGCTGATCAGATTCCCGTCTGCTTTGGGGAGCAGGTGCTCGTAGGCTTCCGCGGTGAGAGGCAGGTTGTATTCTTCCCGTACCATAAGGCCTTTGGATTTATAAGTGAGATAATAGGAGTTGTCTTCCCGACGGATGCGGATCACCGGATCTGTATTCAGGTACGCCTGCTGGATCAGATGGAAGGGGTAGGATTCGGGGGAAAAGGGCAGCTGCCGAATCAGATATTTGCGTTCGATTTCCATAGAAAATCCTCCTGAAAATGGGGATATTCCTGCAGATAAATTTTTATGGGATCATAAGATCTGTCCGCAGGAACATACAAGTGAACGGTAACATATATGAAGTATAGCCTCAAAGACAGCATTTGACAAGCGCTTGGGCAGATGATATAATCATGTCATCTCATTTGCGGGTTCTCCGCAGATTACTTCCACAACAAACAAATAAATAGTGACAGGAGTAAGTATGCCCGAAAGAATCATAGCGGGCCGTTACGAGGTACTTGACATGTGCGGGAAAGGCGGCACTGCGCAGGTGTTTTTGGTGCGCCGCCGGAGGGATCAGAAGCTGTTTGCGGCGAAGGTCATACATGCCGGTATGCCTTTTACGGACGGCCAGCGGGAAGGGGCGCTTTTGCGCCGGATAAAGGATCGCGCTGTCCCAACGCTGGAGGAGTGCTTTGTCTGGGAGGGACAGTGCGTGCTCATCATGGAATGGCGCCCGGGAAAAACGCTGGAGCAGAGGGTACAGGAGGACGGCGGCCTGGGGCTGTGGGAGACACTGTGCCTGGGCATTCGTCTGGCCGGGCTGCTTCAAAAGCTGCATGGGCAGAAGCCTCCGATTTTTTATCTGGATCTGAAGCCCTCCAACATTTTGCTGAAGCCTGTAAGAGGAAAGGCAGCGCCGGTCATCCGGTTTGGGGCTCTTGTGGATTTTGGGTGCGCCAGGGAGGCAGACGAAGACGGTAACCTGCGGGCCACCGGCATGGGGACGGAAGGGTTTGCAGCACCGGAGCAGCGCCTGGCCGGGCAGACCGTGACAGCAGCGGCGGATGTGTACGGGCTAGCGGCAACGCTGTTCTATGCGGCGGCCAATCCGCACAGAAGCAAACGGCTGCAGGCGGTGGTGGAACGGGCGCTCGCACCAGATCCGAAGGATCGATATCCTTCCATGGAGGCATTTCGCCGGGCGCTGTGTCGATGTGTGCCGGATTGCTTTTTGCCGTGCCTTTCCGGGAAAAAGGGAATGGGCCTGCTGCTGACCGCAGTTGCCGTGTTCCTGCTTACGGGGGCCGGTGTTAGACAGTGGACGGTGAACCGATGGGAACAGGACATCATGGACTGCGTTGCCGGGGAGTTTGATGCAGACAGGGAAGATCAGCTGTACAGGCTGCTGGAACAGCCACCGTGGCCGGGAAGCACAGCAGCAGATGTGCTGGAGAAGGACAAGGCGTTTTGCCTGGAACTGGGGCAAAGACTCTGGCGGCAGGAGACGGGCGTTTCTGCCAGAAAAGAGAGCTGTCGGTGGCTGGAACTTGGTGCGGCGGGGGAAGCGGAAAAGGAGAGATACCGGTGTCTGGCAATCTATTATCGCTGCCTGGAAATGGGACAGAAGCCGGAAGTACAGGAGACAATGGAGGCGCTGGAAGCTCTGTCCTGGATGGTTTCCGTCCGGGAGGATGCACTTCTGCCGGTGACAGCGAAGGAATTGCTGCGCTGCGTGTATGCGCTGCCGGGGGAACAGCTGCAGACGGATCAGGTGGCTGCAATACTGGAGAAGCTGTGCCGGAGGCTTGCCGACGGGCAGCTGCGGGGAAAACAAGCGCAGGGAGAACAGGAGCTGGAAGAAATCAGAGCCACGGCGGAGGAACTGCTGGAACTGTCACGAAGGGGGGAGAAACACATTTGAATAAAAGAAGATGGAAAAGAGTGCTGATGGGCGGGATGCTGATGGTTTTTCTGTGGGGAAAGTGCGGCGCAGGCTCCCGGGCGGAAGCACCGGTTCCTTGGTTGGACGGGATGTGGCTGAACGGGAAAACCATGGAGGAGATCGAACCATATTTTGGGGCGGAACCCATTTGCCTGAATGTGCATATGCAGGAGGAGCAGGCAGTGAAGGCGGTAGTGCTTGCAGGAGAAGAGGAGACCACGGTTCCGCTTGTATATGAGGCGCAGGAGGATGGCTGGGCGGCAGAGGCGGTACTTTCTCCGGCAGAAGGCAGCTGGCGGTTTTGTCTTCTGTGGGAAAAAGAAGACGGAAGCGAGAAAATGCTCTATGAAAGTGAGAATTTTATTCTGGACCGGACGGTGCCGGAGGCGGAGGTGTGGATCACAAAGCAGGGAGCGGGTCAGACGGAAGATGGGGAAAAACCGGCAGATAACGGATCATCGGAGGATGGCGGACAATCGTCGAGAGGTGGGCAGTCAGTTCCTGATGCGGAAGCAGGCGCCGGAGAAGCCGCTTCGCTGTCTGTGGGGATCCGGGTGCGGGAGCTGCACTGGGACCCGTCCCTGGCGGCTATCTGTCTGAACCGGCTGCGCTGTGGGGAAGAGCAGGGGCAGCCGGAAGATCCTGACGGTGAAGCATTTGCCGGGGCAGCGTCTCCTGACGGAAAAGAGGAACCGGAACCGTCCGCGGACGGCGTCTGGCAGGAGGTTGAGGAAGGCGTCTGGGAGTGGCAGAAAAACATACAGGAGGAGGGAAACTGGCAGATTGATTTTCAGACGGTGGATCTGGCCGGGAATCTCTCTTCGCCGGTCAGCACCGGGGAGACATTGGACTGGAGCGCACCGCAGCTTTTTGGACACTGCTTTTACGGCGGACGGAACGCCTGTCAGTGCGGAAGTGCAGGAGACCATGGTGTGCCGGGAGCGACTGGAAGGGCGGCTTTTGCTGGAGGATCTGTGGAGCGGGGTGGCTGCCTGCCATGTCTGGATGCAGAAAGAGGGAGAAGAACGGCAGCTGGTGAAAGACTGGACGGCAGAGAACCCTGTGGCCCGGGCGGAGATTTCCTTTTCCCTGACAGAAGAAGGACAGTGGACGCTGTTGGCGCTGGCCCGGGACGGGGAGGGAAACGTCTGGAAGGAAGAAAGAGAGCTGGGCGTCGTACAGATGGATGCCCGGGCGCCTCTGGCGGGGCTGTCTGTCAGCGGCACGTCCGGGGAGAACGGCTTCTATACCGGGGAGGGCAGGCTGCATCTGGAGGCGTCGGACACCGGCAGCGGACTGGAGAAGATGCAGCTTCTGGCCGACGGCGATCCGGTGGCGACATTTTCCTGTGAGGGGAAAGTACGGCAGCAGGAGACGGTGGACATTCCGGAGGCTTATGAGGGGATCCACCAGTGGACGCTGCAGGTGTGGGATGTGGCCGGAAACCGCAGCACTGCGGCAGAGGAAGTGCGTCTGGATGGAACCGCGCCCCGGGTGGAGCTGGAGGCGGAAGCGCTGCCCTGTAAAACCAGGGGATACTATGCCAGTCCCCGGAAGATCCGGATCCGGGTGGGGGAAGCCTTTGCGGAAACACCCTGTCAGGTGGATCTGTACCGGCAGGGGACATACTGGCGGAGTGTGTCATGCGAAAGGACAGATGCGGACGAATACGAGGGGGCGGTTCTGGCGGAAGAGGAAGGCAGCTATGACGTGGAGGCTGTCTGCCGGGATCTGGCCGGGAATACGGGAAAAGCCGGGCTGGCGGAACCCTTTGTCATCGACCGGACGGCACCGGAGATTACGGTGACCTGGGAGGAGCCGCCGGAAGGCGGCCGGGAAAAGGACGGTGTTTGGTACTGCAGAGGGACGAGATATGCACGCATCTGTGTGACGGACGATTTCCCGGATGAGAAGGACATCTCCTGTGTGGTGGAAAAAGACGGCGTGCAGACCGTACAGCGGCTGTCCTTTGCCGGAAACGGAAGGACACGGCAGGCCAGGCTTCGGTTGGAAGAAGAGGGCACCTGCCGGCTGTTCCTGTCGGCCCGGGATCTGGCGGGCAATCAGGCGGTGCCTTATGAAAGTGAGCAATTCGTGCTGGACAACACCCCGCCCACGCTTTCTTTTGACCGGGGACAGACAGATACGGCTTCGGGAGAGCGTACCGTAGCGCCCCGGGTGCAGGCGGCTGATCTGCATGCAATGGAACAGGGACTGACGGTGCACCTGTACCGCACGGGAAATGCGCCGGGGCAGATTTGGCAGGAGGACAGCCCGCTGTATTTACCGGGGACATATGCGTGGGAGGAAACGGAAAATTCCTTTGTCTATGGCGCCTGGCCGCTGCAGCAGCGTCTGGACGGCTGTTATCGGCTGGAAGCCAGGGCAGAGGATCTGGCCGGGAACGTGCAGCAGGAAAGCTGGGATTTCACCGTGAACCGATTTGGCTCGGTGTTTGTGTTCGGACAGGCGCTCTTGCAGGCAGGACAGCAATATTATGTGAACGAGAAGCCGGACGTTGTGATCCGGGAATTCAATCCGAATCGTATCGTTTCCAGAAAAATCTTGCTGGAATGTGATGCGGGGATCCGGGTACTGAAGGAGGGGCAGGACTATGTGACAGAGCAGATGCACGCTGCCGGGCAGTGGAGTAGTTATCTCTATCGGCTGCGTCCGGAGGTGCTGGCCTGGGACGGCGGGTACCGCCTCAGCGTCCACACGACCGATCAGGCGGGCAACTCCATGGACACGCGCAGGCAGAAGGAGCTGGCCTTCTTTCTGGATCGGGAAGCGCCGGAGATCACGGTTGAGCAGACAAAAGAAAAGCATCTGTCGGGCGCCAGCACCCTGCTGGTTTCGATGAAAGATCTTTCCGGCGTACAGCGGGCCGCTTTTCAGATTGACGGCAAAGACAAAGTGGTCTATGAAAGGAAGGAGATTCAGAAAGTCGGCGGCCGGTTTGCCCTGACGGTACCTGCCGCAGGGAAAAAGCAGACGGTCACCATAACAGCACTGGATCTGGCTGGAAATGAGGGAGTTACCCGGCCATTTTCTGTGGCGGAAAACACTTTTACAGAAGAAACGAAACCTCTCTCACAAAGAAAAAGAAGTATCCAAAAGCGGGACAGAGACGGCACAGGGATCAGGGGATGCCGGTCGCCGGAGAACAGGCTCGCTGTTGTCAGGATGTCTGCTTCTTTTCCTTGCCATCCTGTTGATCATTGTGCAAATTTGTGCAAAAATTCAAAAAAAGAAAAAATGGGAATTGTTGACAATGATGGAAACTATGTTATAATTAAAACATACTTGTTGACAAATGAGGCAAGTATATATGGGTTGTAGGGATGTATGTATTGGCTGTGAGAAACAGAGGGAGAGCATCAGGAATGCCTGCGGAGCTTTTCGGAGACTGCGCGGACATTCCGGGTTGTTCTGCATGGAATGAAGAGATTGGAACAATTCTTTGTCATTGCATGGCATCCGTGAGAAGAGAGTTTCATGGGGGTGGAACTCTTTTTTTTAATGAGCGCAAAAGAAAAGGAAGCGCCATCAAAGATGGCATTTACTTTTCTTGCGCCATTAGTGAACGAACAGTCTGCGAGAGCAGACAGTAGAGAGCGCGTCAAGCGCGGGTTCGTGAGCTTATAGAGGAGGAACATTTTTTTAGCGCAAAAAAAAAAGAAAAGGAAGCGCCGTCGAAGGAGGGAAGCGATGGAACCGTTTGTAAGTCTGAAAAATGTGCAGAAGATTTACCGTATGGGAGAGGTGGAGATCCGTGCGGTGGACGGTATGGATTTTGATATTTGGAAAGGGGAGTTCGTGGTGATCGTGGGCCCCAGCGGTGCCGGGAAGACAACGGTGCTGAATATTCTGGGCGGTATGGATACATGTACTTCGGGCAGTGTCCGGGTAGACGGCCGGGAGATCAGCGGACTGAAGGAACGGCAGCTCACGGCATATCGGCGGGATGACATCGGTTTTGTATTTCAGTTTTATAATCTGATCCAGAATCTGACAGCGCTGGAAAATGTAGAGCTGGCATTGCAGATCTGCCGGGAGCCGTTGGATGCGGCGCAGGTATTGGAAGATGTGGGGCTTGCCGGACGGAAGGATAATTTTCCGGCGCAGCTGTCCGGCGGGGAACAGCAGCGGGTGGCTATTGCCCGGGCGCTGGCAAAGAACCCAAAGCTTCTCCTCTGTGACGAGCCGACGGGAGCCCTGGATTATCAGACAGGAAAGGCTATTCTCCGGCTATTGCAGGAGACGTGCCGGGAAAAGGGAATGACGGTGATCGTCATCACACATAATCAGGCCATCACCCCCATGGCAGACCGGGTGATCCATATCAAGAATGGAAAGGCCGTGCAGATGGAGACCCATGCGCACCCTGTGTGTGCAGATGAGATAGAATGGTAGGAGGCTTATGAAAAAACAGGCACTTCATAAGGATTTTACGATGGAAATACGCCGGACGCCGCACCGGTTTGGTTCTATTTTTCTCATTGTGGCGCTGGGCGTGGCGTTCTTTTCCGGCATCCGGGCCACGGAGCCGGATATGCGGCTCAGTGCGGATGCTTATTATGATCATTCGGCACTGATGGATATCCGGGTGCTGGGAGACCTGGGGATGACAGCCGGGGATGTGGAAGCTATCCGTGAGGTGGAAGGCGTGCAGTCGGCGGTGCCGGAGTACAGCTGTGATGTACAGTGGAAGCAGGAGAGTGATGTACGCAATGTGCGGCTCATGTCGCTGGATGAGACGATCAACCGGATTTCGGTGACGGAGGGGCGGCTTCCGGAAACGACAGCAGAATGTCTGATGGATCAGCGGCTGGCCCAGATGACCGGAACAAAGCCGGGGGATGTGATTCCGCTGAGCACCGGGGATGATACGTTACTGGAGGATCGGATTTCCGGGGATCAGGTGACAGTGGTGGGGATTGGTACAACGCCTCTGTACCTGTCACTGGAGCGGGGGACAACTGCCATCGGCGACGGGGCGCTGGACGGGTTTCTTGTGTTGCGGCCGGAGGCATTTACCATGGAGGCTTATACCCAGATCGCCGTGACGGTGGAAGGTGCTGCTGCAAAAACGTGCTACACAGACGCCTATGATGCGGTGGTGGATCGGGTGCAGGATCGGCTGGAGGCCATTGCAGAGGAACGCTGTGCCCTTCGCTATACCCAGGTGCAGACAGAGGCGCAGGATAAGCTCGCCCAGGGAGAAGCGGATATCGCAGACGCAAAGACGAAGCTTGCGGATGCCAGACAGGAGCTGACAGACGGGGAGGAGAAGCTGGCAGACGCAAAGGATACGCTGGCCTCCCATGAGAAGGATCTGGCAGATGGCAGGCAGAAGGTGAACGATGCCCGGACGCAGCTGGCGGACGGAGAGCAGCAGCTGGCGGATGGATGGAAAGAATATGAGGACGGTGTTGCCCAGGCGGTGGACGGGATGGATGCGCTGAAAGAAAGCCAGCAGCAGCTGGCAGATGCGCGAACGCAGCTGGAAAACGGGTATGTGCAGATTGACGGCGGACTTACGCAGATCCGGGAAGGCCTGGGGACACTGGATGCCCAGGAGCAGGCGATCCTCTCCCAGGAGTTGCCGGAAGAGCAGAGGCAGGCAGCCCTGGATCAGATCGCGGCAAGCAGGCAGGCGCTCCTGGAACAGCAGGGGGAACTGCAGCAGCAGCGGGCCCAGCTGGATACCCAGGAGACATTCCTGGCAGAGAAAGAAGCTCAGTGGAGACAGGGAAATGATGAAATCCACCAGGCACTGGAGAAACTGCGGCAGGCAAAGGCAACGCTGGAGGAGAAGGAGCAGGAGCAGGCAGACGGCAGGCAAAAGCTCGCGGATGCCGGAACAGAGTTGTCTGACGGGGAGAAGAAGCTTGCGGATGCCAAAGAAGAACTGGCCGATGCAGAGCGGGAGCTGGCGGACGGACAGCAGAAATTTGCAGAGAAAAGCCAGAATGCGGAAAAGGATATCGCAGACGGAGAGCAGAAGCTGGCCGATGCCCGGGAGGCATTGGAAGATCTGGAGGTGCCCGAGTGGTATGTGCTGGATCGCAATACGTTGGAAACCTATGTGGAATATGGGCAGAACGCAGACCGGATCGGTGCCATTGGCAAGGTATTTCCGGTGATTTTCTTCCTGGTGGCCGCGCTGGTGAGCCTGACGACCATGACGAGAATGGTGGAGGAACAGCGGACGCAGATCGGAACCATGAAGGCATTGGGATATGAGCGGACGGATATCGCCGAAAAATATGTCTGCTATGCGCTTCTGGCCAGTGTGCTGGGAAGTATGCTGGGCTGTGTGGTGGGCCAGAAGCTGCTTCCTGCGGTAATCATTCAGGCCTATAAAATCATGTATAACAATCTGCCGGACGTGCTGACACCTATGAATCCAGGATATTCCCTGCTGGCTTCTTTGCTGGCAGTGGCCTGTACGGTGCTGGCCGCACTGTCTGCCTGCTGGCGGGAGCTTCGCAGTGTTCCGGCAGTGCTCATGCGGCCGGAACCGCCAAAAGCCGGAAAAAGGGTGTTGCTGGAGCGGGTCGGCTGGCTGTGGAGGCGGCTGAATTTCAGCCAGAAGTCCACGGTGCGCAATCTTATGCGGTACAAAAAGCGGTTTTTCATGACAATCTTCGGCATTGGCGGCTGTATGGCATTGCTGCTGGTAGGCTTTGGCATTCGGGATTCGCTGGTGTGTATCGGGGACGTGGAATTCGGACAGATCCGAAAGTATGATGCCGTGCTCACCCTGGAGAAGGATTGTTCTGATGCGGCTGTGGAGAAGCTGGAAGGGCAGCTGGGGCAGGATGCGCGGATCACCGGGATGATGCGGGCGGAAGAAAAAGCGATCGATGTGAGCAGTGAGGCGGCACAGACAGAGCGGTCAGCCTACCTGATCGTGCCGGCGGATCAGAAGCAGCTGGGGGATTTTATCACCCTGCGGCAGCGGACGGACGGGACGGCCATTTCCCTGTCGGAGGAGGGCATTGTCATTACGGAGAAGCTGGCCAAATTGCTGCATGTGCAGGTGGGGCAGACGGTGTTCCTGAAAGAGGACGATACGAGCCGACATGCGGTGAAGGTCACCGGTATCACAGAAAATTATTTTATGCATTATATGTACATGAGTCCGGCGCTGTATGAATCCGTCTACGGGAACCAGCCGGATTTTCAGGAGATCTTCCTGGACACCACTTCCTCGGAAGCTGCTTTTGAGGATGTCCTGCGCACCGATTATATGCAGGAGGAAGCGGTGGCGGCGGTTTCCTTCTTAAGCGGAACGAGCGAGCGGGTGCGGGATATGCTGCGCAGCATGGATACGCTGATCTATGTGCTGGTGATTTCCGCAGGGCTCCTGGCATTTGTCGTTCTGTTTAACTTGAACCATATCAACATCACCGAGCGGCGGCGGGAGCTGGCAACCTTGCGGGTACTGGGCTTTTATGAGGAAGAGGTGTCCAGGTATGTATTCCGGGAAAATGTGGTGCTCACGGTCATCGGCGCCGGGGTGGGCGCCGGACTGGGCGTGCTTCTGCACCGGTTTGTCATTATGACGGCGGAGATCGATACGATGATGTTCGGGCGGCAGATCGCAGGCCTTAGCTTTGTATACAGTATTTTGCTGACATTTTTGTTTTCCGGCATTGTCAATGTGGGAATGCATGTTACACTGAAGAAGATTAATATGGTAGAATCACTGAAAAGTGTGGAGTAAGGAGATAGAAATATATGGCATTACAGCTGATCATCGGCGGTTCCGGTGCGGGAAAATCTTACTGTCTGCAGCAGCAGATCATCCGGGATTCCATTGCCCATCCCCGGGAGCGGTATGTGCTGCTCGTGCCGGAACAGTTTACCATGCAGACCCAGAAGGATCTGGTGACGCGCCACCCGGCGCACGGCATTATGAATATCGATGTGCAGAGCTTTCAGCGCCTGGCCTATCATGTGTTTGATGAAGTGGGCGGCAGCAGAAAGGTGCTGGAGGAGACGGGCAAAAGCCTGGTGATCCGGCGTCTGGCCCAGCAGAACCGGGAGAAGCTGACTCTGCTGGGGAGCAAGCTGGAGCGGATGGGCTATGTGGGAGAGATGAAGTCTGTCCTGTCAGAGCTGACCCAGTACCGGGTGGGGCCGGAGCTTCTGGAAAAGCTGCAAAAGGAGACCGGGGACAACCGGGTGCTGGCGGACAAGCTGCATGATATTCAGGTGCTGCAGGAGGCTTTCCAGGCTTATAAGGAAGAGACGTATATCACTTCCGAGGAAATCCTGGAGGCCTGCAGCCATGTCATCGGGAAATCCCGGATGGTGGCAGACAGTGTGGTGGCGCTGGACGGTTTTACCGGATTTACGCCGGTGCAGTATCTGCTGCTGGAGCGGCTGATGTGCTGTGCCCGGGAGGTGATCGTGACCGTGACCCTTCCGGCACAGGAGTATCCGTTTACCGCTCTGCACGCGGAGGAGCTGTTTGCCATGAGCAAGCAGACCATCTGGGAGCTGACTAGAATTGCCCGGGAGCAGGGGATTGCGATAAAGGAGCCACTGCTTTTAGGCAGGGAGGGAATGCCCCGGTTTGTAGGGGCGGACCATCCGCTGGCATTTCTGGAAGCGCATCTGCTGCGGTATGACGGGGCGGTTTACCCGGGAGAGCAGCAGGCAGTGCGTCTCATCCGGGCGGAGGAGCCCCGGCAGGAAGTACGGTTTGTGGCCGGGGAGATCTGGCGCCTCATCCGGGAGGAGGGGTACCGGTTCCGGGATATCGCCGTCATCACCGGAGATATGGAAGGGTATGCCGGGTATATCGAGCAGCAGTTTGCGGATAGCCGGATCGCCTGCTTCATCGATCATAAACGGGACATTCTGGCTAATCCCTTTGTGGAATTTCTGCGGGCGGCGCTCGAGATGCTGGAGGAAAATTTTTCTTATCCCAGTGTTTTTCGGTATCTTCGTTCCGGCCTTACCGGCATTCCGGAGAACATCATCGACCGGATGGACAATTACTGCCGGGCGCTGGGCATCCGGGGGTATCGTCGGTATGAGGAAACCTGGGAAGCTCTTTATCAGGGGGAGGATCCCGCAGAGCTGGAGGACATCAATGCAGCCAGAGAACAGCTGCTTTCTCAGGTGCGGGAGCTGAAAGAGACGTACAGCGGCGCCGGAAAAACGGTGCGGCAGCGGACGGAAGGGCTGTGCCGCTGGTGTGCCCGTCTGCATATCCAGCAGCAGCTGAAAGACCGGGAACTGTCCTTTCAGGCCAGGGGCGAGCTGGCGTTGGCCCGGGAATATGCCCAGGTGTACCGGATCGTGATGGAACTGTTTGATAAACTGGTGGAGCTTTTGGGGGATGAGGTCATTGCCCTGAAGGATTACGCCAAAATCCTGGATGCCGGTCTGGAGGAGGCCCGGGTGGGGATCATCCCGCCGGGGGCAGATCAGGTAACCGTGGGAGATATCGAGCGCACCCGCCTGAAGGATATCAAAGCGCTGTTTTTCGTGGGTGTCAATGAGGGCATCATTCCGACCAATGGCGCCCGTTCCGGCATTTTGTCAGAGCTTGACCGGGAAAGCCTGGGCAGACATCATCTGCATCTGGCGCCAAGCCGGAAGGAAAATGCCTATATCCAGCAGTTCTATCTGTATCTGAACGTAAGCCGTCCCTCCGAGCGGCTGTATGTGAGCTTCAGCGGCAGGAACCGGAAAGGGGAGGTGCTCCGTCCCTCCTATCTGGTGGGTATGCTGCGAAGTCTTTATCCGGGCTGTGTGCCGGTATCAGCGCCGCTGACGCCTGCTTCCCGCAGGCAGGGGCTGGAGCTGCTGGCCAGACAGCTGGGGATGGCAGAAGAGACGGAAAATCTGCCGGTGCTGGAAGGACTTCTGGCTTATTTTCAGGAGGAACCGGTGTCTGCAGGGAAGCTTGCCCGGGTGCTGCAGGCGGCGAAAGGACAGCAGCGGCGGACGGCACTTGACCGGGCTGCCGTCCGGGCGGTGTACGGGGAAACACTGGTGGGAAGTGTGACGAGGCTGGAAAAATATGCATCCTGCGCGTATGCCCACTTCCTTTCCTATGGCCTGCGCTTAAAGGAGCGGCAGGAGTATACCTTTGCGGCCATGGATCTGGGAAATGTGCTGCACAAAGCGCTGGAGCTGTATACCGGGGAACTGGAAAAGAGCAGCTATACCTGGTTTGACATTCCGACGGAGGAACAGGCGGCGCTGATGGATCGCTGCATCAGCCAGGTGGCGGAGGAATACGGCAACACGATCCTGCGCTCAACCGCCAGAAATACGTATATGATCGACCGGATGAAGCAGATGGGCCGCCGGACGGTGTGGGCCATCACGGAGCAGATCCGGTGCGGCAGGTTTGCCCCCAGAGGATTTGAAATTTCGTTTTCTGCGGCAGAGCATCTGGATGCGGTGACGTTTACACTGGGGACGGGAACGAAGATGAGGCTCACCGGCCGGATCGATCGGACAGATGTGTACGAGGACGACGGTCACATGTATGTGAAAGTGATGGATTATAAGACCGGGCGGAAGACCTTTGACGTGGGGGAGGTTTATCACGGCCTTTCCCTGCAGCTGGCGGTCTATATGAATGCGGCGCTGGAAATGGAGCAGCGCACCCATGCGGGAAAAGAGATCGTCCCGGCGGCCATGCTCTATTATCAGATCAAGGATCCGATCATTGACGCGGAGGATGATATTTCGCCGGAGCAGCTGGAGGAGGAGCGGAGAAAAGCGCTCTGCACGAAAGGGCTGGTCAACCGGGATCCCGATATCATCCATCTGCTGGATGGCCGGATCGGCGCCAGCTCCTGGGCGATCCCGGCGGGGGTGACCAAAACGGGGGCACTGAGCGCCCGGTCATCGGCGGCGGATACCGCCCAGATGGAGCAGCTTTTTGCCCGGGTGAGAACCCAGATGACCCGGTTCGGCACGGAGATCATGGAGGGAAGCATGGAAGCCCGCCCTGTGAAAAAGGGAGAGCAAACCGCCTGTGATTTCTGCCCTTACGGCGGCATCTGCGGGTTTGATCCCAAGCTCCCGGATGAGCAGTTCCGGCGGATCCCGTCGCTGGGAGCTGCCGATGTCTGGGAAAAGCTGGCACAGACGTCAGAAACCGGGGAACAGAAAACAGACATCCTTAGTCGGAAAGGAGATGCGTGATGGCAGTAACATGGACAGAAGATCAGCGGCGGGTCATCGACACCCGCAAAAAGAATATTCTCGTATCCGCGGCAGCCGGTTCCGGCAAGACGGCGGTGCTGTCACAGCGCATTTTATCGCTGATCATGGATCCTGAGGATCCGGCAGATATCGACGCGCTTCTGGTGGTAACCTTCACCCGGGCGGCTGCCGATGAGATGCGGGAGCGTATCCGGCAGGCGCTGGAGGACGCACATCGCCAGCATCCGCGTGACCGCCATCTGCTGCGGCAGCTGACGCTCATTCACAGTTCCTCCATTATGACCATCGACAGTTTCTGCAGCCAGGTGGTGCGCAACTATTTTCAGGAGGTGGATCTGGATCCGTCGTTCCGTGTGGGAGAGGATGGAGAACTGCGGCTCCTGCAGCAGGATGTGCTGGGAAACGTGCTGGAGGAAGCTTACGAGGAAGGGGAGAAGGATTTCCTGAAATTTGCGGACTGCTACGCCTCCGGGCAGAACGATAAAATGCTGGAGCAGCTGATCCTGCGGCTGTATGGCTTTTCCCAGAGCTATCCGTGGCCGGAGCAGTGGCTGGAGCAGTGCGGTGGAATACAGGACTGCCCAGAAGGAACGGGAAACCACTGGCTTGCAACCCTGATCGCGGGCATTCACAAAACCATCGAAAGCTATGAAGCTTACGCAGGGATGGCGCTTCGCATCTGCCAGGAGCCGGATGGCCCCTGGATGTATGACCCGATGGTGACATCGGATCTGGAAGCGCTGGAAGCCATGAAAGCGGCGGCAGATTATGGGGCTCTGTATGAAGCGGTGACCGGCTATGCGCCCCAGCGGCTTTCCGCCAAAAAGGATCCGGCTGTCTCCGAGGCCAAGAAAGAGATGGTGAAATCCTTACGGGAAACATGGAAATCAGGCATTGATGATCTGAAAAAGAAATATTTTACCCAGAATGAACAAAAGATGCAGGAAATTATGCAAAAAAGTACCTGGGCATCGTATGTTCTCGTGCGGATCACTCTTCGTTTCCTGCATGCCTATGAGGAAGCCAAGCGGGAGAAGAATCTGGTGGATTTTTCTGATCTGGAGCACGATGCTGTGCAGATTTTCTGCGGGGAGGACAGGAGGCCCACCGATGCGGCCCGGGCCTATGCCGCCCGTTACCGGGAGATCTTCATTGATGAATATCAGGACAGCAACCTGGTGCAGGAGATTTTGCTGAACAGCATTTCCGGGGAAAGCAGAGGGCTGCACAACCTGTTTATGGTGGGGGATGTGAAGCAGAGTATCTACAGCTTCCGGCTGGCAAGGCCGGAGCTGTTCATTGAGAAGTATAACCGGTATGGTGCGGGGGAGGAAGGCTGCCTTCGCATTGATCTGAAGCAGAATTTCCGAAGCCGGGAGGAGGTGCTGGAAAGTGTAAACTTCCTGTTCCGGCAGCTGATGCAGCCGGATCTGGGGGCCATTGCCTATGATGACGCAGCGGCGCTCTACCCGGGAGCGGTCTATGCGCCCGGGCAGCAGCAGGAGACGGAGGTGCTGCTGCTGGATGACCGGCCGGATGCAGGGGAGGATGGCCGGACGGCGAGAGAGCTGGAAGCGAAAATCTGTGCAGACCGGATCCGGGCACTGATGGGGCAGCTGCAGGTGACGGATAAGGAGACCGGACAGTTGCGGCCTGTCCGCTATTCTGATATGGTCATTCTCATGCGTGCCATGGATGGCTGGGCGGATGTGTATCAGGATGTGCTGGAGGAAGAGGGGATCCCCTGCCGCACTGTGCTGCGCAGTGGCTATTTCAACGCCTACGAGATCCAGACCATGCTCAACATGCTGCGCATCATCGACAATCCCAGACAGGACATTCCGCTGACCGCGGTGATGAAGTCCGTCATGGGCGGTTTTGACGAACAGGAGCTGGCACTGATCCGCGGCGCATTCCCGGACTGTAACTTCCATGAGGCCTGCCAGCGCTGCGCAGAAGCTGACACGACAGGAAGCAGCCAGAAAGTATCAGACGCGGACATAATGGGAAATGATCGGAAAGCGTCGAGAACAGATGGGACGGGAAAAAACTGGGAAGCGCTCTGCCGGAAAACGGCGGCCTTTTATGCCATGCTGGAGCACTACCGGCAGATGCTGCCCTATACGCCCATCCATCAGCTGATCGGTGTGATCCTGGATGAAACCGGATTTTCCGCCTGTGTCAGCGCCATGCCGGGCGGTGAGGTGCGGACAGCCAATCTGGCAATGCTGGCGGATCGAGCCATGGTATTTGAGAGCACCAGCTACAAGGGGCTGTTTCATTTTATCCGGTACATTGACCGGATGATCCGTTTCCAGGTGGACTACGGGGAGGCCGATGCGGGAACCGAGCGGCCGGATGCTGTGGAGATCCAGAGCATCCATAAGAGCAAGGGTCTGGAATATCCGGTGGTGTTTGTCACCGGCCTGGGAAAACGGTTCAACGAGATGGATGCCAGAAGTATGGCGGCGCTGCATATGGAGGACGGCATCGGCATGGACGCCATTGATCCGGTGCGACGGCTGCGGATGCCAACCTTGAAAAAGAAGGCCATCCAGCGGCGGATGAAGGAAGAAATGCTGGGCGAGGAGCTGCGGGTGCTTTACGTGGCTATGACCCGGGCAAAGGAGAAGCTCATTCTCACCGGTGCCGTGAAGGATCGGGAAAAACGGATTCTGTCCTGGTATCGGGAGGCGGGCAATCCGGCAACGACGATCACCTATGCCACCCGTTTTTCTGCGGGCAGCTGTCTGGATCTGATCATGCCGGCGCTGCTGCGCAACCAGTGCTGTGAGGAATTGCTGAAAGAGGCTGATCTGTGGCCGCCCTTTGGCCATGCACTCTACCGGGCGGATACCAGAACCCGGGTATATTGGGTAGAGCCCTTTTCTCTGGCCAGTCAGTCGGTGAAAAGGGAGCTGACCCGTCAGGATCGGACGAAACGGTGGGAAGCACTGCTGGGGCAGGAAGCAGCTGACAGCACATTATCCCCGGAGGCCCGGGCGGTGCGGGATCATCTGCGGGAGCTGCTGGATACGCCTTATCCCTGGGAAGCCCAGACACATCTGCCGGTGAAGCTGTCGGTATCGGAGCTGAAACGGCAGAAGCGGCTGCTGGAGGATGTGGAGCAGGAGGAGCTTTACCAGGAAGAGACGGTTATTCCGCTGATCCCCCGGTTTTTGCAGGAGCAGGAGGAAACGTCCGGAGCCCTGCGGGGAGACGCCTACCATCATCTCATGGAGCGGCTGGATTTTGGCACGGTGGAGCCAGAGGCCCGGGCCGTGCAGCAGGCAGCGGAGCAGTATATCGCGGCTGGTGTATACACGGCGGAGGAATATGCGCTGGTGGAACCGGCGGACATTGCCAAAATGCTGGGA
Source organism: Oscillospiraceae bacterium NTUH-002-81 (assembly GCA_032620915.1). Taxonomy (NCBI): domain Bacteria; kingdom Bacillati; phylum Bacillota; class Clostridia; order Eubacteriales; family Oscillospiraceae; species Oscillospiraceae bacterium NTUH-002-81. Next base: position 953,850 of record CP136052.1, read on the forward strand.
AGTCCCCTGGGCAGGCGGATGGCGGCGGCAGCCGGGCAGGGGCCTTCTGTACCGGGAGCAGCCCTTCGTGCTGGGAATCCCGGTGGCATCGACTGTCTCATCGGAAAGCCTGCACGGGAAAGCGTTGCGGACGACACAGGAAGCCGTCGGATCCACCGACGAGTGGACGCTGGTGCAGGGAATCATCGATGCCTTTTTTTACGAGGACGGGGAAATCGTCCTCATGGACTATAAGACCGACCGGCTGTACCGGGAGGAGGATTTTCGGGAGCGGTACGGCATTCAGCTGGAATATTATCGAAGGGCACTGGAGCAGATCACCGGAAAACAGGTAAAGGAGACATGGATCTATTCCTTCACGCTGGGCAGAGCCATTCGCCTGTAAACAGAGCAGCTGTGGGGAAAATTGAAACTGACCGCAGAAGAATATGCGCGAACGGATTCTTTCGGAAATCTTCAGAAAAATTTCAGGGTTCTTCCCTTGTGATGCGCCGGAAACCGACCTATAATAGGAAACAGGTAGAGGAGGAAGAGCATATGGATAAGAAATTATATCGTTCGAGAAAAAATAAAATGCTGTGCGGCGTGTGTGGTGGCCTGGGAGAATATCTGGGGATCGATCCCACGGTGGTGCGTCTGCTGGTGGTGCTTTTGAGCCTTTCCAGCGTGGGAATGGGTGTTATCATTTATTTTGTGGCGGCTTTCATCATTCCTGAAGAATAAGCGCCGGGCAGACCGGGCATACTCTCTGACAGGCAGATGACGGAAGGGAGTATGGCAGGGATGACACAGAAAAAAGAGAAGAAGATCGATCTGGAAGCGCTGGAACCGGAGGAGCTGATGAAATATGAGATCGCCGGGGAGCTGGGGCTTCTGGACCGGGTCATGGAAAACGGCTGGAAATCGCTGACCGCCAAAGAGACCGGAAGGGTTGGCGGCATTCTGGCCAGACGGCGCAAAGCGATCCGCAGCGAGGGTGAAGCGGCGAAGACAGAAGCAAAAGAGACGGCGGAAGCAAAGTACGAAAACTGAGAAGCTTTTGAGAACAGACGGTTGCTTTCGGAAACCGGAATGGGACAACTGCATAAGAAGAAAAAAGACAAATACGATCATACAAGATACAATAGAAAATGCCGAAAGGGAAAACAAATTTCTCTCTCGGCATTTTTGTGGTATGACATATAAATTAATCTTTCAGGTATAGAAAATCCGGCAGGCCGTCTTTCATGGGCGGCACAGCATTGCCCTGAATGAGCGGGCGGATGTAGGCAGCCAGTGCCTCGGTGATATCACAGCCGTCAGCGCTGATCCATTCCCGGGGGATGCATTTCTCTTCGTTGCAGATGAGGTTCACATCCTCGGTGCCAAGGGTCAGTGTATAAGGGGCCCCGGCAGTCCGGTGGAAGGTGACCATGACGCCGGTTTTGCCAAGCAGGGCCTGTTCGACACCGAAGGTGCCGGCCTGAATGGCTTCCAGCCGGTCTGTCTCGGACTGCAGGTTGCCGGAGCAGCGCTGGGTGACGTTGAGCTCCACGGCCCGGGTCTTCACACCCAGACGGTGAGAGATCAGCTCCTCCAGAAATTTGCCGCAGCCGCTGAGTTTCTTGTGCCCAAAGCTGTCGGTGTGGGACTCGGTTTCATATTCGCACAGCAGGGTGCCGTTGGCGTCCTTGAGCCCTTCGGATACGCACACCACAACGGCGGGACGTCTGGCAAGGCAGCCCTGCACCTTTTCCACAAAGTCCTCCTGATCAAAGTCCAGCTCCGGGAAGCAGATGAGGGAAGGGTTGTCCCCCGGGAACTTCCGGGCCAGAGCGCTGGCAGCGGTGAGCCAGCCGGCATTGCGTCCCATGATCTCCACGATGGTGACTGCCGGAATGTCGTAAACCGCAGCGTCCAGACAAATCTCCCGCACGGTGGAAGCCACGAAACGGGCAGCACTGCCGAAGCCCGGGGTGTGATCGGTGAGGATCAGGTCATTGTCAATGGTCTTGGGAATGCCGATGAAACGGATGTCGCTGCCGATGGCGGCTGCGTGCCGGGACAGGCGGCTCACCGTATCCATGGAGTCATTGCCGCCGATATAAAATACATATCCGATATCCAGTTCCTGAAATTTTTCAAAAAGCTGGCTGTAAACCGGATCCTGCAGATCCGTCGGAAGACGGTAACGGCAGGAACCCAAGTACGCACCGGGCGTGTATTCCAGCCGGTTCACGTCCTTGCCGCTCATCCCGGTCAGATCGATGATGTTTCCTTTCAGAAAACCTTCAATGCCATTGCGCATGCCATATATCCGTCCGATCTCCTGGGAATGTAGGCTTGCTGCGGAAATCACACCGCCCAGGCTGGCATTGATGACAGCTGTGGGGCCGCCGGACTGGCCCACCAACAGATTCTTCATACATAACCTCCTAAATTGTTTGCGTTTGATATTGTGTCCTCAGCATAACACATATAATAAGGTATGTAAACATACAAATTTCAAAATAAAATAGCACTACTTTCGAATGAAAGTTGTTTGCATTTATTGTAAAAGCTTACAATTCATGATATAATGCGCGTAGGGAAAAACAAGCGGCTGCGATAGCAGACATTTGTTTTTCACAAGCCATTAACGAAGGTTCCGCCTGCGATAGCAGGCAGTAGAGCGCGATAGCGCGGGGAACCGCAGTGGCTGTGCGGGTTCGTGATATAATGAACGGTGAATGTGATCATGATAGCTGCGAAGCAGCGTCAAGCACGAAACGTGCGAATCATGAGTGGCTGTGCGGCGGGAGAATATAATAAGGAGGGACTGATCCGATGCAGATGAAGGAACGCCAGGACAAGATCATAGAGCTGGTCAGTGAGAACCACCGGATGGATGTGGTGACGCTGGCGAATATCCTGCAGGTGTCCCAGGTGACAGTGCGCAAAGACCTGGACGTTCTCGTGGAACGCAGGATCATCCAGCGGGAGCACGGCTACGCGGTGATCAACGAAACCGGAGATCTGAGTACCCGCATCGGACACAATTACAATCGTAAGAAAAAGATTGCCGCGCTGGCGGCCTCCATGGTGCATGACGGGGAGACGGTAATGATCGAGTCGGGAACCACCTGTGCCCTGCTGGCGGAGGAGCTGGCCACCCATAAGAAAAATGTGACGATCATCACGAATTCTGCGTTCACGGCTTCCTATATCAAGGAGGCGCCCAACGCCAAGATCGTGCTGCTGGGTGGGGACTATCAGCTGAAATCCCAGGTGGTGGTGGGCCCGGTGACGCGAAGATGTGCGGCGGATTTTTCTGTGGAGAAGATTTTCGTGGGAGCGGACGGCTACAAGGAGGGCGTGGGCTTCACCGGCGCAGACCTCATGCGCACAGATACGATGAAGGCCATGGCAGAGTCGGCCAAGCGGGTGCTGATCCTCACTGACTCCTCCAAGTTTTCCAGCAGAGGGCTGGTGACCTCGTTTACCCTTCCGGCCATTCACGATGTGGTAACGGATGAGAAGATTCCGGCCCGGATCGAGCAGGAGATGACACATTTTGGCATCCAGGTGCATAAGGTGAAGTTTTGAACATGGCACTTACGTTCGGAAAAGGTACCATTAAGGAGAAGAAAAAGCCCTTTACCGGGGCATTTTATCCGAAGGAAGCATGAAAAATTGCCGTAAAAAGTAGCGTTGACAAAGAAAATAAATGCGTGTATAGTACGTTAAAACGAAGCAAGGAAATACAGGAGGCATTCATCCGAGGCATGTGCGGGTGGATGTACCAGCAAGGGAGCTGCAGCGGAACCCCACCGCGCGGCTCCTTTTTTATTTCCTGATACAAGAAAAACGCTTCGAAAAAATCTGAACAAGGCGGGTGGATGTGTATGGTATTTATACAGCAGGTAATCAATGGTCTGGCCCAGGGCGGCATTTATGCGCTGATCGCCATTGGCTGGACGACGGTATTTGGAATTGTTGGCGTTATGAACTGGACACACGGCGAGGTATATATGCTGGGCGCTTATGCGGGCTATTTTCTCACGACGGCGGGGCATCTGCCGCTTGTCCCGGCGCTGTTGCTTTCCATGGTCATCGGTTCTCTCATCGCCATGCTGGTGGATCAGCTGGGGTATCGGCCTTTGAGAAAAGCGGGGACGCTTGGCACCTCGGGCTTCATCACCGCCCTGGGGCTTTCCACCTTCCTGCGGTATACGGCCAACGCTGTTTTTACGGTAAATCCAAGAGCCTATCCGGAGCTGGTGAAATATAAGCTGATCACCCTGTTTACCATGAACGGGCAGGCAGTGACCATCAGCTCCATGCATCTGATGATTCTCATCGGCACCGTGGTGATCATGATCGTCCTGGAGCTGTTTATCAAGAAAACGCTGGTGGGAAAAGCCATGCTGGCCGCTTCCCAGGATATGCAGACGCTGGGCCTCATGGGTGCGGATTCCGAGAAGCTCATCAAAATTACCTTTGCCATCAGTGGTGCCCTGGGGGCCGCGGCAGGATTTTTCATCGGAACGATTTACGCCATCAACCCGACCATGGGTGCGCTGGCCGGACTGAAGGGCTGGTCCTGTGCGATCCTGGGCGGTATCGGCAGCATCACCGGTTCGCTGGTGGGCGGCATCCTTCTGGGAATCGCAGAAAACCTGACAGCCGGATTTATCTCCACCGGATACAAGGATGCCATTGGCTTTGTCATCATGATCCTAGTACTGCTCATCAAGCCCACCGGCTTCATGGGATATAAATTCGAAGAGAAAGTGTAGGAGGTGCCCACGCATATGAAAAAATGGAAAGAAAAGAAAAAAAAAGCGTCCCGGGCGGAAAAAAGAGCGACTGGCTGTTTGGAATGAGCGGCCGCACCACCTTTCTTGCAGCACTCATTCTTGTCCTGGTGTTCTGTTTTGTGGATGCAGTGGTGCCGGGTGGTAAACTTATTCCTACTTATGCAAAGCATATTGTTGTCAGCTGCCTTATCTATGCAGTGCTGACACTGGGGCTGGATTTCGTGGCCGGTTATGTGGGGCAGGTGTCCCTGGGACATGCGGCGTTCTTCGGGCTGGGTGCTTACGTCACCGGTTCTCTGTCCGTATTTTTCGGCATGAATTTCTGGCTCACCATTCCCATTGGCATGGCAATCTCCGGTATCTTATCGGTGCCGCTGGCCTTTGCCTCCCAGAAGGTAAAAGGGCCGTTTCTGGTAGTCATTACTTATGGCTTCTGTGAAATTCTCCGGTATGTGGCCATCAATACACCGGCCTGGGGAGGTACCTCCGGTCTGCCCGGCATCAAGACGCCGAGCCTGTTCGGTTTGAAGATTTCCAAGATCGGCCCGTCCAACAAGGATGGCTATATATTGATCCTGTTTGCCATCGTGGCATTTCTGGCCTTCTTTACGTGGCGGCTGGTAAAATCCCGTATCGGCTATGCGTTTTCCGCTATCCGGGAGGATGAGATCGCAGCTGTCGCCATGGGCATCAATACGAAATATTACAAGCTGCTGGCTATTGTGATCTCTGCCTGCATCTGCAGTGTGGCAGGCAGCTTCCAGGCGGTATTCGCCAGCTTCATCAGCCCGGAGCTGTTTGCTTCTACCCAGTCCATTTCCATTTTCACCATGGTTGTGGTGGGCGGTCGCCGGAGCATCATCGGTATGATCCTGGGTGCCGGACTGATGACCATTCTGCCGGAGCTGTTCCGTATGGTACAGCAGCTGTTTTCCCTGCCCTTTGACCCGTGGATGATCCTGTACGGCCTCATTCTCATTGTCATGATGCGTTTCCGTCCGCAGGGTATCTGGGGAAAAGCGGAAAAATAACACAGGAAGGAGAATGCATATGCTTCTGGAAACGAAGAAAGTCAGCAAGGCCTTTGGCGGTCTGATGGCGAATAATGAAATAGATTTCGGGATCAACGAGGGAGAGATCGTGGCCATCATCGGCCCCAACGGTTCCGGCAAGACTACGTTTTACAATCTGCTCACCGGCATTTCCCCGGCGACCTCCGGCAGTATCACCTTCAAGGGAAAGGATATCACCCGGTGCAAACCGGAGGAGATCACAAAAATGGGCATTTCCCGTACCTTTCAGAACATCCGGCTGTTTGGAGACCTGACGGTGGCGGAGAATATCATCATTGCCAGACACTGCCGCAGACAGAGCGGGATGCTGGACGCGCTGTTCAACACGAAGCGGGTGCGGGAGGAAGAGGCAGAAAATCAGGCCTTTATTGAAAAATGTCTGAACTATGTGGGCATTTATGACAAAAAAGACTGGCTGGCGAAAAATCTTCCCTACGGCATGCAGCGCCGTCTGGAGATCGCCCGGGCGCTGGCCACGGAGCCCAGCCTGATCCTGCTGGATGAGCCTGCCGCCGGTATGAATCCCCATGAAAAAGACGAGCTGGTGGAGATCATCCATCATCTGCTGGCTGACAAATATTCCATCATCCTCATCGAGCACTCCATGAAGCTGGTCATGAACATTGCCGACCGGGTGGTGGTGTTCGACCACGGGGCAAAGATCGCCGAGGGGCTGCCCCAGGAAGTGCAGAACAATCCGACGGTGATCGAGGCTTATCTGGGAAAGGGGGCGTCCGCCAATGCCAAATCCTATGCTTAAGGTGGAAAATTTACACGTATATTATGGAAACATCCATGCGCTGAAAGGACTGTCCATTGAAGTCAACGAAGGAGAGATTGTTTCCCTCATCGGTGCCAACGGCGCGGGAAAAACCACACTGCTGACGACCATCATGAATCAGGTGAAAAGCAGTGAGGGAACGGTTTCTTTCCTGGGAGAATCCCTCCACGGCAAACATCCGGCGGCCATTGTCCAGAGCGGCATGACCATGGTGCCGGAAGGACGGCGGGTGTTCGCCCGGACGTCCGTTATCGACAATATTCGACTGGGCGGCTATTTCCGGAAGGACCGGGCAGAGATGAAGAAGGACATGGAGAAAATGTTCGAAATGTTCCCCCGGCTGTACGAGCGGAAGGGCCAGATGGCAGGCACCCTCTCCGGAGGCGAACAGCAGATGCTGGCCATCGCCAGAGCCCTCATGTCAAGACCCAAGCTGCTGCTGCTGGATGAGCCGTCCATGGGACTGGCGCCCATCATCGTGGATCAGGTGTTTGACACCATCCGTTCCGTCAATGAGGCAGGCACCACCGTCATGCTGGTGGAGCAGAACGCCAACCAGGCACTGCGCATCGCAGACCGGGGCTATGTCATTGAGACAGGAGAAGTGGTGCTGGCCGACACCGGAGAAAAACTGCTGGCCAATGCCCAGGTCAAGGAAGCCTATCTGGGAGGGTGATTGCGAGGCGCTCCCTTTGTATCTTCGTGTTAAAAGATACAAGTGAACAGTGGATAAAATACAAAAAGACGTCCGGTCTCTGTGGAAAACTCTCACAGATCGGACGTCTTTTTTTACGCTATCAATACTTCCTTATTATACTGTTTCATTTACTGCTTCTGTACAAACCGTCTTTGGAAGCTTTTTCTTTTACAGCACCTTATTCAGGAACTCTTTCAGTCTCGGGTTTTTCGGGTTGCCGAAGAATTCAGCCGGGGTTCCTTCTTCCTGGATCCTGCCGCCGTCGATGAAGATGACGCGGTCGGCCACCCTCTCTGGCAAAGCCCATCTCGTGGGTGACGACCACCATGGTCATGCCTTCCTCGGCCAGCTCCTTCATGACGTTCAGCACCTCGCCGACCATTTCCGGGTCCAGGGCGGAGGTGGGCTCATCGAAGAGCAGGATGTCGGGATCCATGGCCATGGCTCTGGCGATGGCTACCCGCTGGCGCTGTCCGCCGGACAGACGGACGGGATATTCCGGGGCCTTGTCTTTGAGGCCGACCCGGTCCAGCAGCGTCAGGGCCCGCTCCTCGGCCTGCTCCTTCGGCACCTTTTTCACATTGATGGGGGCCGCGGTGATATTGTTCATGACGGTCATGTTGCTGAACAGGTTAAAGTTCTGAAACACCATACCGATCTTTTCTCGGATATGGTCGATGTTGGCCTTGCGGGAATTGATCTGCTCCCCCTCGAAGATGATCTCTCCGGCGGTGGGTTCCTCCAGCCGGTTCAGACAGCGGATAAACGTACTTTTGCCGGAACCGGAAGGGCCGATGACAGCGACCACTTCACCTTTGTGGATATCGATGTCAATGCCGTTTAATACTTCCAGATGGCCAAAATGTTTTTTCAGGCCCCGCACCTGGAGCAGGGCTTCTCCTGTCATCTTATCGTGTGACACTTGCGTTCATCCTCCTCTCTACATAGGAAACCAGCTTGGACAGCGGGTATACCATAATGAAATACAGGATCGCTGCGATGGCGTAAGGCTCCAGTGTCCGGTAGGAGATGGAGATGACGTCCTTGGCACAGAACATCAGCTCGCTGATGCCCACCAGGGAAACGATGGAGGTCTCCTTGATGATGGCGACGAACTCGTTCATCAGCGCCGGAAGGATGTTGCGGAATGCCTGGGGCAGAACGACCATTTTCAGCGTCAGTGTCTGGCTCATGCCAAGACTTCTGGCTGCTTCGGCCTGGCCCTGATCCACGGCGTTAATACCGCTTCGCACGATCTCAGCCACGTAGGCGGAGCTGTTCAGGATGAGCACGAGCAGGCCCCAGAAAAAGCTGTTGAAATCTTTCATAAAGGGCACCTGGATCTTCCAGCCCAGGGCAGCCGCGCCAAAATAGATGATCATGACCTGCACCATCAGAGGCGTGGAACGGAAGATCTCAATATAGGCGCTGACGATCCATTTGAGTGGTTTTATTTTAGACATCTTGCACAGTGCAAATAGTGTTCCGAAAACAGTCGCACAGCAAACAGTGATCAGTGACAGAATCAGCGCCATCTCGGCACCTTTCAGAAAGTGGCCGGAATATTTTTCAAAAATGGCAGCCATTCTGGAAAATGAGAATAAGTCCATCTCATTGCCTCCTCTTTCAGTGTTGGGTTTCGTGTAAAAAATACGGGGTGCGGCAAATCCGCGACCCCGCATACGCATTGCATATCAAGTTTTGATCCGATGGATCAGTTCCGTTTGGAAAGTGGTTGTTTACTCTGCCTCGTCTGTCAGGGAAGACTGCAGCGCAACGGCCTCGTTGTACCAGTTATCAATGGTACCGTCATCCAGCCATTTCTGGATCAGGGTGTTCACATAGTCGGTCAGATCGGTGTTGCCAAGCATGGTTGCTGCGCAGTTTGCAGCCTCCTCACCCTCCAGCATCGGCACTTCGAATGCAGTTGCCAGATCGGCATTCTGGGAAGCGTAAGCGGTTGCATTATCATAGTCCATGATGGCAATGTCAATGTTGCCGGCCTTCAGATCCATGATCACGTTGGGAATGGTTTCCATGTAACGGCCGGTGCAGTCCGGATAGTAATGCTCTGCAACGGTCTGCTGGTAGCTGCCCTTCTGGGCTCCCATGGTCACGCCGGCAACCATTGCACTTGCGTCCTTGAACTTGTCAGCATCCTCTGCGCGGACCAGGGACAACTGTCCGTGGGCCAGGTAAGACTCGGAGAAGGTGAATGCCTCTTTTCTATCAGGAGTGGGAGAAAGGGCTGCCAGTGCCATGTCATCCAGACCGGACTGTACGCTGGGCAGAACAGAATCAAAGGCCATATCGTCTATGACACATTTAACACCCATTTCATCTGCGATGGCCTGCATCATGGAAGGCTCCAGACCTACGATGTTGCCTGCCTCATCCTTGAAGGCGTAAGGAGCGAAGGTTGCCTCGGTTGCGAAATGGATCTCGCCGCGCTTCTGGATCTCTGCGACGGAATGATACTCGATATCGGTAGGGCTGTAGGACTTGCTGTCGGAAGCCTCTGCGGAATCGCCGGTTTCCTCTGCTGCTGCATCGGTGGATGCATTGTTTGCAGATGTGTCTTCTTTGCTGCCGCAGGCAACACATCCGACTGCCAGTGCTGCGATCAGCATAGCTGCTGCTAATTTTTTCATTAGAATATACCTCTTTCTTTTTTAAACTGTATCCTATTTTATATAGGAAACCTGTAAAAGTCAATAGTTCCTGACACGTTTTGAAAGAATTCGTAAAATTTTGGAAATATTTCTTGCCAGGCTCTGCCCGGAATGATACTATCTTGGAGGAAAGCTGTATGTTCTGCAGCAAAAACATGATTACGGTAAAACATGAAAATGTATTTTCAGGAGGAAATAAACTATGAACGCAAAAGAAGTCATCAGACAGGTAAAAGAACAGTGCGGCATCATCCGTCAGGTATACTGGACGGCCTGCGGCGGCAGCCTGGTGGATCTGTACCCGGCACACTGCATGCTCATGGGAGAGAGCACCATCGTGGAGTCCGGTTTCTATACGGCCAGAGAGTTTCTGCTGGCAACCCCGAAGAAGCTGGGCAAGGAGAGCCTGGTCGTTGTATGCAGCCATTCCGGCGGCACCCCGGAGTCCTTACATGCTGTAGAGCTGGCACTGGAAAAAGGAGCAGCGGTTGTCATGCTCACCAACCGTGCAGGCAGCCCGGCGGACAGTGACAAGTGGATCACCTGGGTATACCCGTGGGCAGATGAGCTGGAGACGCTGAAGATCCCCAGCGGCATCACCCTGTCTCTGGCAGCAGAGGTGCTGGCCACTCAGGAGGAGTTTGCTTCCTATGATGCACTCATGGACGGCCTGTCCAAAATGGACGGCATTGTGGCAAAGGCCAAGGAGAAAGTGAGAGCCGAGCTCTGCGACCGTTTCGCACAGCTTTGCAAGGATCACAATTTCCTTTATATTCTCGGCAGCGGCGCCACCTTTTCCCAGACATACGGGTTTGCCATCTGCAGCCTGATGGAGATGCAGTGGCAGAACTGCGCCTACATCCACAGCGGCGAGTATTTCCACGGCCCCTTCGAGGTGACCGAGGACGGCGTGTTCTATTTCCTGCAGAAGGGCTCCGGTAAGTGCCGTCCCATGGATGAGCGGGCAGAAGATTTCCTGAAAACCCACACGGACACACTGATGGTGCTGGATGCGCTGGAATATGGCATGGATGCCATTGATCCGGCTGTCCGGGATTATCTGGATCCGGTGCTGTTCTATCCGATGAACTGCGAACTGCGCTCCGCCAGAGGCAAACTGTTCGATCACGATGTGGACTACCGCAGATACATGGGAAAGGTGGACTATTGATGGATTATCCGGTAAAAGTGCTGGGCTTCGGCGATAACGTGGTGGATCTCTATGACCACCTGCATCTCATGTATCCTGGCGGCAACGCGGTGAATTTCGCCGTATTTGCCAAGCGGCTGGGGGTGGAACGAAGTGCCTACATGGGCATCTTCGGCACCGACCGGGCGGCGGAACACGTCATTTCCTCTCTGGAAAAAGAGCAGGTGGAGCTGGTGAAATGCCTGCAGATCCCCGGGGAAAACGGCTGGTCGAGAAATACGGTGGTGGACGGCGACCGGGTGTTCCTGGATTACAACAATGGCGGCATCCGGGGGGACGTGCGCTATCCTCTGGGCCGGTTTGAGTTGGCCTATGCGAAGCAGTTTGACCTGGTGCACACCGGCATTTATTGCTTCACCGAGCGGGAGCTGCCCAAACTGCAGAAGGCGGGCGTGCCGGTGAGCTTTGATTTTTCCGATGAATACACGGAAGAGGATGTGAAAGAGATCGCGCCCTATGTGACCTACGCCTTTTTCTCCTGCGGGGAGGAGACACCTCAGGAAAAGGTATGGGAGCGGCTGCTGACGACAGCGGAGTTGGGGCCGAAGATCGTCTGCGCTTCCCGGGGCGCCAAGGGCTGCATTGCCTATGCGGGCGGAGAGTTTTTCGTGCAGCAGGCGGTGCCGGTGGAGCATATGGCAGACACCATGGGCGCCGGAGACGCGCTGCTGACGGCCTTCCTTGTGGGATACCTTTCCCGGAAAAAGAAGGGAATGGAAGAGCATGCGGCCGTGAAGGACAGCCTGGCCGACGCGGCTCAGTTTGCATCACAGGTGTGCGGCATTGACGGCGCCTGGGGATATGGAGTGCATTATGAGTAAACAAAAAAGAGTGGCGGCAGTGGGGTTTTGCTGCGCCGATGTATATGAGAATCTGAACGAGTGGTACCCCACCGGAAACGGCGTGGACTTCGGCGTGCATCTGGCCCGGGCCGGGGTGCCGGTGAGTGTGGTCAGCGTGGTGGGCAATGACGAGTACGGGGAGCAGATGAAGGCGGTGCTGGAAAAAGAGGGCATCGACATTTCCCATCTGCGCACCGAGGAGGGCCAGACGTGCCGCATGCGGATGGAGCTGAAAAACGGTACCGACCGGGTGCATCTGGAATCCATCGACGGCGTGATGGAGCACTATGCCATCACCAAAGAGGATTTTGCCTTTGTGGCAGAGCATGATCTGCTGCACACCGATCTGTTCGGGAATGTGCTGCAGTATCTGCCGGCCTGGAAGGAAGCCTGCGTGGAGATCCTCATGGATTTTTCCGTATTTACGCGGGATCCGCAGTATGAGTGTGAGAAGCTGTTTCCTTTTGTGGATTATGTATTTTTCTCGGCAGATGGGATTCCCGGCAAGGAACTCACCGGCTGGATGAAGAAGATCCAGTCCTATGGGCCGAAGCTGGTGACCGCCACCATGGGGGAAGAGGGGAGCCTGTGCTATAACGGCGAATTTTTCTACTCCTGCGGTATTGTACCGGTGAAAAATGTGGTCAACACGGTGGGCGCCGGGGACAGCTATATCGCGGGCTTTACGAAGGCCATGCTGGAAGGAAGGTCCATTCCGGAGTGTATGGAGGCGGGGGCAAAGCTTTCCGCAGATGTGATCGGCAGGTTCCGGCCGTATTAAACAGACAGGAACCGCCTGCATAGAAGAACAGGAGAGATGACAATGGTAATTGATATGCATGTGCATCCGATTTTTTACAAATCGATCTGTGACAATAAAGAAGAACTGGAATTTCGCAAGGACACCTTCGGCGTCTGGAAGCAGGGCCCCATGGACTGGGATGAGGCATTTGCGGAGATGGATTTCGGCGGCATTGACAAAGAGGCGCTGCTGCCCATGGATGTGACCACCACCGAGGGCGGGTGGATCGTGACCAATGAGCAGATCGCAGCTCTCAAGAGCAGGTATCCGGAGCGGCTCATCGGCTTTGCCAGTGTGGATCCCCACCGGAAGGATGCGGCGGATGTACTCATCCACGCTTTTGATGATCTGGGGCTGGAGGGACTGAAGCTTCATCCGTCCAAGCAGAAATTTTACCCTGCGGATCCGTGTATGGAGCCCATTTATGAAATCTGTGAGAGCAGAAATAAGCCCATCATTTTCCATGCGGGCACATCCTGGGAGCCCAACACCCCTGCAGAATACGCCCATCCGCTGGCCTTTGAGAAGGTGTTCATCGCCCATCCGCATCTGCGGTGCTGCCTGGCCCATTTTGCCTGGCCCTGGGTGCGGGAGATGGTCATGCTCATGATCAAGTATCCCAACGTATACACCGATACCTCCGTGCTGTACATGGATTCCCCGGAGGAGTCCATGAGCCGCCTGTTCACGGTGGACATGGGGCCCCACTGGTTTGAACGGGGCTTCCGGGAGCAGGTCATGTTTGCTTCCAACACCCCCAGATTCCGCGCTTTCAAGATCAAGCGGGCGCTGGATGCGGTGCCCATGAAGGACGCAGCCAGAGAAGCTTTATATGGAGGAAACGCACTTCGTTTCCTGAAAGGAGACAGGTAGGATGGTCGTACTCAAGGAGCTTTACCGCCTGAGCAAAAAGGCGGAGGAATATATCAACATCACGGAAGAGGTGCATCAGCTCATCCGGGAGAGCGGCGTGAAAAACGGCATCGCTGCGGTCATCACCTCCCACACCACCACGGGCATCTTCGTCAATGAGGCGCTGCCCTGCGTGGAGTCCGACATCAGCGATATGCTGGAAAAATCTGCGCCCTTAAATGAAACGTATGCCCATGCCCATTTCCTGCCGGATTACGGCGCCACCGGCAACAACTCTCAGGGCCATTTGAAGAGCCTGCTCACCGGCAATCACTGCGTCTTTCCGGTCATCGACGGGGAGATCGTCTGCGGCGGCGCTCAGGAAATCTATCTGGCGGAATTCGACGGCCCCCAGAGACGACGGGTATATGTAGAAGTGATGGGAGAAGCCTGATTGCAGATGCGGCAGAGGGATTGCCGATCAGGACTGCTTCGCGTCTGTCCGGCATGGAAAGATTTTCCATATAAGCAAAATCGGTATTGACAAAAGCAGGAAATCATGCTAATCTTATCACCGTATTAGAACTGAATCATTTTTATTCTGAAAAAGAAGCAGAGATTTCATACAAAGGCGTATTGATCGGAAGGTCGGTACGTCTTTTTTTGTATATAATGAAAGGATATTTTCAACATGGGAAATGAGCGGAAAGCAGCTGCGAAGCAGCGAAACATGCGGCCGCACAGTTCTGCGGATGATCCGGCTGCACGGTAATTATTTTTTTGTTGAGAATGAATTCATTTCTTGTGAAAAGTCATGTTTTATGGTAATATAATTACTTAAAAAGATTATTAAATTACTTACCTGTCATCGGGGAGCCGAAAGGGTGGGAAATTAATAATAGACTATCAATTTTATTCAGAGAAGAGGAGGCAAACTATGAAGAAGAAAGTATTAAGTATTTTACTTTCCGCAGCCATGGTAGCAGCAATGGTATCCGGATGTGGATCCAAAGATGAGGGCAGCTCATCCGCAGACAGCGCAGACAAGACAGAGGCATCATCTGACGATGCAGCAGCATCTGATGCAACGTATGAAGGAACAATCAAGATCGGTGTTGTAGGACCTTTCTCCGGATCTTCCGCAATGGTTGGTGATACTGAGAAGAAGGGCGTTGAGCTTGCTGCAAAGCAGATCAACGAGAACGGCGGCATCAATGGCATGACCATCGAGCTGATCGAGGAAGATGACCAGCAGGATCCCAAGACGGCAGTATCCGCCATCAACAAGCTGGTTTCCAGTGATGAGGTTGTTGCAGCAGTTGGTACCGTCAACAGCTCCTGTACACTGGCTATGATGGATGTGACAGAGAACAACGAGATCCCGCTTGTTACTCCGATTTCTTCCGGTGTTGCCATTACAGATCCGTCCAACAGCTACATTGTCCGTCTGCAGGCATCTGACAAGCTGCAGGCAAAGGCAATCACAGAGTATGCGATCAATGATCTTGGATATAAGAACATTGCCGTTATGTTCCAGAACGATGACTTCGGCGCAGGCGGAAAAGATGTTGTAGTAGAGACACTGAAAGACGCAGGCATCGAGCCTCTGGCAGTAGAAGCTTTCGATTCCAGTGCAACCGATATGTCCGCACAGCTTCTGAAGATCAAGGATCTCAATCCGGAAGCTATCATCATGTGGACCATGTACGGCTGCGGCGCAACCATCGCAAAACAGTGCGATCAGCTTGGTATCGACTGTGACCTGATGGGCGGCGGCGGACTGACCAACGCAAAGCTCTATGAGCTGGGCGGAGAATCCGCAGTTGGCATCCTGAACACCCAGACCTTCTTCCCGGATAAGGAGAAAGCTTCTGAGACAGCAGGCGCATTCATTGATGCTTACGAGACAGAGTACGGCGAGACTCCGGACTCCAACGCAGCTATGTCCTATGATGCAATGATGGTTCTGGCAGAGGGCCTGAAGGCAGCAACACCGGATATGAAGGCTGACGATATCATGGCTGGTATGAAGGCTGTCAAGGATATGCCTCTGGCAACCGGTACCATCACCATCGATGAGAACGGCGACGCAAACAGAGACATCCTGATCATCCGTCTCTGCGAGGGCGGCACCTACGAGTTAGTTAAGTAGAGCGTTGAAAACGCGGTTTTGCGAATAAAGCGCTCCTGAACGGTGCGCAGAGTATGATACCATGCGCTGCAAAATAACTGGATCGGCAACAGCCTGTATGGACGATGGGAAATACAGGCTGTTTGCCAGTCTGAAAGAATTTCTGAATAGAATTGATAAAATAGGATAAGTCAAGATGTGACATTTGGACACTGGAACATATACGCTACGAAGAAGAAGGAGATGCAATATGCAGATTTTACAGCAGCTGATCCAGGGACTTTCTCTGGGAAGCATTTACGGATTGGTAGCACTCGGGTATGTACTGATCTATCAGGCATGGGGAGTGCTGAACTTTGCACAGGGTGAGGTATGTGCCATCGGCGCGTTTTCCCTGCTTGTGCTTCATGTGGAACTGGGAATGCCCATTATTCTGGCCATGCCGCTGGCAATCGTTGTGAGTATGATCGTCGGCTACATTATCGAGTTTCTTTCCTTCCGTCCGCTGGAGAATGCGAAGGATATGAGTAAGCTGATCGCCACCATCGGCGTCAGCATCTGTGTGAGAAACCTTTTGCGCGTCATCTTCGGCGCAGATGCATTTGCGTTTCCGTCTATTTTCGGTGACAAGCCGTTCCATGTGGGCGGCCTGATCCTTGTCCCGCAGAACTTATGGAATACGGTATTTGGTTTTGGTCTGGTGATCCTTCTGAACCTGTTTTTAAAGAAGACGAGAGTCGGCAAGTCTATGAGAGCAACCGCGCAGGACAAAGAGGCTGCCCGTCTGATGGGCATTAACGTCAGGGCTTCCCTGACAGGTACCTTTGTTATCGCATCTGCCATCGGTGCGATTGCCGGTATGCTTCTGGCGCCGGTTTACCTGTTCAACGCCAGCATCGGTGCCACCATCGGAACAAAGGGATATGCGGCAGCCGTTCTCGGCGGTCTGGATTTTGCCAGCGGTGCCATGGTGGGCGGCATCATCCTCGGTATTGCCGAGTGTCTGGCCGTTGCGTTTGGTTCCTCTGCTTATCAGTCGGCTATCGCGTATATCGTATTGTTCCTGGTGCTGATCCTGAAGCCGTCAGGTATCATGAGTAAGAAGAAAACAGTAGAGAAGGTGTAAAAATGACGTTTGGAAAAGTATATGAGAAAACAAGAATCTGGATCCTGCTTGTCATCGCCATCATCCTGCCGATGACCGGAATCAGCAACTACTGGCTGCACGTACTGAATATCGGCGGCATTTTTGCCATCTGTACGCTGAGCCTGAACCTTCTGACCGGCTGTACCGGCCTGTTCTCCGTGGGCCACATCGCCTTCTACGGCATCGGTGCCTACACGGCGGCTGTTCTGGCAACGAAGTTTGACATGCCCTTCCTCGTCTGTGTGCTGTGTGCCGGCCTGATGGCTATGGTATGGGGCATCATCCTCGGTATGCCGGCCCTGCGTCTGAAGGGGCTGTATCTGGCAATCTCCACCCTGGCCTTCGGCGAGATCGCCTACCGTGTATTCCTGAACTGGGAGGCTGTCACCAACGGCTCCCGCGGTATCTTAGGCATCAAAGCACCGATCCTGAACCTGGGATTTCTGGAGATCAACTTCAAGACTTACAAAACCTATTATTATATCGTGCTGATCTTCCTTGTGCTGATGATCATCTTCACACGGAACATCATCCATTCCCGTACCGGCCGTGCCCTTCTCTCCATCCGTGAGAGCGAGATCGCCGCACAGGCACTGGGCGTGAACACCGTCCGTTACAAGATCATTGCATTTGCCACTTCCGCATTCTTTGCAGGCATTGCCGGATCTCTGTACGCTTACGAGGTACACTTCATTTCTCCGGAGTCTTTCGTCAGTGCAGAGTCCACCTCCGTTCTGGCCATGATGGTCGTGGGCGGCATCGGCAGCATCGCCGGTTCCATTGCCGGTGCGTTCGTGCTGACCATGATCCCGGAGCTTTTACGTTCCGTGGGTGATATCCGACTGGTCCTGTACGGCGCAGCCATCGTAGCCATCATCATTTTTGCCCCCAAGGGACTGGGCGGTGCCATTGCGTGGCTGGACAACCTGCTGTGCGGCAAGCACAAGAAAAAGACGGAGGAGGAATAACCATGGCATTACTGGAGACAAAAGATCTGGGCATTACCTTTGACGGTCTGGTGGCCTTAGAGGGCGTCAACTTTGCCGCAGAGGCAGGAAAAATCACAGCAGTCATCGGCCCCAACGGTGCCGGAAAGACGACCTTCTTCAACCTGATCGCCGGTTTCTACACACCGACTCAGGGATCGGTTGCTTTTGAGGGAAAAGAGATCACAAAGCTGAAAGCATTTCAGAGAGCGGAGGCGGGCATTGCCCGTACCTTCCAGAATATCAACCTGTTCAAGGATATGTCCGTCATGGATAACGCGCTGGTGGGCCTTCACTGCCGCAGCAAGAGCAACGTTCTTTCCTCCATGTTCCGCACACCGGGACAGAGAAAAGAGGAGAAGCAGCTGCGGGAAGAGGTTATGAGCGAGCTGGAGTTCATGGGACTGGACAAATATGCGAATGAAAAAGCAGGCAGCCTGTCCTACGGCATGCAGAAGAATCTGGAGATCGCCCGGGCACTGGCCTTACAGCCCAAGGTGCTGCTTCTGGATGAGCCCGCATCCGGCCTGAATACCCAGGATCTGGATGAGCTGTCCAAACGGATCCTGGCCATCCGTGACCGGGGTATCACGGTAGTGCTCATTGAGCACAAGATGGACGTGGTCATGACCATTTCCGATCACATTGCGGTGCTGAACTTTGGTAAGAAGATCGCTGACGGCACCCCGGAGGAGATCCGCAGCAATCCCGAGGTAATCGAGGCTTATCTCGGAAAGGAGGACGACTAAATGCTGGAACTGAAAGATGTGCGTGTGGCCTATGGCAATATCGAAGTGCTGCACAAGATCAATATTGAAGTCAAAGACGGCGAGATCGTGACGATCATCGGCGCCAACGGTGCCGGAAAGACCACGACCTTACGCTCCACAGCCGGCCTTCTCCCGAAGAAAAAAGGCAGCAGCATCATTTTTGACGGCAAGGATATCACCAACATGGGCGCAGAGAAGATCGTGGCAGAGGGGATGGCCCTGTCCCCGGAGGGACGGCATATCTTCCCGGATCTGACTGTACAGGACAACCTGGAGATGGGTGCCTACTTAAGATACAAGGACAAAGAGGGCGTGGCCCGGGACTTAAAGAGCGTCTTTGACATGTTCCCCCGTCTGGAGGAAAGAAAGAAACAGCTGGGCAAGACACTGTCCGGCGGCGAGCAGCAGATGCTGGCCATCGCCAGAGCACTCATGTCCAACCCGAAGATGCTTATGCTGGATGAGCCTTCCACCGGTCTTGCACCGCTGGTGGTAAAAGAGATCTTCCACATTGTCAAACGGCTGAACCAGGAGAAGGGTCTGACAGTTCTTCTGGTAGAGCAGAATGCGAAAATGGCACTGGGTGTGGCAGACCGCGGCTATGTGCTGAAAAACGGCGAGATCGTCATGAGCGACACAGGTGCAAACCTGCTGAATAACGATGCCATCCGCGCCGCCTATCTGGGCGAAAACGTATATAAAGAAAATAAATAAGCGCGCCGGAAGAGGAGCGCCGAAAAACATGCGCCAGTTTACGGAAGGGTTTCCGGAGACTGGCGTCCGTGTTTTTCTTTTTTTAAAAAGGAGGAGCAAAAAATGTTTGATCTGAGAATTGAGAACGGAACCGTGGTTACACCGGAAAAAAGTGAGCGCACGAATATTTATGTGCTGGACGGCAAGATCGCACAGCTGACGGATGAGGTGCTGGAGGCCAGGGAAGTCATCGATGCTTCCGGCAAGCTGATCTTCCCGGGCTTCATTGATCCTCATGTGCACTCCAGAGACGGTGGTGCTACCCACAAGGAGGACTTCTTCCATTCCACCAGAGCGGCAGCCCTGGGTGGCCTGACCAGCCTCATCGAGATGCCAAACGCTGTCCCGGCTGTGACAGACGCCGAGCGGTTCAAAGCGCAGAAGGCCAATCTGGAATCCAAGGCATACATCGACTTTGCCATGTGGGCACTCTGCCTGGGCCGCCTCAACAACGACGATCTGCAGGAGCTGGACGAGCTGGGCGTGGCTGCTTACAAGTTTTTCTGGGGCTATGCCATCAACAAGTCCAACTACAATCTGGTATACAACTATGAGAAGGGCGATCCCAACGTTATCCCGCCGCTGGGTGACGGCGAGATCTACACCATTTTCGAGCATGTGGCCAAGACCGGCAAGCCGCTGGCCATCCACGCCGAGAATGCAGACGTGATCAGCGAGCTCACCAGCCGCCTGAAGGTGGAGGATTACGAGAACGAGTACGAGGCACTGCTGGCCTGCCGTCCGTCCGTATGTGAGGAAACGGTTGTTAAGACCGGCATTTCCTTTGCCAAAGCCACCGGCGCCCACCTGCACATCCTGCACATGAGTGCCAAGGAAAGCGTGGATCTGTTAAAAGAAGCCAAGGAACAGGGAATCAACGTCACAGGTGAGACCTGCCCTCATTATCTGAATCTGACCAACAAGGATTTCCTCCGGGTAGGAACAAAGATCAAAGGCTATCCGCCGGTGCGTTACCAGGCAGACCAGGATCGGCTGTGGGAAGGCGTGGAACAGGGGATCATTGATTCTATCGGTTCTGACCATGCGCCCCATACCGCAGAGGAAAAGACCGGCAGTCTGTTCAAGATCCCGTCCGGCATGTGCTGCATCCAGACCATCGTGCCGCTGATGATCAATGCGGTAAGCCAGGGAAAGATCACTGCCAACCAGCTGGCAGCCGTACTTTCCGAGAATACCGCAAAGCTGTACGGCCTGTATCCGAGAAAGGGCTCTGTTCTCGTGGGCACCGACGCGGACTTCACCATCGTGGACATGGATCTGGAGAAGACCATCCATATGGAAGATATGTACAGCATCAGCAAGGTAACCGCGTTTGACGGCTTCCAGGTAAAGGGCTTCCCGGTACAGACCATCGTCAGAGGCCGCACCGTCATGAAGGACGGCAAGCTGACCTGTGAGCAGGAGAGCAACGGCGAGTTTATCCCGGCATAAGAAAAACGGAGGAATCATCATGAGTAAATCATCTTTTGTAGCGGCAGGAGATCTGTTTATCACAAGAAAGCTGCCGGAAAAAGGATACGAGGGCATGCAGGAGCTGGTGGATTTTGTGGAAAAGCAGGACATCCGGTTCGTGAATCTGGAAGTGACCGTCCATGACCGGGAGGGCTATCCCTTCGGCTTCTCCGGCGGCACCTGGGCCATGGCCCATCCGTCTCTGTTAAAAGACGTGAAAAAATACGGCTTTAACGTATATAACAGCGCCAACAACCATTCCATGGACTACAGCCATAACGGCCTGCTGGCGACGACAAAATATCTGAAACAGGAAGACATGAATTTCGCAGGCATCGGAGAAAACCTGTCGGATGCGTCCGCGCCGGTGTATGTGGAGGGAGAAAACATCCGTGCGGCGGTCATCGCAGCCACCTCTTCCTTCCATGAATCCTGGGCAGCGGGCAACCAGCGGTTGGACATGAAGGGCCGTCCCGGCGTGAACCCCCTGCATTTTC
Organism: Oscillospiraceae bacterium NTUH-002-81; assembly: GCA_032620915.1. Taxonomy (NCBI): domain Bacteria; kingdom Bacillati; phylum Bacillota; class Clostridia; order Eubacteriales; family Oscillospiraceae; species Oscillospiraceae bacterium NTUH-002-81. The sequence continues at coordinate 975,314 of CP136052.1, forward strand.
AGAACAAGTTCCATGTGACACAGGAATATTACGATATGCTGCAGAAGTTGGCCGGAGAGATCGACATCAACGCCCAGCAGAACTTGGATGTGAAGGAAGGCTTTGCCGTGGCACCCGAGGGCAGCTTCAAATTCGGCGGCCATGAATTTATCCCGGACAATGCCAACTTCAAGGAGACCGTTCCTTCCGCGGCAGATGTGCAGCGGATCACCGATTCCATCCGGGAGGCGAAAAAGCAGTCCGACTATGTGATGGTCAGCATCCACTCCCATGAGATGACCGGGGAGGACAAAGAGCGTCCGGCACAGTTTTTACAGACCTTCGCCAAGGCGTGCATCGATGCAGGCGCTTCCGTGGTGCTGGGCCACGGCCCGCATATTCTGCGGGGCATCGAGCTGTACAAGGGCGGCATCATTTTCTACAGCCTGGGCAACTTCCTGTTTGAAAATGACACCACCACTCATCAGCCTGCTGATTTTTACGAGAAATACCACATGTCCAACACCAGCATGGTGGGCGAAGGCATGGATAACCGGAGCAAGAACGGCACCATCGGCCTGGGCGTGAACCCGGACGTATGGCGTTCTGTTATCGCTCAGTGGGATGTGGAGGGCGGACAGGCAACAGCGCTTCGTCTCTATCCGATCCATCTGGGCATGGAGCTGCCCAGATACCGGAGAGGCCTGCCGGCCTTTGCGGAGGATGATGCGCTGCTGGCTCATCTGGCAGAGCTGTCCGCGCCTTTTGGCACAAGAATTGACATCGTAGATCACGTGGGAATCGTGAGACTGTAACGAAAAGGAGGACAAGGATATGCAGCATTCGATTGAAGATATCGAGTATGCCGAGTATCTGTTTGACCGTTTCTACGGGATCGGAAGCTCAGACAACGGCGGCGTGACCCGTCTGGGCTATACCGAGGTAGAGGACGAGATGCACGACACCCTGCGGGCGCTGGGCGACGAGAAGGGCTACGGCAATTACGAGGACGAGGTGGGCAACACCTACCTGTACGATAAAGACTGTGACATGGATGACCCGTATTACCTCATCGGTTCCCATCTGGACTCCGTTATCGAGGGTGGCCGGTATGACGGCGTGGCCGGTGTTATCACAGGCCTGATGATCTTAAACTGGGCCAAACGGGATCACCTGGGACTGCCCATCCGGGTGGGCGCCATGCGCTGTGAGGAATCCAGCAACTTTGGCAGGAGCACCATCGGCAGCGGCCTGATCACAAAGGAAGTATACAAACACGACATCGGCGATGCGGTGAACAAGCGGGGGGAGACGCTGCGGGAGGTATTTGCCCGCAAGGGATACAATCTCCAGCCCCAGCGCATCCAAGGTATCAAGGAATACATCGAGCTCCATATCGAGCAGGGAAAGGTGCTGGAGGAGTACGGCGATAAGGTGGGCATTGTGCAGACCATCGCAGGCCCCCGCCGGTTCAACATCCACATTCACGGCAACGCGGAGCACTCCGGCGCAACACCCATGGGCATGCGTACCGATGCCCTCTGCGCGGCAGCGGAGATCATTCTGGAAATCGAGGAGATCGGAAAATCCGAGTCCATGTACCAGTCGGTAGCCACCGTGGGTGTCATCACCAACCATCCCAACGCCCTGAACGTCATCCCCGGCGAGGTGGAGTTGGGCGTGGACATGCGAGGCATCGACCCGGCCAGCCTGGATCGAATGGAAGCCCGGCTGAAAGCGGTGTGCAAGCGGGTGTGCGAGAAGCGGAAAATGAAATATTTCCGGGAAAAAACCTCCGACATTCCGCCCATCGGCATGTCTGTGGAACTGCAGCAGAAGCTGCTCCACGCGGCGAAAGAGCTGAAAATCCCTCACCGCTCCATGATCAGCGGTGCCGGACATGACGCCATGTCCTTTGCCCATATCTGCGACACGGCCATGGTATTCATCCCCTGCGCCAAGGGCATCAGCCATAATAAGAAAGAGTTTACTACCATCGAGTCCATCTGTGACGGCGCTAAGGTGATTTATGAGTATCTGAAGGAGGAAGCACGATGATCCTGATTAAAGACGGCCGGGTCGTTGACCCGAAAAGAGGCATTGACGATGTGCTGGACCTTCTCATCGAGGACGGCAAGATCAAGAAGATCGGAAAATATCAGCGCTCCGACGATTACGAGCGGATCGTGGAGGCCAAGGGGGCTCATTGTGGCGCCGGGGCTCATCGATGTGCATGTGCACTTCCGGGATCCGGGATTTGAATACAAAGAGGATATTGTCAGCGGTTCCAGGGCTGCGGCCAGGGGCGGCTACACCACCGTCATCTGCATGGCCAACACCAAGCCGGTGGCAGACAATTCCGACACCATCCATTACATTCTGGAAAAAGCGGCAGGCTGTGACGTCAACGTGCTGACCTGCGGTTCCATCACCAAGGGGTTAAAAGGCGAAGAGCTGGTCAATATGGAAGAGCTGAAAGCCTGCGGCGCGGTGGGCTTCACCGACGACGGCATCCCGCTGATGGATGAGAAACTGACCAAGGCTGCTATGGAAGAGGCCAAGCGGCTGGACGTACCTCTGTCCTTCCATGAGGAAGACAAGGCCTTCATCGAGACACCCGGTGTGAACCAGGGAAAAGTATCCGAAAAGCTGGGCCTGGGCGGCGCTCCGGCGCTGGCTGAGGACGTGCTGGTGGCCAGAGACTGTATGCTGGCGCTGCACACCGGCGCCAAGGTCAACATCCAGCACATCAGCTCCGCCAACTCCGTGCAGCTGGTGCGGCTGGCAAAGGAGATGGGCGCCCACGTCACCGCAGAGGTGACACCTCATCATTTCTCCTTAAACGAGGATGCGGTGCTGACGAAAGGCACCCTGGCGAAGATGAACCCGCCGCTTCGTACCCGGGCAGACCGGTACGAGCTCATTGAGGGCATCAAGGACGGCACCATCGACATCATCGCCACCGACCATGCACCCCATAGCAAGGAAGAGAAAGAGCGTCCCTTCACCGAGGCACCCAGCGGCATCATCGGCCTGGAGACAGCCCTGGGCCTTGGCATCACCAAGCTGGTGCGCAAAGGTCATGTCACCGTCATGCAGCTCATGGAGAAAATGAGCCTGAACCCGGCCAAACTCTACAACCTGAACAAGGGCTACATCGAGGAAGGCGCGGATGCCGATCTGGTCATCTTCAGCGAGGGCGAGCAGTGGACCGTGGACGAGCATTTCGCCTCCAAAGCCTGCAATTCTCCTTTTATCGGCGAGAAACTGTATGGCAAGGTAAAATACACCATCTGCCGCGGAAAGATCGTGTATGAGGATGGAGAGGAAAAGTAAACTATGTTACAATAAAATCCGGGGACTGTGTAAATGGTTTCCGGATTTTATTTTTAAACGAAAAACCTCCCATGTATCATGAAAGGGTTCGCCAACCGTATCACAAAACAAAGGAGGTTGTCCAATAGACAATCATCGTGTATCATTTGTAGTGCAGAACTGCAAATAGAAAAGTTGATGATAGATTTTGATGATTAGTAATAATGGGGGATTGAAAATGGGAAAATATACGAAATTATTGTGGGATGTGGATGAGACGCTGCTGGATTTCACCGCAGCAGAAAACAACGGTGTGCAGGCGGTGCTCCGGGCCTACGGCGTGGAACCGGATGCGGAAAAGATCGCCTGCTACAGTCGGATCAACGACAGTTTGTGGAAAGCCTGCGAGCGGGGCGAGATCACCCGGGATCATATTCTGGAAAGCCGGTTCCCGCTGTTTTTCAAAGAACTGGGCGTGGAAGGGGACGGTCTGGCGGCAGAACGTCTGTACCGGAAGCAGCTGGACGAATCCGCCGTCCTCATCGACGGGGCGCTGGAAATACTGGAACGGTTGTCCGGCCACTATGAAATGTACGTCATCACCAACGGCGTATCCAAGACCCAGTACAGCCGTCTGAAAAAATCCGGCATCGACCGGTATATGAAAGACATCTTTGTGTCCGAGGATGCAGGTGCTCAGAAGCCCCAGAATGCCTTCTTTGATTACTGCCTGGAGCGGATGGGGCATCCGGCGCTGGAACAACTGCTGGTCATCGGTGACTCCCTGACCTCCGATATCCAGGGTGGCATCAACGCCGGGATCGACACCTGCTGGTTCGACCGGAAAGGAACAGGGGATACCCAGGGACGGGAAGTGACGTATATCATTCGGGCGCTGAAAGAACTGGAGGAGATACTGTAAAAGCTCAGCCGCGCCCATTCGCAGAACCGCGCATATATTATGCGCTCTCCGCTGCTGCGAGCTCATTTCTGCTCATGCACGGGCGCTCCGTCCATGCACAGGCGTCGCAGAATTTATGTGCAAGCACAACATCTCCGCTCTTTTATACATGGCTGAGCTTTTTTTGCAAAAAACTCTATGAAGTTTCTTTGATTTACGGTATAATAAGGGAAGATACTGGATCAGGGGGAACAGATAATGGACAATACAGGTAAAAAAGCAAAGCAGTCAACCATCGGCTACCGGGAAATGCTTCCCTGTGGCTGTTATCTTGCAATAGAGGGAAAGAACGCTTATGTGGCATATGATTTCCTGAGCGTTTATCACAAGCGGGAAATGGAGTACCGGGTGCCGTTGGACAAGATCCACAAGCATCTGGAATATCTGAAGGAGAATCTCAAGGTATACGAGGAGACGAAGGATCAGATCCCAAAGATCGTCATGAGTGCCACCGGTAAGGGCGGCATGCGGATCTGGTACAACAACGAGTATCCGGGCGTGTGTATCGAGGGAGATTATTTCGCCGTGGAGACGTGGGAAGAGTATGAGGTATATGAGAAGAGCTTCCTGCGGGCAGAAGAGATCGCGAAGAAGTATCTGGCGAAACATGAGGGTGAGAAAGTTGACAGCCAGGAATAAAAATAGTATAATTATATTTTCCTAATACAAGACCAAAGGGGAGGAATCGATAATGAATAAGAACACAACAGATATTACATTATCTGCATATTTTAATGATATTGTCATCGGCTACTACGAGGATGAAGATCTGGTGAAGTCTTTCGGCAAGAAATTCGGTTTTGATGTAGATAAGGATACATTTATGGCGGTTTCTTTCCTTTATCCGTCAGACGCTTATGTGACAGGGGAGGACAAGGAGCTGCTGAAGCCTGCGGCAGAGGCGATGATCCATTTTTCCGAGATCAATAAGAAGATCGGCGGCAGCCAGGTGATGATGGCTGATATGGGCTTGGTTGTTATTCTGATGAGCCATTCCAAACGGGACATGAGATATATGCTGAAGGATCTGGAGGACGAAGCCCTTCGTCAGCTGGAGAAGCTGGATTCCGATATGCGCGTGCGCGTCGGCATCGGCACCATGGAGAGCGGTATCAAGGGCATCAAGCACACCTACAAGAACGCACTGGATGCAGTGGCAGCAGGTGAGATCTTCAAGCCTGACCGTGTGATCCTGGAGTACGTGGGCATGGAGATCTACAGTGCCATCAACCAGATGGTAGTCAGCTACGGCGACCGCCTGACCCGCACCGTGCTCAAACAGCTGGGCGAGACCGAGAAGCAGGTGCTTTCCAAGTACTACAAGTGCAAGGAGGACGTGGCACTGACCGCCAAGCAGCTTGACATGACCGAGGAGGAAGTGCAGGCGAGCCTCAATCAGGTAAAGATCAACACAGGACTGGATGTCAGCGATAATGAGGATAATTTTAAGCTTCATTTCATTACTATCGCCAAGAAGGTCCTGGAGAACGACGAGAGAATCAAACGCAGCCGTTAGTCCGATCGGGATACAGCCGCGCAGAGCATCAGAACGTGCTTATTCGCTCCGGATATCCGTTGTATAGTCGGGTATCCGGAGTTTTTTTTTGCGCGAGCAACGAGCCAGATCCGTGCTTGCGCGAGATCTTGGCGTTGCTAAGCGCCAGTGGCGCTTGTTTATCAAAGACCAAAACGGAGTGTAGATGCCGCGATAACCATGAGAAACTCGCAAAGCATGTTTCTTATGGTTCGTGTATGATGTATCGAAAGAAATTGGAGAGGTGTGACTGCGTGGATGTTAGAAATGGTTATTTCAGGATATAATGACTGGTGAAGATACCGGATGCAGGATATAGAAAACAGGGATTATGCGGTTTTACGGCCTGCATTATAGTGCAGCCTGTATTTGAAGCAAAGGGAAAAGAGAAGCTATGTTGAATGCGATTTTATCAAAATTAAATGATGTTATGTACACGTATGTGCTGATTTTTCTGCTGGTGGGAACCGGATTATATTTCACCGTGCGGACAAAAGGCGCCCAGCTGCGGCTTTTCAAAGATGCGTGTAAGGTATTGTTTGAAAAGGAAAGCGGTGATGGCGAGAAGAAGGGTGTTTCTTCTTTTCAGGCGCTGATGATCTCCACGGCATCCCGGGTGGGGACCGGAAACATTGCGGGCATTGCCACGGCCATTGCGGCAGGCGGCCCGGGCGCAGTGTTCTGGATGTGGCTCATGGCACTGGTGGGGGGCGCGTCCGCCTTTGTGGAGAGCACCCTGGCCCAGATCTACAAGGTAAAGGACGGCAGCGGGTACCGGGGCGGCCCGGCCTATTACATGCAGATGGCGCTGAAAAAACGCTGGATGGGCGTGCTGTTTTCTGTTTTGATGATCATTTGCTTTGCCTATGGCTTCAACGGGCTGCAGTCCTATAACATGTCATCGGCGCTGGCCTACTATATCCCGGATTACAGCAAGACCATCTGCCCTATGCTGGTGGGGTTGGTGCTGGCAGCGGCTTCCGCCTGGGTGATCTTCGGTGGCGTGCACCGGATTGGATTTATTACTTCTGTCATTGTGCCGGTGATGGCCATTGGCTATCTGCTGCTGGGCGCGGTGACGATCCTTATGCATCTGCCCCAGATTCCGGGCATCCTTGCCATGATCGTCAGCCAGGCCTTCGATGCCCAGGCGATTTTCGGCGGCTTTGCGGGCAGCGCCGTGGTCATCGGCGTGAAGCGCGGCCTGTTTTCCAATGAGGCCGGTATGGGCAGTGCGCCCAACGCCTCCGCTGCGGCAGAGGTGTCCCATCCTGTGAAGCAGGGCATGGTGCAGGTGTTGTCCGTGTTCATTGACACCCTGCTCATCTGCTCCGCCACGGCCATGATGCTCATTACCTCCGGTGTGGAGGGCGTCAGCGGCGTGCTGGACGGCATTCCCTACGTGCAGGCGGCGGTGCAGGCCAATGTGGGCACCTGGGGCATTCACTTTATCACGATTTCTATTTTTGCCTTTGCCTTCAGCAGCCTCATCGGCAATTACTATTACACGGAATCCAACCTGCTCTTTCTGAAAAACAACAAGGTGTTGCTCTTTGCGTTCCGCTGTACCTGCCTGCTGGCCATTTTTCTGGGCGCACAGGCAGATTTTGAGGTGGTGTGGAACCTGGCAGATGTGACCATGGGCTTCATGGCCATCGTCAATATTGCTGCCATTCTCCTGCTGGGCAATGTGGCGATTCATGCATTGCAGGATTATGAGAAACAGAAAAAGCAGGGAAAAGATCCTGTATTTCATGCAAAAGATATCGGTCTGGACGATACAGAAGAATGGAAGTAGCAGAAGTAAAGAATCAGACCAATATTTATGTGTCAATGATGGATGGGCATGAATTGGCATGCAGAGTACGGGGAACCCGGAGAGAGGGACAGTGTGCATGCATATATGGAGTGTGTGGCCTGGTATATAAAAAGTAGGAGGCGTTATCAAATGCGATATGTGAAAACCGACGATTACGACAGCTTTGTCTGTCTGGCGGGCGCCTGCCCGGACACCTGCTGTGCAGGCTGGGAGATCGTCATTGATGAGCATTCCCTAGAAGCCTATGGGCAGCGGTCCCAAAAAGGGGATGCTTTCGCAAAACGGCTGGCACGGTCTGTGGACTGGGAGGAAAGTGTTTTCCGACAGACGAACCGCCGCTGTGCCTTTCTGGAGGATAATGATCTGTGCGCACTTTACACAGCCATGGGGCCGGAAGCCCTCTGTGATACGTGCAGAAACTATCCCCGGCACATGGAAGAATTCGAGGGACTGCGGGAATATTCCCTTTCCCTGTCCTGCCCGGAGGCGGCACGGATCATCCTCGCCGGCAAAAATCCCCAGTCCTTCCTGACGGAAGAGGACGATATTGAGGACGAGATTTTTGACGATATGGATCTACTGCTCTTCTCTCAGTTGGAGGACGCTAGAGCGGCTATGTTCGAAATTTTGCAGGATCAGACACTGAAAATGCAAAATAAGAAGGATTTGATCGTACATATGGCCGCGGACATCCAACGCCAGATAGACGAAAATGAATATTTTAAAATTGATGAAACAATACAAAACTATAAAAAGAAAGAAAATAGTTTCAAAATAGCAAAAACTACCAAGCAAGACAAAATGACGGAATTTATGCAGAAAAAGGAGGAACTGAAAGAGCTGAACCATTTGGAACGACTGCGCCCGGAGTGGCAGGAGCTGCTGGACGCGGCAGAAGAAATGCTCTTTGCATCAGGCTGGGAAGCCTATGATCGGGAGACAGAAGACTTTGAAACGGCTCTGGAAACGGCAGACTGGGAGCGGATGGAAGAACGGCTGGTGCTGTCTCTTCTATACACATACTTCTGCGGTGCAGTGTACGACGGCTTCATCTATGCCAAGGCGGCGCTGACGGTATTCTCTGCCAGGTGGATCCGGGAACTGGTGCGGGTGGTGTGGAAGCAGAACGGGGGAAGCATTTCAAGAGAAGATATCATTGGCATTACTTATCGGTACGCCCGGGAGATCGAGCACTCGGATGAGAACCTGGGGGAGCTCATGGAGTATCTGGATGGACGGGAACCTGATTCCTTGTGCGGATAGGTGTTTCATGATATCATAATACTATGTAAAGGAATGAAGGAAGGGGATGTCAGAATGCCAGAAATAATCATACCAGTTGGGATTTCAAATTTTAAAGAAATTCGACAGAATGGGTATTACTATGTCGATAAGACGGGATTGATTAAAACATTATTGAAAACAACAGGGGCAAAAGTTACGTTGATTACTCGCCCGCGTCGTTTTGGAAAAACGCTGGGTATGCGTATGCTGGCTGATTTTTTTGACATCCGGGAAGATAATAAAAAACTGTTTGATGGCCTGTAGGTTTCATCAGATATCATTCTTTGTGGAAAGTGGCAAAATCAATGGCCAACCGTATTTTTGACATTCAAAAATGTGGATGGCCTGGATTTTGAGAGTGCTTATGAGATGCTGACATGATGAAAATCTAACCTATGACTATCTCTATTCGTCGGAAGAAAATCTATGGAGTATATCTCCTTTAGGTGGATTGGTTGATAGTTTCTCGATAACTCTATTTTACCGTAAACTTTGAGGAGATATTTTATTTTGACAACATAAAAATGCCGTATTTATGCGGCTTTAGACGTTTCGCAAACGTCTAATAACATACTTGACCGTAAGGAGAAAACCAGAATTGTCTATCTAGACAGAATTATAAAGGACAGCCGATAGAAGATATCTTTTCCAGATATAGAGGCGATACCAATCAATTTACGGTAACCACTGTTCGAAAATTTTAAAAACAAAAAATGCGAAGAATCCTGAGAAAACCCGGGTTCTCCGCATTTTTTGTACATATTGTCCAGGGGGAAGAAAACAGAAAATATATTTCGAAGCAGGGATGAAACAAAAAAGGAGGATAAAAAATATTATGGGAAAGAATAAAAATTTAAGAAAAATAATAAATAAAAACAGGCAAAATAAAGCTATAAGAAATTGGCAATATACACAATAAAAAGAGAGTAAAAAAGATTAGATGTTGTGATAATTGACAATTGATGGGGGACGTTATATGATGATATCACAACATAATGACGATGTCACAATATGACAGCATATTGTGAAAACAAGAAAGGGAGGTATCGTGATGAAACTGAAGAAAATGTTGGGAATGATGCTTTGTGTGACAATGGCGGCAGCTATGGCGGGTTGCGGATCCAAAGATACGGGTACCGATGCTGCAAAAGAAACCTCAGCTTCTGCAGAAGACGAAGAAAAAACGGCGGCTGCAGACGGGGAGACCTCTGGAAAGGTATACGGCGTGTCTGTAATGACACATAACAATTCCTTCTTTGTTGCGGAGATTGACGGTGTGAAGAGCGCAATCGGACCGAATGATGAAGTGATGGCGCCGGATCCGGAGCTGGATATTCAGACCCAGATTGACCAGATTGGGGATATGATTGCAGCCAAGGTAGATGTGATCTTTGTGGATGCCATTGATTCAGATGGAATCAAGCCGGCACTGGTGGCAGCACAGGAGGCCGGCATCCCGGTGGTTGCTATTGATACGGAGGTAACAGACAGCGATCTGGTAAAGAGTACCATTGTATCAGACAACACAGATGCAGGAAGAATTGCAGGAAAAGCGCTTTGCGAGGCAATGGGCGGAAGCGGAAAGGTTGCACTGATTGACCACAATGAGGTTGCCTGCGTACGGGACCGTACAGATGGCTTTGAGGAAATTCTGAAAGATTATCCGGATATTGAAATCGTTTATCGTCAGTCTGCTCATGGAAGCGTAACGGAATCACAGGAGCATACAGAGACTGCTCTGCAGGGAGATCCGGATATTACAGGAATTTTCGCTATCAATGATCCGACGGCTGCAGGCTCCGTGGCTGCAATCAAGGGCGCAGGAAAACAGGGGATTTATGTGGTGTCTATTGATGGTTCGCAGGATGCGCTTGATATGATCAAAGCAGGAGATCTGCTGTGTACAGCAGCACAGTCTCCCCAGCAGATCGGTGCAACGGCAGTTGAAATTGCACAGAAAATTTTTGCGGGAGAAAGCTTTGATTCCCAGGTAATCATTCCGATCACAGAGATTAATGCAGATAATGTTGCAGAATATGATGGAAAACAGTTTTAATATTTAAAACTGATGAAAAATCGGGCTCTCTTCGCAAGCTGGAGGGCCCGATTAGTTTATCGGCAGGGAAGGAGAGTGTGTATGGACGGGAATACGATACTGAAAATGGAAAATATCCATAAGGAATTTCCGGGAGTGGTTGCACTGGACAATATTAATTTTGACCTTAAGAAAGGAGAAATACATGCTCTGCTGGGGGAGAACGGCGCAGGGAAATCTACGCTGATAAAAATTCTCGGTGGAATTTATCAGCCGGATGGCGGTGATATTTATGTGGAAAATCAGAAAGTAAAGATAGAAGCCGTGCAGGATGCGAGAAAATTGGGAATCAGTGTGATTCATCAGGAATTATGTCTGGCAGAAAACATGACGGTTACAGAGAATATTTTCCTGGGGAGAATGGAGAAAAATTCCCTGGGTTTGGTCAGGGATAAATGTATGAATGATAAAGCCAGAAATATCATGCAGACATTTGGCCTGGAAGATATAGAACCAACCATTAAGGTCGGAAAACTGACTACGGCGCAGCAGCAGATGGTGGAGATTGCAAAGGCGCTGTCGATGGAAGCGAAAATTATCGTTATGGATGAACCGACATCTTCTCTTTCGGAAAAGGAAGTTGAAAAGCTGTTTGACTTTATCCATGTTTTAAAGGAAAAAGAAATTTCTATTATTTATATATCCCACAGGCTGGAAGAAATATATAAAATATGTGACGTAATCACGGTGATCCGGGATGGGAAATATATCGCAAGTATGCCGGTAAAGGGGACTTCGGAGGACACGCTGATGTCCTTGATGGTAGGAAGAGATCTGTCGGATGTTTATCCGGAGCGGTCCTGGAATCAGGGGAAAACGATATTTGCAGTGAAAAATTTATCGGGAAGCGGAAAAATAAAAAATGTTAATTTCGAACTACACGAAAAGGAAATTCTGGGTTTCTATGGGTTGGTGGGAAGCGGAAGAACAGAAGTGATGAGGATGCTTTTTGGTGTAGATCCCATAGAAACCGGGGAAATTTGCATGGACGGAAAAGTGCTGCAGATCCATTGCCCGGAGGATGCGATCAAAGCGGGAATTGCCTTGTCGCCTGAAAGCAGAAAGGATCAGGGCCTGGTTCTGATTCAGAATATAGACTATAATGTGACAATTTCTATTATTAAGGAGCTGATCAGGGGCTTCCGTCTGGATAAGAAGAAAAATGATCAGATTGTAAGAGATTACTGTACAAGGCTGAGAGTAAAGACCCCTTCCTATGAGCAAAAGGTAAAAAATCTGTCCGGAGGAAATCAGCAGAAGGTGGTTCTTGCAAAATGGCTTGCAACAAAGCCTAAAGTGCTTATTTTGGATGAACCTACCAGAGGAATTGATGTGGGGGCAAAGCAGGAAATCTATCATCTGATAAAAGAATTGTCAGAGACAGGCATTGGTGTACTGTTTATTTCTTCTGAGCTTCCAGAGATTGTACAGCTGAGCCATCGAGTGGTGGTCATGCGGGAAGGGGAGCAGGTGGTAATTCTGGGAAAAGACCATATTGACCAGGAAGAAATTATCAAATACGTTATGGGGGGAGCAAAATGACAGAAAAGAAAAATCGAAAAGACAGAGTATTGAGTAAAAACCCGATAATCCGGTATATACAGGAAAATTCAGGCATTTTAGGAGCTCTTTTGATTATGTGTATCGTTTTATGCATAACCGTTCCCTCTAAATTCATTTCATACAGCAATTTCATCACCATTCTGAGAACGAACTCGACAACGGCAATTATGGCCTTTGGAATGACCTTTGTCATTATCACCGGTGGAATCGACCTGTCGGTGGGATCTGTGGTGGCACTTTCCGGAACACTTTGTGCTGGACTGATAGAATCAGGCTGGCCGTATGTGCCGGCGGTGCTTGTGGGGCTGCTTGTCGGAACACTGATCGGTGTGGTAAATGGAGGCGTGATCTCCAATACAAGCATTCCACCGTTTATCGTTACGATGGCCACGATGAATATTGCCAGAGGAGCAAGCTATATTTATTCCTCCGGAAAACCGATCCGTACACCGGACAGCTTTGGCAATTTTGGAAATGGATATTTCCTGAAAATTCCAATCCCGGTATGGGTAATGATCGGATTGCTGATCATTACAGCGCTGATACTGTCCAAAAGTGTATTTGGACGGCATGTATATGCCATTGGTGGAAACAAAGAAGCGGCACAGTTTTCCGGAATTAATACCAAAAAGGTTATATTCCTGGTGTATGTGATGCTGGCGTTTCTGGCATCGGTTGCGGGAATTATTACGGCATCCCGTCTATACTCCGGTCAGCCGACAGTGGCAGACGGAATTGAGATGGATGTTATTGCAGCCTGCGTTTTGGGCGGAACGAGCATGACAGGCGGCGTTGGACGGATCGGCGGAACGATTATCGGTGCCATTGTCATCGGCGTTCTTTCCAATGGAATGAATCTGCTGAAAATCCCTTCCTTTTACCAGATGATTGTTATGGGCCTGGTTATTCTTGGAGCAGTGTATCTTGATGTCAGAAAGGAAAAGTAAGTATGAAACGATCGGAAATTAACAGGGCAATCAAAGAAATGGAAGCTTTTATTGCAAAATCCGGGATGTATCTGCCGCCCTTTGCCGGATTTTCTCCCGGGGACTGGAAAAACAGAGGGCATGAATGGGATGAGGTAAGAGACTGCAGGCTGGGCTGGGACATCACAGATTATGGAAAAGGTGAATTTGCACATTTCGGATTTTCCTTATTTACGATAAGAAACGGATCCGTCGATATGCCGGAGAAATATCCGCTTGTGTATGCGGAAAAATTATTATATATAAAAGAAGAACAATATGCACCCAATCATTTCCACTGGGCGAAAACGGAAGATATCATCAACAGAGGCGGCGGAAATTTACTGATCAGGGTATACAACCGGCTGCCGGATGAAGGGATAGACCGGGAGTCAGAGGTCATTGTACATACAGATGGGCTTATGCGTACTGTCCCGGCAGGAACAAAGATCCGGCTCACACCGGGGGAAAGCATTCATGTGTATCATGGAATGTATCATGATTTTCAGGTGGAAGAAGGAAGTGGTCCGGTTCTGATCGGGGAGGTCAGCCAGGTGAATGACGATGAGCATGACAATTGCTTCTATCCACCGGTGGGCCGCTTTCCGACGATAGAAGAGGATGAAGCGCCTTATCGGCTGCTGTGCTTTGAATATCCGGAGGCGGGCAGATAAAAGAGGCGGAGGGAGGCGATGGAAGTGTTCAGAGAGGATGAATCAAAAACCTTGGATAAAAACATTCCTGTTCCTCTTTATTATCAATTGAAAGAATTGATATCGGATGCAATAAAGGAAAAGCAGTACAGACCCGGGGATGCAATTCCGACGGAAAAGGAGATCGGCCGCTATTATCAGCTGAGCAGAACGACGGTGAGACAGGCAATCGGAGAACTTGTACAGGAAGGCGTACTGTACCGGGTGAAGAGCAAAGGTACTTTTGTCGCAGAGCCCAAGATCCGGCAGGAATATATCCGAAAAATACAGAGCTTTAACGATGAAATGTTACAGAAAGGGATGATGCCGAGTACGGAAGTCCTGGCATTTGAAATTCTGAACGGCGAGGAGATTCCTCCTGAGGCGAAGGAAATTCTCTGCCTTGATAAGACGGATGCGGTCATATTTCTTCATCGGAAAAGAATGGCGGACGGTTATCCGATTGTACATTCCAAAACATTTCTTCCGTATGCACAGTGTGAATGCCTGCGGGAATATGATTTGAGCAGGGAAGGGCTGTACCGTATACTTGACCTGAAGGAGGAAACGAGAATCCAGTATCTTGACCGGACCATTGAAGCGGAGGAAGCGACATCGGAGGATGCGGTATTGCTGGACTTGGCGAGAAAAAAGCCAATTCAGCATATTCGCTCTGTCGGGTATAACTGCCGGGGAATTCCGGTGGAATATACCATATCCAGATACCGGGGAGACAGGAATCAGTTTACGGTAACTACTGTCCGCAAAAACGGTGAATATATCCGCAGAGAAAAATAAATGTGCTGTTGACGAACCCTCTGAATATGTTATAATCCCATCTTTGACAGTTGGAAAGATAAAAAATGGCTACAAACCCAGTAAACATGGGAGCTGTAGCCGTTTTTCTTTTCTAATAACCGATCGAGAAGTAAAATGATGCCGTAATCATTCTTCAGACAGGCGTACAGGCTGACGCAGTCGCTTTCCGGAAGGGTAAAATTCGGAAACATGTTTGCTTTGGAAAAATCCGAATCCGAATAATTTGTTCTTTCCTTTAAAATGTAGGAAGTATGAAAGCTGGAGTTGTACACGCAAGAGAGGATATCCGGTATGAGGAGATTGAAAAACCCAAGGCAAAAGCAGGTCAGGTATTGATCAAGGTAAAGTATACGGGAATCTGTGGATCTGATATTCCGCGGGTGAACGGAAATGCCTGCCATTTCTTTCCGAATGTACTCGGACATGAATTTTCGGGAGTGGTAGAAGAAATTGGAGAAGGTGTAACAAGCCTCAAACCCGGCGACAGAGTAGCCGGTGTTCCGCTGGTGCCCTGTATGAAGTGCGAGGACTGCCAGAAGGGCAACTATTCTCTGTGCAAGCATTATAGCTTTATCGGTTCCAGAGAGTTTGGCAGCTTTGCAGAATATGTGGCAGTGCCGGAAAAAAATGCTGTAAAATTTGATGATAGCGTTTCCTTTGAACAGGGGGCATTTTTTGAACCTGCAACAGTAGCACTGCATGGGCTGTTGAGGGTGCCTTATGAAGGAGGAAAGACAGTAGCCATCCTTGGCGGCGGCACTATTGGTATGTTCACGGCACAGTGGGCAAAGATTTTCGGGGCAAAAGAGGTTGTTATTTTTGATATTGCCAAGGAACGTTTGGACATGGGTATGCGCCTGGGAGCAACGGCAGGCATCAATACGAAGGATGCAGATTTCATGGAGCAGGCAATGGCACTGACCGGTGACAGTGGTTTTGATTATGTATATGAAACTGCAGGCAATACCATCACCATGAAAATGGCATTTGAGCTGGCTGCCAATAAAGCCAATGTATGTTTCATCGGCACCCCTGTGAAAGAGCTGACCTTTACCGTGACCGAGTGGGAGAATATTAATCGCAAGGAGTTCAATCTGACCGGTTCCTGGATGTCCTACAGCGCACCGTTCCCGGGAAAAGAGTGGGATCTGGCAGCGCATTATTTCAAGACCGGAGAACTGAAGTTTGACGATTCCTTTGTTTTCAAAAAAATGCCGCTGAGCCAGATTGCGGATGCTTTTGAGATGTACAAGACCCCCGGTACTGTAAAAGGGAAAATCCTGATCGACAGCGAAAAGTAGGAGAAATATATGATAACGACAGTTACAATGAATGCGGCGCTGGATAAGGCGTATTTTATGGCAGATAAGATTGTAAATGGCACAGTGATGCGGGTGTCCAGAAGTCGCACCACCGCAGGCGGTAAAGGACTGAATGTGGCCCGGATTGTTGCACTGTGCGGGGCAAAAGTACAGGCAACAGGTCTGGTGGGTGGTTACAATGGCCAGCAACTGGAATATCTGCTGGAGAAGGACGGTATTCCTCACAGATTTGGCTATGTGAACGGAGAGACCCGTTGCTGCATTAATATTCTGGATCCGGGATACGGTTCCACGGAATATCTGGAGCCGGGTTTCACTGTCAGCACGGAAGAAGAGAAGCAGTTTATGGATCGACTGCCACAGATCATACAGGACAGTGATGTAGTGACGATTTCCGGCAGTATCCCTCGTGGTATGAGTACGGATGTATATGGAAAAATTATTTCTCTTGCGAAAAGCATGGGGAAGAAAGTTATTCTGGATTCCAGCGGAGATACGTTAAAATCCGGTCTTGCTGCATGCCCGGATATGGTGAAGCCGAACCGGGATGAGATGGAGCAGCTGTTTGGAGAGCAGCTGAAGGATATGGATGCGGTCATTGCCTGCGCGGAGAAGATTCGGGACATGGACGTTCCCTATGTGGTTGTTTCTCTGGGCGGGGACGGGGCACTGCTTGTGTGCCGGGAAGGCTGTTTCCGTGCTGTGATCCCGAAAGTGGAAGTGGTGAACACGGTAGGCTGCGGAGATTCTATGGTAGGGGCCTTTGCGGTTGCACTTGAAAAGAATTATCCGCCGGAAAAAGCTCTGAAATATGCGGCATCTGTTGCTACTGCTAATGCATTATCTCCGAATACCGGAGACTTTGAGCCGAAGATGGCAGGTGTTCTGATGGAACAGATCACTGTTGAGAAGCTGAAATAAAAAAGAATAACAGGAAAGAAGGAGATAATGATGGCACTGGTTACGACAAGAGAACTTTTTGCAGACGCACAGAAAAACAGCTATGCGATTGGCGCATTTAATGTGGAAAATATGGAAATGGTACAGGCTGTGGCGGCAGCGGCGGAGGAACTGAAAGCGCCTGTGATTATGCAGACGACCCCGTCTACGGTAAAATATGCAGATTTACGATATTTTTATGCCAATGTAAAGGCGGCGGCGGAGATGGCATCGGTACCGATCGTCGTGCATTTGGATCATGGCAACAGTTTTGATTTGGCTATGCGTGCTCTTCGGGTGGGCTATACATCCATCATGATTGATGGCTCCCATGAGAGCTTTGCGGATAATGTCGCGGTCAGCAAGGCAGTGGCAGACGCGTGCCATCCATCCGGCGTGCCGGTAGAGGCTGAGCTGGGGAAAGTAGGAGGCAAAGAAGATGATCTGGAAGCAGGAGATGAAAATCCTTACACTGATCCGCAGCAGGCAAAGGAGTTTGTGGAGCGGACAGGTGTTGACTCTCTGGCAGTTGCCATCGGCACCGCCCACGGGGTATACAAGGGAATCCCGAAGGTGGATGTAGATCGCTTAAGCGCTATTCGGGAGGTAGTGTCCATTCCGCTCGTTCTGCATGGTACTTCCGGTGTGCCGGATGATATTGTAAGAGAGTGTGTTCGCCGCGGTATCTGTAAGGTTAACTATGCAACAGACTTAAGAATCGCATTTTCCAGGGGTGTGAAAGCTTATATGCAGGAGGATCCTGATGTGTTTGATCCGAAAAAATACAATGCTAGGGGAAGAGAAGAAGTGAAGCAGTACGTTATGAGCAAGATCCTTGTGTGTGGCAGTGACGGACGGGGCTGACCGGACAGAGATTTGGAGGTATTGGCATAAAACTTATGAAGAGAGTGACTGGACGCGTTCTGGTCACTCTTTTTTGGCTAGTGCCAAAATGGCTTTAGCGTTGTTTTTGAGAATGAAAATCCTCCAATGTACCATGAGAATGGTTCGCCAACCGTATCATTAAACAAAGGAAGATGTCCGGTGGACATAATAGTTTATCACATATAACGAAGTATCCGGATGTAGTGGAATGCGATCTGAGATGAAAGAAAAATAAAAGAAAAACAGAGGCGTTTTATTGACGAATGTCTTGAATATGTTATAATGTAGATATATAGTTACAATACGGATGTGAGAAGGCATGGGGGTATGTCTTCCACAAATATTTCTTTTAGGGGAAAGGAAGTAAAGACAGCATGAAAGGTACAATGAAACAGCAGGTAATGATGAAACCGGCAACCAAGACAGAACCCGCGGAGATCGTATTTAACGATATTCCGATTCCGCAGATCAGCGGCGATCAGGTACTTGTGAAGATTAAGAGAATCGGTGTATGCGGTTCTGATATCCATGTATATTATGGAGAGCATTCCGGAACTGGTTACCCGGTAACTCAGGGACACGAGGTGTCCGGCCAGGTTGCAGAGATCGGCCCTGATGTAAAGAATCTGAAAGTTGGTCAGAAGGTAACCATCGAACCGCAGGTGGTATGCGGCAAATGCTATCCCTGCCGCCATGGAAAATATAATCTCTGTGAGAAGCTGAAGGTAATGGGCTTCCAGACCACTGGTACAGCCAGCGAGTATTTTGCAGTGGAGGAATCCAAGGTTACTGCACTTCCGGATGAGATGGATTACAACGATGGCGCAATGATCGAGCCTCTGGCTGTAACGGTACATGCTGCAAAACATTATGAGCATCTGGAAGGTGCCAATGTGGCAGTGCTGGGCTGCGGCCCCATCGGTATCCTGCTGGCACAGACGTGTAAGGCACTGGGGGCAGCAAAGGTGATGATCACAGACGTATCTGACTACCGTCTGGATCTGGCCAAGAAATGCGGCGTGGATTATGCTATCAATACCAAGAATGTGGACTTTGGCGATGCAATGGTAGAGCATTTCGGCCCGGACAAGGCAGATGTTATTTATGACTGCGCAGGCAACAACATTACCATCGGACAGGCCATCAAGTATGCAAGAAAGGGAAGCAAGCTGGTGCTGGTAGCAGTATTTGCGGGCATGGCTACGGTAGATCTGTTTACACTGAATGACCACGAGCTTGATCTTGACAGCACGATGATGTACCGCCACGAGGATTATGTGGATGCGATCCGTCTTGTCAACGAGGGCAAGATCCAGCTGAAACCTCTGCAGAGCAAACATTTTGCATTTGCTGATTATCTGGATGCTTACAAATATATCGAGGCAAATAAAGAGAAGACCATGAAGGTTCTCATTGATGTAGATCCGGAGGATTAATCGAATATCACGGAGCAGAAACATGTACAGAAGAGGCAGGAGACGGTTCCTGCCTCTTTTTTGATAAAAATATAACAGACTATTGTGCAAATATATGAAAAAATAAAGAATATCGCACGCCTTTCTGTTGACAATGAACATGCTTTGTTGTAACATTACGATATAAGTATGTACATAAAATGCAAGCGGAGGGAGACGAATATATGAAAACTGTACTTGTTGACAAAAATGGAACTGTATCTGTGGCGGAGATTCCGAAGCCGAAATACGGACCGAAGCAGGCACTGACGAAGACCATTGCCAATGGTATCTGCGGAACGGATGTACATCTGATGAAGAGAAAATTCAAAGGTGTGCCGGAAAGCGAGTATCCGATCATGCTCGGACACGAGAATGTGGGCGAAGTGGTTGAAGTCGGCAGTGAGGTAAAAGGCCTGAAGGTAGGAGATAAGGTGCTTCTGCCGTTCCTGGATGCAGACAGAGAGTATCTTGGCGATTATGGTTCTGCATGGGGTGCCTGCAGTGAATACTGTGTGGTGAATGACCCGCTGGCATTCCCGGAAGGAGAAGTTCCGGATCTGGCAAAGGCACAGTGCATCATCCCGGATGATATCGATCCTGTGGACGCCGTGATGCTGGTTACTTTTGGAGAAGTGCTGAGCAATGTACATTATTTTGGCATTGAGAAGGACAAACCGGTTGTGATTTTCGGCTGCGGCCCTGTGGGACTTACCTTCATCAAAATGTGTAAGCTGGTAGGTGCCAACCCGGTTATCGCAGTGGCAAGAAATCCTGAGAAGCAGAAGAATGCACTGGACGGCGGCGCAGACATTGCACTGAACAGCAGCGAAGTAGATGTTACCGCAGAAGTGCGGAAGCTTTTCCCTGGCGGCGTTCCGTATGTCATCGATGCGGTTGGATCTGAGCAGGTTGTCAATGATGCCATGGGGCTGATCTGCGACAGAGGTGAGATCTGCTGCTACGGCGTGCCGACACAGGAAGAAATGCATATTGATTTCTCCAAGGCAGATTATAACTGGGTACTGAATTTCCAGCAGATGCCGAGAAAGGACGAAGAGGCAGTTGCCCATGAAGAGGTGTTCCAGTGGATCCGTGAAGGCAAACTGGATATGAAAGAATTCATTTCTGATTACTTCACCTTTGACGAAGTGGTAGAGGCTTATCAGAAAGCATTCGACAAGAAGATCCAGAAAAAGGGAATCGTTGTATACAAATAAAAAGACAAAAACAATAATGATATAAAATCAAAGGAGGCAGTTATCATGACAGTTTTGGAACAGTTATTTTCCCTGGAGGGAAAGAACATCATCGTAACCGGAGGTGCACAGGGAATCGGTAAGATCGTGGCAACCCGTCTGGCAGAGATCGGTGCGAACCTTGCTCTGTTTGACATGCAGGAGGAGAAGGTGGCTGCGACCGCAAAAGAGATCGCTGAGGCTACTGGCAGAAAGGTATTCTCCTATGGCATGGATGTAACTGATCCGGCACAGGTAAAAGCAACCATCGAGAAAGCAGCAGCCGGTCTTGGCGGATTGGATCATCTGTTCAACAATGCAGGTATCGTTATCCACAAATCTGCTTACGACGTGACACCGGAAGAGTGGGCACATGTCATCAACGTGAACCTGAACGGAGAATATTACATGGCTTCTGAGTTTGCAAGATATCTGAAAGCAAACGGAAGAAAGGGCTCTATCGTCAATACCGCATCCATGTCCGGTCATATTGTAAACCAGCCGCAGAATCAGGCATCCTACAACTCTTCCAAGGCAGCTGTGATCCAGATGACCAAGTCTCTGGCAGTGGAATATTGCCATGACAATATCCGTGTAAACTGCATCAGCCCCGGATACATGAAGACAGAGCTGTGCGTATTTGTGAACCAGGAGTGGCAGGATCGCTGGATGGATTTGACTCCTTACGGCAGATATGGCGTGCCGGAAGAACTGTGCGGTGCTGTTATCTACCTGATGAGTGATTCTGCTTCCTTCACTTCCGGATGCGATCTGGTCGTAGACGGATGCTTTACCTGCGTATAAATACAGGAAAGGAAAAGTATGGATAAATTAACGGATTGTTATCGGCTTTCTAACGGCGTTGAGATTCCCTGTATCGGTTTCGGTACGTGGCAGACACCTGACGGGACAGTTGCGGAAGAGGCGGTAAAAGCAGCGATCGCAGCGGGATACCGTCATATTGATACGGCGGCTGTGTACGGAAATGAGGTTGGTGTCGGCCGGGGAATCAAGGCGTCCGGCATTGATCGGAAAGATTTGTTTGTGACGAGTAAGGTCTGGTGTACGGAACGGGGATATGAGAAGACACTGGCTGCCTGTGAGAAGACCTTACAGGATCTGCAGCTGGATTATCTGGATCTTTATCTGATCCACTGGCCGGCAAGTTACAATCACTTTGACAATTGGGAAGAGATCAATGTGGACACGTGGAAAGCCATGATGGAACTTTATCGGAACGGGAAAGTACGCGCGATCGGCATATCCAATTTTATGCCGCACCACATGGAAGCCCTGCTGGATGCGGAGGTGAAGCCGATGGTAAATCAGCTTCGGTACCATCCGGGCATGACTTTCTGGGATGAGACGATAGAATTGTGCAGAAAACACGATATTCTGATCGAAGCATACAGTCCGCTGGGAACCGGCACACTGCTGGATGATCCGGTGATCGCAGAGATTGCGGGGCGATACGGGAAATCACCGGCGCAGCTTTGCATTCGCTGGTGCATGCAGAAGGGTACACTGCCGCTTCCGAAGTCTGTGACACCATCCAGAATTGCAGCTAATGCGGATGTGTTTGATTTTGAGATTTCCGATGTGGATATGCAGACGATGGATCATATCAAGAATATGAAGAAACCGTTTGATCATCCGGATGAGGTTCCTTTTTAGAGGGGGAAAATATGAGCGAAATCACAATTACCGGTCTGCAGCATATCGGTCTGCCGACCAATGATATGAAGGCAACAGTTGCGTTTTACGAAAAACTGGGATTTACGGTTGCGTACCGTACCATGAATAACGGAGAAGAGGTTGTTTTCCTGAAACATGGCAGCCTTTGTATCGAGAGTTATGAGAATGGCCAGGCAAAGAAGATTAACGGCGCCATTGATCATATCGCCATGGATGTGGAAGATGTGGAAAAGGCCTGGGAAGAAGTAAAAGCACTGGGTATCACACCGATTGAGACAGAGATCCAGGAACTGCCTTTCTGGGAAAACGGTGTCCGTTATTTCAACATATACGGCCCGAACCGGGAAAAAATTGAATTCAGCCAGATGTTATAAGTGTTTTGGAAAATGGGGGGATCAAATGCAGACATCAAAACTGTTTACACTGTTACCCGAAGAATGTTGCTGTACACCGGACGGAATGGCGATTGACCGGGAAGGCAATCTGATTCTGTCCTGTCCAAATTTTGCGGACATGTCGATGCCAAGCTGTGTGCTGAAGATTGATAAGGACAAAAATATCCGTAAGTGGTTTGATGTACCGCTGAATCCACATACAAAAAATGCGCGGAGCATGGGCATTGAATTCGGACCGGACGGAGACCTGTACATGGTGGATAACCCGGGATGGACGGAAGATCCCGGCCTGGTATTTACCGGGAGAATTTTAAGACTGCGCCTGAATGACGAAGGCGTGGTGAAGTGTACCGTTGTTGCAGACAACATGGAGCATCCAAACGGCATCCGTATATGGGGAGATTATATGTATGTGACCCAGAGTTATCTGCGCAGGGAGAAGACGGAATCAGGAAATCTGATGAGCTGTGTATACCGCTTTCCGCTGGATGCGGAGAATATCCACTGCACGAACACGCTGGATGACAAGGAAATCTTCCTGACATTTATCACGGAGAATCCCAAATGTCAGTATGGGGTGGACGGCATCATATTCGACCATGAGGGCAATCTTTACGTGGGTAATTTCGGAGATGGCGCTGTACACAAGATCACGTTCAATGAAGATGGTTCCGTGAAAGAAAATAAGATCTGGGCGAAGGATCCGGAGAATCTGAAAAGCACGGATGGTATGACCATTGACCAATATGGCAATATTTATGTGGCGGATTTTTCTGCCAACGCCATTGCCCGGATCACACCGGACGGAACAGTGAAACGGATGGCGGTGAGCCCGGACTGCGATGGATTCAACGGAGAACTGGATGAACCGGGAGAACCCATCGTATACGGCGATAAGATCATCGTATCCTGCTTCGATCTTGTGACGGATGAAGAGAAAGTAAATACAGCCCATGAGATGCCCGCGACCATGGCAATGCTGGATGTGGAACCGTAACGAACGAAATTAATTACATGAAAGGCCTGCGTTGTGCAAAAAGTACAGTACAGGCCTTTTATATACACTTTGAATAGCAATAATTACAATATATGTCAAGAAATGTTAAGAGAGCTGTTGACAAAATGTATAAATTTGTTATAATGTAACTACAAAGCTTTTACAAAGTGAATAAAAAGGGGGACGTTTTATGAAAATGAAAAAGCTGTTGTCGCTGCTGACGGTGTCAGCACTGGTCGTTGGACTGATGGGATGTGCAAGTTCCGATACGAGCACAAGCTCTGAACCGGCGGACACCAAGGAGGAGGCCGCAGAGTCCACAGATGACACGGAAGAGGCAAAGGATACTGCAGGTGCAGTAGATTACAAGAACTTTACCATCGACCCGTCTCAGATTCCGCAGGAGAAGCTGGATACCACGGTTTATCTTGCAGTATCCGTACGTGGACTGGAGAATCCTTACATCGCTACCATCAACGAAGGTATGAAGATGTTTGCAGCATATCTGGATTCCATCGGACAGAAGTACGAGACCCAGGTTCTGGATTCTCAGGGTGATTCCGTTGTCGAGGTTGACAACATGCGTCAGTTTGCTGCAAAGGCAAACGGTAATGCCATCGCATACGCTGATCCGAATGAGGACTCTATCGCATACTCTCTGGCAGAGGCAATGGCAGAGTCCGGCGGATATCTGGGAACTGCATGGAACAAGCCGGCAGATGTAAGTCCGGAAGATCTTACCCCGAACTGGGTAATCCATACCGCTCCGGATAACGTAAACAATGGTTATCAGATTGCCAAGGCTCTGTTCGAACAGATGGGCGGCTCCGGCAAGATCTTTGCGATCCAGGGACTGCTCGGAAATACTTCCAACACAGACCGTTATGCAGGACTGCAGAAGGCTCTGGAAGAGTATCCGGACATCGAAGTTGTTTATGATGACACTGCAAACTGGAACACCGACGAAGCTCTGGCTCTTGTTGAGACATGGCTGACCACCTGCCCGGATGTTGCAGGTATCTGGTGTGCAAATGACAGCATGGGAACCGGTGCTCTGCAGGCTCTTGATGCAGCAGGCCTCAAGGGCAAGGTTGGTGTTGTAGGCGTTGACGCAAACACAGACTTCGTTCAGGCAGTTGCTGACGGATATGCAACCGCTACCGTTTCTTCCAATGGATATTTACAGGGCGGTTATACACTCGCTATCTGCTATGCGGCATGGGCTGGTCTCATTGACGTAGCAGAACTTCCGGCAGAGTATCGTGAATTCGCTACTCCGGTACAGATCATCGATAGCGCAGATGCTGCAAAAGAATATCTGTCCTCCACACCGGAATTTGATTTCAGCAAAATCTTTGATTGCAAAGCTGATTAAATAAGTAACCAATTCATGCAGGGGACGGATCAGTGATCCGTCCCCTCTATTTCTTAAAATTCGGGGTGATGCTCATGAAAACTCATAATTCTTCGATTACGATACAGGAAGAATTTGTACAGAAAATTCAGGACGACAACCGTAAGGAAAAGCTGATGCAGCTGGCACCGCTCCTGGTGTTGGTCGGATTGATCGTTGTGTTTACCTGCATCTGCGGAACCGCATTTGTCAGCCCTGGCAACTTTATCAATCTGATGAACCAGCTGGCACTGCCTTTGGTGGTCGCTCTGGGCCTGACCTTTGTTATTATGCTTGGAAGCATTGACCTGTCTATTGATGGAACCGTAGGTATGGCAGGATCTGTTTTTGCCTGCCTGGTCATGAATACACAGAATGATAATGATTTTGGATTTGCCGGAGTGATCCTTGCGATCCTTCTGAGCACGTTATGCGGTATGCTCATTGGCCTGTGCCATGTATATCTGAGAATTCCGTCCTTTATGGCTTCCTTTGCTTTTATGTATATCTGCAGAGGTATCGGAATGATTTCTTACCAGGGCCATCCGCCGACAATTACGGATGAGTTTTTTGCAGGTCTGTCGAAAGTGAAGACCTTTGGCATCCCGGCGGTGACATGGGTTGCGCTGGTGATGTTTGTGATTTGTTATGTGATTCAGGAATATACTCCTTTTGGACGCCACATTTATGCGGTCGGAACCAATGAAGCGATACCGAAGGCAGTTGGCGTCAGCGTACAGAAGGTTAAAATTAAAGTCTTTACCCTTGCAGGTTTTCTGTTTGGCGTGGCAGGCGTTCTCGGTGCCATCCGTATGGGACAGGGACAGGTTGCCATTGGCGCAGGAAAGATGTTCCCGGCACAGGCGGCCGTTGTTGTGGGTGGCACGGCACTGAGCGGCGGTAAAGGCGGTGTCAGAAATACCTTTGTCGGTGTTTTGATCATGACTGTTCTGGAAAATGGTCTGACAATGGTTGGTGTGAATCCAAATATCCGGACCGGTATTCAGGGTGTGATTATTCTGATTTCAGTTATCCTTACGGCGGCTCGCGGCGCCAAGGTTATCAGCAAGTAAAGGGGGCGTCTGGGAATGGAAGAAAAAGATTATCTGTTTTACGCGAAAGATATTACCAAGTCCTTTGCCGGAACAAAAGCGCTCAAAGGTGTTGACCTTGCGGTAAAGCCGGGCGAGATCGTCGGACTGGTAGGTGAGAACGGCGCGGGAAAATCGACCCTGCTGAAGATCATCATCGGTGCACAGCCGCAGACATCCGGCACGATGACACTGGGCGGCAGCAATTATGAGCCGAAGAATCCCATGGATGCCAATAAAGCCGGGATCGGCATGGTATTCCAGGAGCAGTCTCTGATCGTGAATCTGAATGTGTCTCAGAATATTTTCTTCGGACATGAACATGAATTCAGAACCGGTGGATTTGTCAACTGGAAGAAAATGAATGCAGCGGCATCGGAAGTGCTGGCGGCCGTGGATATCACAGATATCAATCCGGCCAAGAAAGTCAGTGAACTGAATTTTGCGACCCGCCAGATGGTAGAGATCGCCAAGGTTATGAACGTAACCAAGCAGTCCGGTGCAGAACACTGCCTGATCTTGCTGGATGAGCCTACCTCTGTGTTGAACCAGAGTGAGGTTGAGAATCTGTTTGTGCAGATGAGAAAGATCACGGCACAGGGGCATTCCATTATTTTTGTATCTCATCATCTGGATGAGATCCTGGAGATCACAGACAGAATCTATGTTTATAAAGACGGAACGAGTGTGGGAAGCCTGGATACGAAGGATGCAACAGAGGATATCCTGTATGAAATGATGGTAGGAAAAGAGACTTCTTCCGAGTACTATCACAGAGACCGGATGACGAGGCCTTCGGATGAAGTACTCCCTTGAAGTGAAAAATCTGGGTTCTTATGGCGTATTTAAAAATGTCAGCTTCCAGCTCCATGCGGGGGAAGTACTGGGTCTGGCCGGCGTTGTCGGTTCCGGCGTGGAAGAGATCTGCGAGGTGATCTGCGGAGATGAGAAACCGACTTCCGGCGAGATGTATGTGCGCGGACAGAAGGTAAACTTCAGTTGTCCGAGCAAAGCCATGAAGAAGGGGATTCTGATGATCCCGAAAGAAAGACTGTATGAAGGAATCGTCGGTATCATGTCTATTGAAGATAACATTGCACTGTCCAACGGCGACAAGATCGCCAATGGTCTGTACATTTCTGCAAAAAAAGTAGAAGAACAGGCAACGAACTGGATCGAAAAGCTGCGGATCAAGGCCAATGGGCCCAAGGAATCTCTGATGCAGCTGTCCGGCGGAAACCAGCAGAAGGTCGTATTTGCCAGAGCACTGGCCAGTGAATGCGACATCCTGATCCTGAATCATCCGACCCGTGGCGTGGATGTGGGCGCGAAAGCGGAGATTTATGCGCTGATCCGTGATATCACAGAACAGGGGAAAGCAGTCATTCTCCTGGGAGATACGACGGATGAATACCTGGGTCTTTCTTCCAGACTGATTGTCATGAAAGATGGTATTGTGACTGGTGAATTTGACGCGATTGATGAAATGCCGTCTCAGGTTGAAGTTGTCAGCTACATGATGTAAGGAGGGGTGATTCATGAGTGAAGAAAAGAAGAAAAAACCGTTAAAAGAACGGATTGGAGAAAATATCGTACAGTTCTTCAGCTTTTCCGCGATCATTGTGCTGGTTGTTTTCCTGTCCATATCTCAGAAGACATTTTTAAGCCCGATGAACCTGAGCAATCTGTTTCGTGATACTTCGACACTGATTGTTCTGGCATCCGGAATGTTTATGGTACTGCTGTTTGGCTCCATTGATCTGTCCATGGGAGCTGCGTGCTCGGTGTCTAACGTTCTGTATGTAAAGTTCCTTCTTACCTATGGACCGAAATTTATTCCGGCTGCAGCGGGGGTTATCGGATTGCTTATCTCCCTGATGTTTGGCGTGGTCGCAGGCGGACTGCTCGGATTTATCCATGTAAAATTAAAAGTGCCGTCCTTTATCGCATCCCTGGGATTCATGTCTGTATGGCAGTCAACGGCGCTGCTCATTACAGAGAATCCGGAATCCATTCCGAAAGCCATGTGGGGAGCGGTGAACTGGTATAAGATTTCCTTTGGTGTATTTGGACTGCCAATTATTCTTGCACTGCTGATTGTTGCGGTGATCTTCTTCTTTACCAATTATACAACGGTAGGAAGAGCGATCTTTGCCATCGGCGGCAATGAGCGGACGGCCAGGGTGGCAGGTCTGCACGTGGACAAGATCAAAATCATTGTATTTATCATCAACGGTATGCTGGCAGCACTGGCAGGCGTGTTCCTGGCAGGCAGCGTGCGGTCCAGTTCTCCGACCATAGGCGATGCATATACGCTGAAGATTGTTGCATCCTGCGCCTTGGGCGGTGTTTCCCTGGCAGGTGGTAAAGGAAGTGTTCTTGGCGCATTGCTCGGTGTGTTTACCATTACACTGATTCAGAATGGTATGACTTTCCTTGGCGTAGATGCTTATTCCCAGAACATTGTTCTCGGCGTGTTTGTGCTGGCAGCCATCGCCATGACGGCTGACCGGAGAAGAAAAGATCTGATCATCAAATAACATATAACGGATAAAACATAGGAAGAAGATACCGCAGGGGGATAAAGCTCTCTGCGGTATCTTTTTAACAATCTTTTTCTGCTTAACACCTGAAATATCTTGCCTGTATATGTAAAATGCCTGCTTTTGACGGAAAACAACAAAAATACCATGTTTAAAACTTAACAATATTATATTTTATTATATTTTTAGATGGGAAATAAAAAGATGATCAAGGACTGTTGTTATTGTGCACAATAAAGTTGTGAAAAAAAATAACTTTTAAATAAAAAGTTGACAAAATGACAAAGATATACTAATATCATAATGTAACTACATTACGAACAATGGTGTGTAGCATCCATTGAAAAAAAGGAGGATAACTATGAAAAGAAAAGTAATTGGGGTAGTTCTCAGCGTAGCTATGGTAGCTTCCATGCTGGCTGGATGCGGAAGCAGTGATTCTTCTTCCACCACATCGACAGATGCGGCTACAGAAGAGAAGACAGACGACACAGCAGATGCGGCTGCAGAGGAGAGCGGAGACAAGAAGTTCAAGATCGGTGTTGCAATGAAAACACAGGACGGACCGTACTTCGTAGCTCTGGCAAACGGACTGGTTGAGCAGTGCGTAGAGCAGGGGCTGGTTGACAAGGCTGAGGACGTGGTTGTTCTGAATGCGAACATGGATGTAACAAAGCAGACAGAGAACTTTGAGACATTCGTTACACAGGATTACGACATGATCTTCTGTGACTGTATCGATCCGGATAACGTAATCGCAGATGAGAAGAACGCAATGGATGCCGGCATTCCGGTTATCAACGTTGACTCCGGCGTAAACGAGAGCCACTGTGTAACAACCGTTTATTCCGATAACAAACAGAATGGACGTGCATGCGGATTATCCTACGCTGAGTTCATGGGTGACAAAGAGATCTACAGCATCATGCTTTCCGGTGAGAAGGGCAATGTTGCTGGTAATGAGAGAAGACAGGGCCTGATCTGTGGTATCCTTGAGAAGAGACTTGGTATCTCAGAGGAAGAGGCTTGGAAGATGACTGAAGAGGCTGACGCTACTCTGCTGAGCACAGGTTCTTATACAAACGAAGATGCAAAGTTCACCATCGCCGGACAGGGCTGGGGCAACTGGACTGTCAACGATATCCTGAACGATGCAAACGACCTGGTTGTCAAGACAAAAGACAAGCTGAACACCATGTTCGGTGAGAACGACCAGATGCTGTTCGGCGGCATGCAGGCAGCAAGCGATGCAGGCCTGACCGGTATCTACTATGTAGCAGCAGCTGACGGCGCAAAAGAAGCTTACGATTACATCAAGGGCGACAAGACAACTGAGTCCGGCGAGTACTACTGCACAGGTGAGAACTCTCCTGTACAGGTTGCAATCAAGGCAGTTGGTATTGCAAAAGAGATTCTCGTAGATGGCAAAGATATGAACAGCTATGATGAGGTAACTCTGACAGATGCAGTTTGCGTTACAAAGGACAACGTAGACGAGCGTTACGAGTACGGTTTCTAAATCCCGGGCGGATTAAAAAAGGCAATCCTCCTCAATTAAGAGGGGGATTGCTCTTTATAAGAAGGAATTACAGACAGATGGGAAGGATGGTGAGCACATGGCTCAGCAATACAGGCTGGAAATGAAAGGTATCACAAAGCATTTCGGCGGTGTTAAGGCGCTGACAGATGTTTCTCTCAGTGTTGAACCGGGAGAAATCCATGCGCTGATAGGAGAGAATGGTGCCGGTAAATCTACATTGATGAAAATCTTATCCGGAGCATATCAGAGAGATAAGGGACAGATCTTCATCGATGGACAGGAAGTGAAAATCACAAATCCAAAAGAGTCCAAAGATTTGGGAATCGCAATTATTTATCAGGAGTTTATGCTCGCACCGGATCTTACGGTGGCAGAGAATATCTATATTGACAAGCTGAGCGGCGGCAAAGGCCTGATCGACTGGAAGAAGCTTCGGGAAGATGCAAAAGCACAGCTGGAGAAACTGGGATTCGGGGACATTGACCCGAGAGCAAAATGTGGTTCTTTGAGTGTGGCATATCAGCAGGTGGTAGAGATCTGCAAATGTCTGACACGAAATGCAAAGGTTCTTGTATTCGATGAACCTACCGCAGTGCTGACTTTCTCCGAAATTCAGAAGTTATTTGAAGTAATCAAAAAACTCAGAGATGAAGGCGTAAGTATTATTTATATCTCACATCGACTGGAGGAGATCTTTGAGTTAAGCAAACATATTACAATATTAAAAGATGGAACGTATGTGGATACGGTAGATACAGCATCCTTTGACAAACAACGTCTTGTCAACCTGATGGTAGGCCGTGAGATGACAGAGATGTATCCGCCGCGCAATGCGAAGATCGGCGATGTTGTATTAAAGGTAGAGGATTTACACGCAGGGAAACTGGTAGACGGTGTCAGCTTTGATGTGAAAGCCGGAGAGGTTCTTGGCTTTAACGGACTGGTCGGTGCCGGACGTACAGAAACCATGCGGGCGATTTTCGGAGCAGATAAGAAAGAATCCGGAAAAGTATATTATTTTGGAAAAGAAGTTAATTGGAAGACACCGGGCCAGGCGATCAAAGAAGGATTTGGCCTGCTTCCTGAAGATAGAAAGAAACAGGGATTACTGCTGAATCAGAGTATCCGGGTAAATACCACACTTGCGTGTCTGAAAAAGGTGACCAACCATGGCGTCATCCAGCATGCGAAGGAAAAAGAGTACGTCAAAGAACTGCTGAAGAGTATTCAGACAAAATACGGAAGTACAGAAGACGATGCAAGCAGCCTTTCCGGTGGTAACCAGCAGAAGATCGCGCTGGCAAAATGGATCGCAGCTGACTGCAAATGCGTTGTCTTTGACGAACCGACCCGAGGCGTAGATGTCGGTGCGAAGACAGAGATTTATAAGATCATCAATAATCTGGCAGAAAACGGCGTTGCAGTTATCATGATTTCCTCTGAGATGCCGGAGATCATCGGCATGTGTGACCGGGTAGTTATCATGAGAAATGGTAAGGTGACCGGTGAACTGCAGAAAGAGGAACTCACGGAGAATATGATGATTAAATATGCGATGGGGGTACAGTGATGAATACGAAAAAATTCGATTTGAAAAAATTTCTTTTGAACAATAATACATATGTGATCTTTCTTGTATTGTTTATTATCTGTGCAGTGCTTTCCAGCACATTCCTGGATATTGCCAACCTGACCAATATCCTGCTGCAGCAGTCCGGCCCGATTCTGGTGGCACTTGGTATGCTGTTTGTAGTCCTGACCGGCGGTATTGACCTGTCTGTCGGTGCGGTAACCGCCCTTTCTTCCTGTGTGGCTTACGTGCTCATGAGAGACTATCAGGTAAACTTCGTTCTTGCATTCCTTGCAGCACTTGTGATGGGACTGCTCATCGGTCTGCTGAACGGCCTGCTCGTTGCCTATGGCGGCATGCAGGGATTCGTTACCACACTGGCAACACTTTCCATCGGTAACGGTTTTGCCCTGATCGTATCCAACGGTGCTCCTGTCAGATGTTCTGATGTGGCAGCAGTATCCGCAATGGCCAGCAAGAAATATGGCTACCCGATCATCATCGGATGCGCCATCATCATCGTGATCATGGCATTCATCCAGAACTACACTTCCTACGGAAGAATCGTCATTGCCTGCGGTTCCAACAAGACAGCCGTTCAGCTGGCAGGTATTGATGTAAAGAAATATGTATGCTCCTGTTATCTGGTATCCGGTTTCCTTTCTGCTGTCGCAGGAATGTTCATGGCATCTAGAACCCAGACGGCAGCGTCCACACTGGGAAGCGGCGGTGAGCTGAATGCGATTGCTGCCTGCGTTATCGGCGGTGCCAGCCTGGCAGGTGGTAAAGGTAACGTGATTAAAGCGGTGATTGGTGCTTTTACAATTGCACTGATCAACAATATCATGAACCTGAAGGGGGTACCGGCATACCCGCAGGAGATCGTAAAAGGTCTGATCATCATTGCAGCAGTATTACTGCAGATTAATACAAATAAAGCTGAGGCAACTGTTTAATTGTATCATGAATTGTAACAAGGGGAGGTTTACAAATTATGGGTGCATCAAGAACAATGTCTTTCGGGGCTCCTGGACGCTATATCCAGGGGCCCGGGGAGATTAACCGGGTTTCTGTTCATACAAAAAAATACGGAAGCAGCGTGTTTGCTGTGATCGATCCGTATTTCTTTGCTTCTATGAATGATCTTCTGAAAACGCAGTACGAGGCTGACGGACAGTTGTTCCAGGCTGCACAGTTCGAAAATGAGGTGACAGTGGAACGGATCCATGCACATGCGGAGGCAGCGAAAGCGTGCGGCGCCAATGTGATCATGGGAATTGGCGGCGGCAAATCCATTGATACGGCCAAAGGCGTAGCGAATGAGTTACAGCTGCCGGTTGTGATCATTCCAACCAGTGCTTCTACCGATGCGCCGACCAGCGCACTGTCTGTTATCTACAAAGAAAATCACGAACATTCTCATGCAATCAATTATATCAAGAGTCCGGATATGGTGCTGATCGACAGCACGATCATTGCCAATGCACCGGTACGGTTCCTTGTGTCCGGTATGGGAGATGCCATGGCAACATGGTTTGAAGCGCAGGCGAATGCGGCTTCCAACAGCGGCAATTATATCTGTCAGGAAGCAGGCTGTTTCCGGAGAACGAGAACGGCTATGAAGATTGCCCAGTTCTGCTATGAGACGATCCTTGATTTTGGCGAGGCTGCCAAGATCGCCAATGAGAACCATGTGGTGACGGACGCTCTGGAGGCTGTTATTGAGGCCAATACGCTGATGAGCGGACTGGGCTTTGAGAATACGGCCTGCGCCTGCGCACATGCGGTGGGGGACGGCATCACGGCAACACCCAACGGCGCTGCAACACTCCATGGTGAAAAGGTGGCTTTCGGTACGCTGTGCCAGCTGGTGGCAGAGAATGCATCGTGGGAGACCATCAAAGAATATGTGGAATTCTGTAAGAAGGTGGGGCTGCCGACAACACTGGCGGATCTGCAGGTGGAGCTGACAGAAGAAAACCTGCAGTTGATCGCGGATAACGTATCGCAGCCGGAACTGGTGAGAGAACCGTTTGAGATTTCCTCTGACATGCTCAAAGAGATCGTGAAGGCGGCCGATGCCATCGGACATCATATCACAGACGGTATGTGAGACAAAAACTGGATGTAAAACAGAAGGGGGCAGGAAATGAAATACGGAATTTACTTTGCATACTGGGAGAAAACCTGGGGATGTGATCAGAAAAAATATATTGAGAAAGTCCGTGATCTGGGCTTTGATATTCTGGAGATATCCTGTGCGGCACTGAAAAATATGTCCAGAGAAGAGATGCAGGCATTTCGCGATGAAGCAAAAGCACAGGGCGTGATGCTGACCGCAGGATATGGGCCTGCAGCGGAGGAGAATCTGGCGTCTGCAGATCCGAAGGTATCAGAGCATGCGGTTGCTTTTTATACAGACCTTCTGAAAAAACTGGAATTTATGGATATTCATACCATTGGCGGTGGCATCTATTCCTACTGGCCAGTGGATTATTCCAAACCTATCGACAAAGAAGGCGACTGGGCAAGAAGTGTGGCCAACGTAAAGAAGGTCGGAAAAATTGCCGGAGAGTGCGGCGTGGATTATTGTCTGGAAGTGCTGAACCGGTTTGAGGGATATATCCTGAATACTTCTGAGGAAGCGGTTCGCTTTGTAAAAGAGGTGGACGTGCCTGCGGTAAAGGTCATGCTGGATACCTTCCATATGAATATCGAGGAAGACAGTATGATCGATGCCATCCTGACTGCCGGTGATCTTCTGGGACACTTCCATGTGGGCGAGAATAACCGCAGAGTGCCGGGAAAGGGCAATTTCCCCTGGCCGGAGATCGGCAAGGCACTGCACCGGATCGGCTATGATAAGAATGTTGTCATGGAGCCTTTTGTCATCGGCGGCGGAGAAGTAGGAAGTGATATCAAGATCTGGCGGGATCTGAGCCATGGTGCTTCACAGGAACGGCTGGATGAAGATGCAAGGAATTCTGTGGCTTATCTTCGGAATGTTTTTGCAGGGCCGAACAACGAGTGGTAATACTTACCCTACAGTGGAGAAAATTTTTCAATCTGCGTGAATGTCATGACATTACCAAAAGAGGTAATTGACAGCCATTTATACAAAGCATACACTGAATAGCGTCAGAGCACCATCAGTGTATGCTTTGCAGATTGTAAAAAATAAGGAGAAGACTATGCTTAACGAGACAAAAACCATTGATAAAAACACTCCTGTTCCGCTTTATTACCAGTTAAAAGAGCTGATCCTGGAAGCGATCAATGAAAATAAATATACCGCCGGTGATGTGATCCCGACAGAAAAAGAGATCAGCAGTTACTATCAGATCAGCAGAACGACGGTCCGGCAGGCCATTGGCGAGCTGGTGCAGGAAGGAATTCTTTATCGGGTAAAGAGTAAGGGAACCTTCGTTGCCAAACCGAAAATTAAGCAGGAATATATCAGCAAGATCCAGAGCTTTAACGATGAGATCCTGCATCGGGGCATGACACCCAGTACAGAGGTATTGCAGTTTCGGGTACTGGAAGGAGAGGAGATCCCGGCGGAAGTGATAGAGGCATTTCAGCTGTCTGCGGAGGAAAAGGTAATCTTTCTGCACAGAAAGAGAATGGCAGACGGCAGGCCGATCGTACATTCCAAGACCTTTCTTCCGTATGCGCTGTGCAGTAAAGTATTTCAGTATGATCTGAATAAAGAACGGCTGTACAGTATCCTGGATATGAGTGACGAGACACGAATTCACCATCTGGATCGTACCATTGAAGCGGTAGAGGCGGGAACGGAGGATGCCAAGCTGCTGGAAATGGAGAAGAAAAAGCCGATCCAGTATATCCGTTCTGTGGGATATAATTCGTTTGGAAAAGTAATTGAGTATACCATGTCCCGTTATCGCGGGGACAGAAACCAGTTTACAGTAACAGTATTTCATGAGGTGAATTAAGAGATGACAAGATATATTTTAGCACATGATTTGGGAACATCAGGAAATAAGGCGACCCTTTTTTCGGAAAACGGAGAGTTGATCAAAAGTGTAACGGTATCTTATCCGGCACATTATTTTAATGACACATGGGTGGAGCAGGATGCAGATGACTGGTGGAATGCGGTATGCCAGTCCAGCAAACAGCTGATCGCAGAGGCAGGCATCGCGCCGGAAGCCATTGGTGCCATCAGCTTCAGTGGCCAGATGATGGGCTGCCTGTGCGTGGATAAGAACGGCAAGCCTTTGCGTCCGTCGATCATCTGGGCAGATCAGCGTGCGCAGAAACAGGTGGCACAGATTGAGGAACATATTGATCAGCAGAGCTTTTATCACATTGTAGGACATAGAAATACAGCTTCCTATGGGGTGCAGAAGCTCATGTGGATCCGTGACAATGAACCGGAAATCTATGAACAGACGTATAAAGCACTCAATGCAAAGGATTATATCACCTTCAAACTGACAGGAAAATTCTATACGGAATATTCTGATGCCAACTCTTTTGCATGCTTTGACATCAACAAACTGAAATGGTCAGAGGAACTGATCGAATATACCGGTATCGATCCGGATAAACTGCCGGAAGTAAAGGAATCCACCTTTGTGGCAGGCGGTGTGACCAAAGAAGCAGCAGAACTGACCGGACTGGCAGAGGGAACGCCGGTAGTGCTTGGTGCCGGAGACGGCGTGGCTGCAAACGTAGGATGCGGCTCCATCACACCCGGTAAGACATACTGCTGTATGGGAACGTCCGCATGGATCACGACGACCGCAGAGGTGCCGATCTTCGATGAGCAGATGAGAACGGTAACCTGGGCGCATGCGGTTCCGGGGCTGTATGCACCGAACGGAACGATGCAGTATGCCGGCGGAAGCTATAACTGGCTGAAGAATACCATCTGTCATGCAGAGAGTGCGATGGCAAAAGAAAAAGGCGGTTCTCCTTACGATTACATCAACAAAGAAGTGGAAGGTTCTCCCATGGGCGCCAACGGCGTGATCTTCCTTCCCTATCTGCTCGGTGAGCGTGCGCCCAGATGGAATGCACAGGCAAAGGGAACATGGCTGGGCATCAAGCCGGAGACGACCCGCGGCGACATCCTGCGAAGTGTACTGGAAGGCGTGACCATGAACCTGGATATCTGCCTGAACATCCTGCGGACGAAGATGGATATTTCTGAGATCATCTGCGTGGGCGGCGGTGCCAAAGGTGAGGTATGGCGTCAGATCATGGCGGATATTTATCAGGCAAAGATCCTGGTGCCGACCACATTGGAAGAGGGAAGCTCCATGGGTGCAGCTGTCATCGGCGGCGTAGGAAGCGGTATCTTCAAAGATTTCTCCGCAGTTGACCGTTTCCTGAAGATCGATTCCGTACAGGAACCCAATCCGGCAGCAGTGGAAGCCTATGTACCGGTGAAGAAAGCCTTTGACCTGTATTATAATGCATTGGCAGATGCGTATAAAATGACTGCCAGTGAGAAATAGGTTTTGTTAATATTTTATGGATTAATGCTTGATTTTAAAGTCCGAATGTAGTAACATAATAACATAATGAGATACCGAGAAAGGAGTCTTACAAATGACAGTATTGGAAAAGCTGTTTTCTCTGGAAGGCAAGACGATTGTTGTTACAGGGGGAGCACAGGGGATTGGTAAAGTAGTAGCCACAAGAATGGCTGAGGTTGGCGCTGACATCGTGATTTTTGATGTGCAGAAAGAGAAGGCGCAGGCAGTTGCAGATGAGATCGCTGCATCTACCGGACGCAGAACCGCAGTTTACGAGGTGGATGTTACAGACCCGGCACAGGTAAAAGCCGGCATCGATGCAGCAGCAGAGAAGATGGGCGGCCTGGATGGTCTGTTTAATAACGCGGGAATTGTTATCCATAAGTCCGCATATGATGTGAAGCCGGAAGAGTGGGCACATGTCATCAATGTGAACCTGAACGGAGAATATTATATGGCATCTGAGTTTGCAAGATACCTGAAAGCAAATAATAAGAAGGGTTCCATTGTTAATACGGCATCCATGTCCGGACATATTGTAAACTGGCCGCAGGAGCAGGCTTCCTACAATGCATCCAAAGCAGCAGTTATGCAGATGACCAAGTCTCTGGCAGTAGAGTATTGTCATGACGACATCCGTGTGAACAGCATCAGCCCCGGATACATGCGCACAGAGCTTTGTGTATTTGTTGATCAGGACTGGCAGAAGAGATGGATGGATCTGACCCCTTACGGAAGATATGGCGAGCCGTCTGAGCTTTGCGGCGCAGTGATCTATCTGCTTTCCGAGTCCGCATCCTTCACTTCCGGTGCGGATATCGTTATTGATGGTTGCTACACTTGCGTTTAGTCTGAGAAAAAGGAGATAAATATATGCGTCAGTTTGAATTGGTTGCACCAAAAACATTTGAAAAACATGAAGTGCCGATTCCGGAGCCGGGCCCGGGCGAAGTGCGTATCGCGGTCAAGTCCGTCGGAATCTGCGGATCAGATATCCACGCATATTACGGAAAACATCCGTTTATGAGTTTTCCCATCGTTCTGGGACATGAGTGCGCAGGCGTTGTGGAAAAGCTGGGAGAAGGCGTGACAAAGGTTGCTCTGGGTGACAGAGTGGTGCTTCGGCCGCAGCAGGTATGCGGAAAATGCCGTCCCTGCCGGGAAGGCAGATACAATATCTGTGAATCTCTGAAAGTGCTGGGATGCCAGTGCACCGGCGGAAGTTCTGATTTCTATGTGGCAAAGGAAGAACTGTTTTACAAGATTCCGGATCAGATCGGCTTCGGCGAGGGAACCATGATCGAGCCGTTGTCTGTAGGCGTACATGCCGTGAAGAGAATCGGTGATGTGAAGGGAAAGAAGGTGCTGGTATTAGGTGCCGGTACCATCGGTAACCTGGTGGCACAGAGTGCCAAGGGACTGGGTGCTTCCGCTGTTATGATCACTGATGTTTCCCGGGAAAAGCTGGATATGGCAGCAGAGTGCGGCATCGATTATACCGTAGATGTATCCAAAGAAGATCTGGAGGCTGTCATCAAGGAGAAATTTGGCCCGGATGGCATGGATGCGGTATATGAGTGCTCCGCAAGTCCGGCAGCACTGAATCAGGTGCTTGACATTGCAGGAAAGGGAATCCCGATCGTGATCGTTGGCGTATTTGCCGGTATGGCCAATACGAATATGGCCAATGTACAGGACAGAGAATATGAGCTGATCGGTACCCTGATGTACATAGAAGAGGATTATTTTGAAGCAATCCGTCTGGTGGACGAGGGCAAGATCAATCTGAAACGGTTGATTTCCAAAGAATACTCCATCGAAGATGTGAGCAGCGCATACCAGTATATCGAAGACAATCGAGCTACTGCTCAGAAATTGATTCTCAATATTTAAAAGGGAAGGCTGCCGGATATACAACAGAGTTCGGCAGCCGTTTCTTTCAAAACAGGAGGAACGAACAGCGTTATGATTCGTACAGTATGCAGAATGTTGACCCCGCAGGAGCTGGGGCATTGTCAGTGCCATGAACATATCTGGCTCCGCAAAGGCGCTTCCTTTCAGAGCAATGAAGCGCTGTGCATGGATGATGAGTATCGATCCCTGGCAGAGCTGAAAGAGTATGCGGCGGCAGGTGGAAGCCTGATCGTGGATGCCCAGCCCACAGGCTGCGGCAGAGATGGGCGGATGCTGGCGCAGTTGTCGGAGAAAAGCGGCGTGGATATCGTGGCTTCTGCAGGATTTCACAAGAAGATGTTCTTTGATCAGACAGAGCTGCTTTCCTGGGACAGCAAAAAGCTGGCCGATCTGTATGTCAGTGAGATCGAGAAAGGCATGACGGATACGGACGGAACGGTTTTGCCGTATCGGGCAGGCATCCTGAAGGTGGCCATGGAGAACAACTGGAACACGGATCCTGTGTATATCCGGCTGTTTGAAGCTGTGGCAGAGGCGGCGGACAGAACCGGTGCGCCGGTGATGGTACATACGGAGAAGGGGAATGACATTGCAGGGCTGATCTGCTGGTTTGAGCAGCGAAAGATCGCGCCTTCCCGGCTGCTGATCTGTCATCTGGACCGCACCCATTATGATGCTGCATATCATAAGGAAATTCTGGCATCGGGCTGCATGTTCTGTTATGACAGCGTGCACCGGCTGAAATATGTATCGGAACAGGAGGAACTGGAACTGCTGGCGGAAATGCGGGAGGCAGGACTTCTTGGCCAGATTGTGATCAGCCTGGATACGACGAATCAGCGGCTGCGGGCTTACCATGCAGCAGATATGGGTCTGGATTATATTTTGAAGGATTATATTCCCAAAATGAAGGCAATCGGGTTTACAGATGGGGATATCCACCGGATGTGTGTGGAAAACCCCGGCAAAATATTAGACTTTTGAGGAAAGAGAAGGGATATTACGATGAAATTAGAAGCAGCAACAAGACCTACCATGTACTTTATTGGCGTTACCACAGGATCTTCTTCTATCATGAAGGTGTTCCCGGAGTGGGTAAAATATCTTGGCATTGATGCCCAGATCAAGGGCATTGACATTGCCATCCACGAGAAACCGGAAGTGTACCGCGAGGTAGTAGACTTTATCAAAAAGGATCCGTTATCTCTGGGTGCCCTTGTTACCACCCACAAGATCGACATTTATGCGGCTGCTCATGACATGTTTGACGTGATCGGGCCTTACGCAAAACAGTTTGGCGAGATTTCTTCCATTTACAAAGATGGGGACAAATATTGCTGCGAGGCAAAGGATCCCATCACCTGCGGCATGGCAATGGAGGAGTTTGTTCCTGCAAATTACTGGAAAGAGCATCCGGAAGCAGGCGTGATGATCATGGGCGCAGGTGGAAGCTGTATTTCCAT
The DNA here is from genome assembly GCA_032620915.1 of Oscillospiraceae bacterium NTUH-002-81. Classification (NCBI taxonomy): domain Bacteria; kingdom Bacillati; phylum Bacillota; class Clostridia; order Eubacteriales; family Oscillospiraceae; species Oscillospiraceae bacterium NTUH-002-81. The sequence continues at coordinate 1,016,286 of CP136052.1, forward strand.
GTGTTCTTATTACATGAGAAATTCCGGCAAGGGCAATGATCCGAAGAACATCGTTGTGGCAAACCGTTCCACACCGAGACTGGATGAGTGCAAAAAGATCAACGAAGAGTTTTATCCGAACACCATCCCGGCAGAGTATTTCCTGACACCTGATCCGGGCCAGAACGATGACGTCATGGCAAAAGAGATGGGAGAGGGCTCTCTGATCATCAATGCCACCGGCCTTGGAAAAGACCGTCCGGGTTCTCCGCTGACAGATGCGGCACAGTTCCCGAAGAAAGCCATCGTGTGGGAGATCAACTATAGAGGCGAGCTGACCTTCATGCATCAGGCAGAGGCACAGGAGAAAGAAAAAGAACTGGATATCCAGGATGGCTGGATGTATTTTGTATATGGCTGGACACAGGTAATGGCTGATGTGTTCCACTGTGAGCTGCTTGGCGAGAAACTGAAAAAACTCAGCGAGATTGCACGTGAGGTACAGAGCAGAAAGTAGAAAGGAGATAGCATATGGCACATTTTAATGGCGGCGATAAACCGTTTGATTTTGAAAGAGGATTTGTCATTGATTTTGATCCCCAGACAGGTCTTTCCAAGACCCTGGATACGGGAAAAAGATATTTAAGCCAGATGAAAGGTATGTTTGCCGACGAGAAGGCCTATGAAGAGGCACTTGCAAAGGAAGACTCTGTTGTTTATGAGTTCCATTCCATGCCGGCACCGGAGACACCGGGCGATTTTGCTTTTGGCTGTTCTATTCTGAATCCTGGGAAAGTGGGAGATGAGTATTATTTCACGAAAGGCCATTTCCACACCATTCTCGACACCGGTGAAGTGTACTACTGCCTGAAGGGCCATGGCTATATGCTCATGGAGAACCCGGAGGGAGACTGGCTGGCACTGGAGATGAAGGCGGGAGAGACACTGTACGTGCCGAAACGCTATGCACACCGCAGTATCAACGTAAGCCCGGACGAGCAGCTCATCACTTTCTTTGTGTTCCGCGCAGATGCAGGTCATGACTACGGTACCATTGAGACCAAGGGTTATCGCAAGCTTATGGTGGAGCGTGACGGAAAACCGGCCATCATTGATAATCCGAACTGGAAGTAAGGATCGGATATGGAACAAAACGCAGATTCTGTTCTGTTTGATCTGGATGGGACGCTGTGGGATGCGGTACCGGTGATTTTTCGGGTGATTCAGGATCTTTTCCGGGATTATCCGTCTGTTCCGGCGGCGGACACAACGCTGGATGACATCTATCACTATATGGGGCTGCAGACCTGGGATATCCTGAAGCTTTGTTTTCCCGGCGCAGAGGACGAGACGGTGCAGAAGATCATGGATGATTACTGTTCCAGACTGCATCCTTATCTGAAACAGGGCGGGGCCGTGCTGTATGACGGTGTGGAGGAGACCCTTCACACATTGTCAGAGCGGTATCAGCTGTTTCTGGTGAGCAACTGCGATGCAGAATATCTGGAGGGCTTCTGGGATCTGTTCAACCTGAAACCCTATTTCACCGGCTGGATCTGTGCCGGAGGAACCGGGCGGCCCAAGGATGAAAATATCCGTATCGTGCAGAAACAGTATGGTTTGCAGCATCCGGTGTATGTCGGTGATACGAACAAAGACCGGGAGGCGGCAGAGAAAACGAATGTGCCGTTTATCCATGCGGCTTACGGATTTGGAAAAGATGTACCGGCGGTGCACAGGATCAGTAAAATTACAGAATTGCCAGATTATTTACAAACTTCTTCTATATTTTAAAACAGGCCTCGGAGCGTAAAGCTTCGGGGTCTTGTTTTATGCAAAATCAAATGAGGTGTGATACTTAGATGTGTGAACAAAGTTGTCATGTGTTGTATATGCTAAAAAAGGTACTCATATAAGTAGTTCGAAATACATATTTCCTGCATATGTTGGAAGCAAGAGGTGTGTTTGAATCTATGGAAATGTGTACAAACAAGGTATATGTGTCAAGTAGTGGAGGGTGAGTAGTTGCAGGATCAGAAACTGGAAAACCTGCTGAATCTGGCATTGGATGCAGCACCGGCAGAGCGGGAAAAATCCCTGAACCTGAATGTGGGATTTGACGAGGAGACGGACACCTGGGATGTGATCGTGAAATATTCCGGGGAGCTGACACCGGTGGAGGCGGAGACGGTGCAGGTGGTTCGGCTGCTGAATGAATATGCCATCATTACGCTGACGGAGCAGCAGCTGGAGCGGCTGGCGCAGTTCCCGCAGATCGAGTTCGTGGAAAAACCAAAACGGCTTTTCTTTGCGCTGAACAGAGGACGGGCTGCTTCCTGTGTGGATCAGGTGCGCAACCTGGGGCTGAACCTGACGGGCCGGGGCGTGCTGGTGGCGGTGGTGGACTCCGGCGTGGATTACACGCACCCGGATTTTCGAAACGAGGATGGCACCACAAGAATAGTTTCCATCTGGGATCAGACGATCCCGGCTGATGGGATGCTGGTGGAAGCAGATGGAATGGTTTTTCGCAATCTGCCGCCCAATGGCTACAGAGTGGGAACCGAATACTCCCGGGAACGGATCAATGCGGCGCTGGCAGCGGACAGTCTGGAAGAACAACAGCGTTTCGTCCCCAGCCGGGATCTGAGCGGACATGGCACAGGCGTGCTGGGCATTGCAGCGGGAAATGGGCGGGCATCTGCCGGGCGATATCGGGGCGTAGCATCGGACAGCGATATTCTGGTGGTGCGGCTGGGGACACCCAGGCAGGGAGCGGCGGGGTTTCCCAGAACCACGGAACTCATGCAGGGCATCGACTATGCGGTGCGTCGGGCGCTGGAATTGCGGCTGCCGCTGGCGCTGAATCTGAGCTTTGGCAATACCTACGGTGCCCATGATGGCTCTACTCTGCTGGCAAGGTATCTGGACGACGTGTCCAATCTGTGGAAAAGCGTCATCAGCGTGGGAACCGGGAACGAAGCGGACAAGGCAGGCCATACGGCGGGAGATGTGCGGGAGGGAGAAGTGACGGAAATCCCGTTCACCATTGGCGCCTATGAGCCTGCCTTAAACATGCAGCTCTGGAAAAACTATGCAGATGTGTATGACGTTGCCATCATCCATCCCTCCGGCCAGTCCACCGGGGAACTGCGCCGGGGGCTGGGAACACAGCGGTTTCGGCTGGGCCAGACCGAGTTGCTCATCTATTACGGGGAGCCTAGTCCGTCCAGCAAAGCCCAGGAAATTTATATAGACTTTTTACCCGTCGCGGATTACCTGGATGCGGGCATCTGGCGGATTCAGCTCCTGCCGAAGCGGATCGTCCAGGGCAATTATGACCTGTGGATGCCGTCTGCCGCTGCTCTGGGGGCGGACACGGGCTTTCTCTTTCCGATGCCGGAGACCACGCTTACCATTCCTTCCACTGCGGAACGCGTCATCTCTGTCAGCGCCTACAACGCTGCTACAGACGCCTATGCGGAATTCTCCGGCCGCGGTTACACCCGGGAATTACAGGGCATCAAGCCGGATCTTGCTGCTCCCGGTGTAGATGCCACCACCACAGCCGTTGGCGGCGGTTATCGCAGCGTCACCGGCACTTCCTTTGCGTCACCTTTTGTGGCCGGGGCGGCAGCCCTTCTCATGCAGTGGGGCATCGTGGACGGCAATGATCCTTATATGTACGGGGAAAAAGTCAAGGCACAGCTCATCTTCGGTGCCAGGAAGCTGCGAGGGGAAGCGGAGTATCCCAATTCCCGGGTAGGGTGGGGCGCACTGTGCGTGGAAAATAGCATCCCCTGATTTTGCGTCATTTTTATTGCAAAAAAGTCGCATATTTTTTTGCTTTTTGGTATACTGGACAGGAGAAAGGAAGCGGCGAGCATTGTTGGAACAATTACGGGAACTGGGGATCCGGGAGGATCTGATTGAGGAGATAAAGGCTTTCCGGGAGGCGTATCCGGTGGCGAAGGATGACTGGACGAGGATTCCTGAGCCGGAGCAGTTTTATTACGGAAAGGATGTGTGGGAGCAGGCGATCACGGCACTTCTGTGCGGGGAGAATCTGCTGCTGGTGGGACACAAGGCGACGGGCAAGAACCTGTTTGCGGAGAATCTGGCAGGGGTTTTTGGAAGGCCGCGCTGGGATGTGTCTTTTCATGTGAATATGGATGCGGCGTCGCTGATCGGCATGGATACGTTCCGGGGCGGCGAGGTGACGTTTCGGCCGGGGCCGGTGTATGCGGCGGCGAAGTCCGGGGGATTTACGGTGCTGGATGAGGTCAACATGGCGAAGAGCGAGGCGGTGGCGGTGCTACACGCGACGCTGGATTTCCGGCGGGTGATCGACGTGCCGGGCTATGAGCGGATCGAGCTGCATCCGGCGACCCGGTTTATCGCCACGATGAATTACGGATATTCCGGGACGAAGGAGCTGAATGAGGCGCTGGTATCGCGGTTTGCGGTGATCCAGATGCCGATGATCTCTCAGGAGAGCCTGATCCGGCTGATCCGCAAACATGCGCCGAAGATCCGGGAGGAGGCAGCCGGGGAGCTGGCGGCGGTGTTCTTGGATCTGCAGAAGAAATGCGAACATGCGGAGATTTCTTCGAAGGCGCTGGATCTGCGGGGGCTTCTGGGATCGGTGGGCCTGATGGAGAAGGGACTGGATGTCCACACGGCGCTGGATATGGGCATTACGAATAAGTCGTTTGATCCCTATGAGCAGACGCTGATCCGGGATACGATCCGGGCGAGGATCCCGCGGAAAACACAGAGGCAGGATTTTTTCGAAAAAGAATAAAGTCAGATACAGGAAATGCAATGAAAAAATAGCAGAGTAAGCGGTAGTTGCATGACACCCGGAAAAGCGACCTGCAGAGTGCAGGGATCGTAATTTTCAGGGCGTTGGGGAGAAAGATTTACAGAATGGAAGAGCAGGCGTTAAGGGAAGCGAAACGTGCACACAATTTCATATGGGCAGCAGCGGAGGATTATGGATTTGAACCGCTTTTTCTTGCATTTTCGCCGGACGGAATGGCGGATCTGTATCTGAATCTGATCATCGGGCTGGCGCACAAATGGTGCGAGCAGGAGAAGCTGGATGCGTTTTTTGAACAGCTAGGCGGAAAAGACGAGGAGCTGTATGAGGGACTGCTCTGGATCGGCCTGGAAAATGCATTGTATGAAAAGGAGCAGAAGGTGCGCCCGGCGCTGACGGCGCTCCGGCAGGAGTATGCCCGGGAGAGCCTGCAGCGATACCAGCGTTACAGGGAGTATGCCAGGATCGAGCAGCTGCGAAACGGGCACTGCCGGGAGATCCTGGGGGAGCCCTCGGGCCTGCCGGAGGAGGAAGAGCGGATTTTACACGCATTTTCCTATACGGGGGACATGACGACGGAACAGCTTCTGGAGCGCACCCGTGACAATCTGTGGCAATATTTTTCCTATCGGCCGACAGCGGGCAAAACGCAGGACGGCATTTATTTTCTGCAAAAGGTGGCAGGCGCTTTTCATTCGGTGGGCAAGGTGAGCAACACCTATGTCCGGGCGAAGCAGTATGAAGATGAGAATGCATCTACAGACGGAAAAGCGGGGACGATGGAACAGGCCAGACACTATCTGCTGCAGTTTTCTGTGCACCGGGATCCGGAGGAGACAAAGCGGTATGTGGAAGCCTGTTTTGGAAAGAGCATGTACACGGAACAGCAGCAGGAGGAAGTGGAGCGCCAGCTGTGCACGGGCAATCATAAGAACAGTCATCTATTGTTTACGCGGGGACGTACCATCATACCAAAACACACGACATCCGTGCAAAATACAATTACACCGGTATCATCAAGAACAGCAGCGGCTATGGGGGCAGAACATCCATCAGCAATGCGAAATGAGGGCCTCGAGGATGAATCGGCACACACACCGATGCCTTGGAACATGTCTAAGGCAAGTATAACGGAAGATATACAGGAATCACAGGGCGCAAAGCCCGAAACAATGCCCGAGCAGGAGTCCACCATTGCTGCGCACGGCTTTCATGAAAAAAGGGAAGCCCGCGAGATCCGGGAATTTCAGACGGAATGCGCCGAACAGTACCGGAAAAATAAAGCGCATTTCGAGCAGAACCGCGCCATTTACCAGAACAGCATCCGCAAGCTGACGGAGAGCCTGAAAGTCTGCCTGGAGACGCAGGACGAGACATTTCCGACCATGGCCACGCACGGGAGAATCCACGCCCCCAGCGTCTGGAAGGCGGTGTATCTGGACAATCCCCGGGTATTTGCACACAGGGAAGAGGTGGAGATCCCGGGATTTTCGGTGGATATTCTCATGGATGCTTCCTCCTCGCGGAAACAGATGCAGGAGCAGATCGCAGCCCAGGCGTATGTCCTGGCGGAGAGCCTGGGACAGTGCGGGATCCCGGTCCAGATTTATTCCTACTGCAGCATCCGCGGCTTCACCGTGATGCGGCTGTTCCAGAGTTACGACGAGACGGTCAGGAGCGATGCGCTGTTTCACTATGTGGCGGCCGGAAACAACCGGGACGGGCTGGCGCTGCGGGCGGCAGGCCATCTGATGGAGACGGGAAGCAAAGCCAGGAAAATCCTGCTGGTGCTGACGGATGCCAGCCCTCAGGATGACCAGGATGCCGGGGAGGGTGCTTTCTATAAAAATAAAGAATACACGGATCTGCTGGCGGTGCAGGACACGGCAAGGGAAGTGCGGGCGCTGAAGCAGAAAGGCATCCAGGTGATCGGTATTTTCATGGGAAGTCCCCGGGGCGGCCAGGTGGCCGGTGAGATTTTCGGACGGGAGCTGGTGAAGATCCGGAACATCGGTGAATTTTCCGGCGCGGTGGGAAGAATTTTGCGGGAAGTAATTCTTTCCTGAGCTTGCGCAGCGGGAGAAAACTGGTTACAATAGGGCTAAAGGAAATTTGGTCGAAAAGGCGATGAGACTGGTGAAAAATACGAAGAAAACAGACAAGAGAATGGCATATATCATGCGTGGCAGCATGTCCGTGCTGACGGCGGTACTCATTGTTTTATTTTTTGGCATTATGTCCATGGTGAGCAGCATTCAGGGTACTGCCCGGGTAGTAAACTACGCCGGTCTGGTGCGGGGCTGCACCCAGCGGATCATCAAGCTGGAGGATGCCGGACAGCCTCAGGACGGCCTGATCGAAAGTGTCACTTCTTATATTCAGGGACTGCGCTATGGCAGCGAAGATCTGAATCTGGTGCGGCTGGATGATCGCGCTTTTCAGGAAAAAATGGAGGAGCTGGATGCCTATTTCCAGGAGCTGAAGGCGGAGATCCTGCTGGTGCGGGAAAAGGGCTACGAGAGCACGCAGATCATTGAGAAAAGTGAGCATTTCTTCGGCGTCTGCGATGAGGCCACAGGCCTTGCGGAGGCGTACTCTCAGCGAAAAGCGTCTGCCCTGAGCACGCTGGAGAAAATCGTGGTGGCGGATATCATCGGCCTGGTGCTTCTGCTGGCTTTTGAGCTAGTGAAGGCGCTGCGGTATGCGGCCCAGAACCGGATTTTGCAGAGCAAGGTTTATCTGGACGAAGCCACCGGACTGCCGAATAAAAATAAATGTGAAGAAGTTCTGGAGCAGCCGGTGCCCGGCACGGACGGACCGGGTCTGGCGGTGTGCTCTTTTGACCTGAACAATCTGCGGACGATCAACAACAACTGCGGCCATGAAAAGGGAGACGAGTACATCCGTGCCTTTGCGCAGCTGCTGCGAAAAGTGGTGCCGGAGTCCTGCTTTGTGGGCCGCAATGGCGGCGATGAGTTTCTGGCGGTGCTGCGGGGCATGAACCATGTGGGCGTGCGGGAATGCCTGCGGGAGCTGCGGCATCAGGCGGATCTGTATTCCGCGGAGCACCCGGATCTGCCCATCAGCTATGCCAGCGGGTATGCCCTGTCCGGCGACCATGAGGGCAGCGATATGCGGGAGCTGTTCCGGTTTGCCGACAAAAATATGTACGTGGACAAGAACCGGGCGAAGATGGAGGAGGCTGCCAGACAGCAGCATTTTGATTCCCGTCTGCTGGAAGAGCTGCGCAGGCAGAGCTTTCATTTTTCGGACTGTATTTACTGCGACGCCCTGCTGGATCAGTACCGGGTACTGCGGGCAAGCTCGGATTTCTTTCTGGCGGAGGACGGCAGCTATTCCGGCGCGGTGGAGCAGATCGCCCAGGAGCTTGCCACCATGGACAACTGGCAGAGCCTGTGGAAAAAGCTGCAGCTGTCTTTTCTGAAGGAACATCTGTGGAAAGATGCGCGCAGGCTGGACATTCCGTTTGTGTATGAGGATGGGGCGTGCACCCATCAGGGGCGGCTGACGGTGCTGTTCCACGATGCCACTGCAGACGGGCGGCTTCATCATTTTGTCCTCGGCATGGAAGAGTATCACGAAAACGCAGGCGGCCGCGTGGATGAAAAACAGCAGCTGATCCGCTATTATGACCAGCTGAAGCAGTCGGTGCTGGAAAACAGCAACTACGTAGATGCGCTGATGGATTCGGCGGAGGCGGTGTATTCGGTGGATCTGACCAATGACCGTCTGGAAAATGTATTTTATCATGTGGCGGTCAGGTCTTTTGATCTGCAGGTGGCGACGCCCTGTTCCTATGATGCCTATTGCCGGGAGCGCAGCGCGTTTGTGACGGAGGAGACGCTGGAAAATTACCGGATCACGGATTCGGCTTACAAGCTGCTGGAACGGTTTGCCGGCGGGGACAAGCAGGTGACGGTGGAGTATCAGGAAAAAGCGGACAGCGGCGAACTGCTCTGGCTGCAGAAGACGGTACTCATGTCCCGCAATGTTTTTTATCATCAGGAAACGAAACAGGAGAGCGAGGTCATCCGGGCGATCATTCTGTTCAAAAATACTTCGGCCTTTCATGAAAAGGAAGAACGGGAAAAGGAGCGGCTGCAGGAAGCTTATGCGTCGGTGGATTCGGCCAGCAGGGCAAAGACGGAGTTCCTGCACCGGCTCAGCCACGATGTGCGCACGCCCATCAACGGCATTCTGGGCATGCTGGAGATCATCCGCAAAAACCGGGAGGACGGGCAGAAGGTGGACGAATGCCTGGACAAGATGCGGGTATCTGCCAGCCATCTGCTGGATCTGGTCAATGATGTGCTGGATATGAGCAAGATCGAAGCAGGACAGGGGCAGGCCGGGCAGGAAGCCTTTTCCCTGCCGCAGCTGATGGATGAGGTGGCGGCGCTGATGAGCGCCCAGCTGACCCAGACGGGGCTGACTCACCGGCGGCATCGGGAGGACATGCACCACACGGCTTTGCTGGGCAGTCCGGTGCTGCTGCGGCAGATCATGGTCAATCTGTTCAGTAATGCGGTGAAATATAACCGGCCGGGCGGCTGCGTGGACACCAGTGCCCGGGAGATTTTCTCGGACGGCACGACGGTATTTTATGAATTCCAGATTACAGATACGGGCATCGGCATGAGCGAAAGCTTTGTGAAAGAGCAGCTGTTCCAGCCCTTTACCCAGGAGAAAACCGATGGCGGCAAAGTGCCATATCAGGGCAGCGGCCTTGGCATGTCCATTGTGAAGGGGCTGCTGGAACAGATGCAGGGCTCCATGCAGGTACACAGTGCGCTGGGCGTGGAAACGACCTTTACCTTCCAGATCCCGTTTTTGATTGACAAGGAGGCAGAACCTCAGACGGATGAAAGTGGGGAAACGGCCGGAAAGGAACTGTCTGGTATCCGGGTTCTTCTGGAGGAGGATAACGAGATTAATATGGAGATCGCCCAGTTTTACCTGACGGATCACGGCGCCCAGGTGGCGAAAGCGACCAACGGGCGGGAGGCTGTGGCGCTGTTGGCGGCGTCTGTGCCGGATACCTACGATGTGGTGCTCATGGATCTGCAGATGCCGGTGATGGGCGGCCTGGAAGCGTCCCGCCGGATCCGGGAACTGGAGTCCGCCGATGCGAAGACATTGCCTATTCTGGCAATGACTGCCCAGGGAAGCGAAGGCACCGCGCAGCAGTGTAAGGATGCGGGAATGTGCGGGTACATTCTCAAACCGATAGAGCCCCATGATCTGATCGGACAAATTTTACGGCATCGGAAAACCATCGTTTTCCGTTAAGAAAAAGCAGGTGATATCGCCTGTTTTTTCTTTTGTAAAAGGAATTAGATTTAACGCAAATCCAGTTGATTTTTTGAAAAAAAGTGTTTAGAATAATCACAGGAATTCTAAAATAAATTTTCAAAGGCAGGTGGACAGAATGGACAGTTGTGATGCTCACGGGCGAAGTAGAGGCATAGAATGGGAAGCAAACGCACAAAAGGGGAATCACAGCCGGACATCTGTCCCTGCTTTTTTCTGATGCGCATTTCTTCCTATTCTATGATTCTATGAGAATCCCGGAAGGACCGTATTTTGCAGACGGATAGAATGGAGGGAAAACGGAATGGAAAAGGGTGTACAGGATCACAAACAGGAGATCCTCAACATTATCAGAAGCAACGTTTCACCGGCGGCCATGACGAGCCGCCTGGAAGATTTCCACGAAAACGACCTGGCGGACGTGCTGCCGGATCTGACCGTGCCGGAGCGGTGCAAGCTGTACCGGATCATGGATCTGGACATGCTGTCTGATATTTTTGAATACACAGATGAAGCGGGTGCGGCAGAGTATCTGCAGGAGATGGACATCAAGAAAGCGGCGGCGATCCTGTCCCGGATGGAGACGGATTTCCTGGTGGATGTGCTGCAGAAGATCGACAAAGGCAGACGCAAGCTGCTGATCGAGCTGATGGACGATGACGTGCGGCATGACATTGAGGTGATCGCGTCTTTTGATGAGGATGAGATCGGCAGCCGTATGACGACCAACTGTATCATCATCCGGGAAAATCTCACCGTCAAGCAGGCTATGAGCAGCCTCATCGGACAGGCGGCCAAGAATGACAATATTTCCACGCTGTTTGTGGTGACAGAGGGACAGAAGTTTTACGGTGCCATTGATCTGAAAGATCTGATCATTGCCCGGCAGGATCATTCCCTGGAGGAGCTGATCGTGACTTCCTATCCTTATGTATATGCGGAGCAGGAGATCGATGACTGTATCGAAGATCTGAAGGACTATTCCGAGGACTCCATTCCCGTGCTGGACAACGACAACCGGCTGCTGGGCGTCATCACCTCCGCCAGCATCATCGATCTGGTGGACGATGCTATGGGCGAGGACTACGCCATGCTGGCAGGTCTTACCGCGGAGGAGGATCTGAAAGAGCCCCTGCGGGAGAGCATGAAAAAACGTCTTCCCTGGCTGATCGTGCTGCTGGGACTGGGCATGGTAGTGTCCTCTGTGGTGGGCATGTTTGAGCATGTGGTGACGGAGCTGCCCATTATCATGTGCTTCCAGTCGCTGATCCTGGATATGGCCGGAAACGTGGGTACCCAGTCGCTGGCTGTGACCATCCGGGTGCTGATGGACGAGTCCCTTACCGGCAAGCAGAAGGCGGAGCTGGTCGTCAAGGAAATGAAGATCGGTTTCTGCAATGGCGGTCTGCTGGGACTGTTGTCCTTTGTATGTATCGGCTTATATATTTATCTGTTTAAAGGAAAATCGCTGCTGTTCGCTTATGCGGTGTCCGGCTGCATCGGCGCGGCTCTGCTGCTGGCCATGGTCATTTCCAGCGCCGTGGGTACGTGTATCCCGCTGTTTTTCAAGAAAGTGAACATTGACCCGGCGGTGGCTTCCGGCCCGCTGATCACCACGGTGAACGACCTGGTGGCAGTTGTCGCGTACTATGGGCTGAGCTGGATATTCCTCATTCAGATGTTACAGCTGGTGGGATAGGGTCAATATACGTCTTCACCAGATCCATGTGCAGAACGTATTCTTTCTTCAGTGCGGCCAGCTTCTGGTAGTGGGGCGTGGCGCCGTGGATCTTCTGCGCTTCGGTATCGGTCCATTCCTCAATGAGGCACATGGCGTCGGCGTCATCCTCGGGGCAGAAATAGTCGTAGCGCAGATTGCCGGGCTCTTTCCGGGAGCATGGCGCTGCTTCGATCTCCTCAAACTTTTTCAGAAATTCCTCCCGGGTGCCGGGTTTCAGCGTGTAGCGGACGTTCACCAGCAGATGGGCGTCCATGGCCTCCTCATGCACTTTTTCTGTTTTCAGTTCTTCCAGGCTGTGGGGCGCCGGAGTGGCTGCCGGCATGCCGAGAGAGAGGATGGCTTCCAGACGGAGACGCTGGGGAAAATGCAGCAGCTCCCGCAGGTATTCCTCGGAGCTGCTGCCGTCAGCGGCCTCCCGGTTTCGGCCCTGGATCCAGCAGCTGCCGATGCCCAGGCTGCTGGCCATGAGATGCATGCTTGCCATGACGATGGAGCAGTCCTCTGTCCATACGTCTGTGACGGTCTCATCGCCCAGAACGACAATGGCTGCCGCTGCGCCGGTGAGCATGTTGGCTGCGCCGGTGCGGGCTGCGGCCATCTTTTCCAGTGTCTCTTTATTTTTCGCAACGATCAGTTCCCAGGGACGGCGGTTGCAGCTGGACGGGGAAAGAAGACCCGCCTGTACGATCTTTGTCATTGCGTCTTCCGGGATCGGGGCGCCGGTATACTGTCTGATACTGCGCCGGTTCTGCATGATTTCCAGTAATTCCATAAATAATCCCTTCCTTTCTTTTGCACACATTATAACCCCGAATAATCAAAAAAGGAAATGGATTCTTAAGAATATTTAAGAATAAATTCTTTGACTTTCCCCAAAGCTTGTGGTGTACTAGTGTTAAGGTTATGTAAAATTGAGAGAGAATTTCAAAGAGGAGGATGTATTTATGAAAAAGAACAGTCACAAACGATGGTCATTTTTCCTGTGCCTGCTCATGGTGCTTTCCCTCACAGCTGTTGGATGCGAGAAGAAATGTTCTGATGACGAGATATTTGTTCCTGACCAGGAGCAGACGGAGGGCGAAGGCGACGCTGCAGATACACAGGATACAGCAAATGCAGAAGAACCGGCCGCAGAGCCGGAGACACAGACCCCGGACAGCGTGCCGGAGGCGTCCGGATATACCGCGCCGGAGGCAGATACCAATGTAAGCTATGTGGTGCTGGGCGTGGGCAGTGATCAGTCCCAGGTGGTGCTGACCTGGTATGGTCTCAGCGGCAACGCGGGCAAGGCAGTGGTAGCCAAGGCTTCCGAGATGAGCGGCAACACTTTCCCGGTGACGGCTCTTCTGGCAGATTCCACGATATATTCTGCCAATTACAACGGCTATAACGTGAACACAGCGACGGTGACCGGGCTGGAACCGGACACGACCTATCAGTATATGGTAGGAAATGAAGAAGGATGGTCCGCCATGCACAGTTTCCGCACGGCCAAGAGCGGAGAGACGAACATCCTTGTGACCGGAGATATTCAGTTGGGTACCGGTGATGATGATGCGGCCAGTATCGAGAACTGGAAGCGGATTTCCCGGGAGACGAAGGAAAAGTTTCCGGAATACAATCTGCATCTGAACATGGGCGATGTGACGACGATGCCCTTTGAGGATCATTACATCAATGTGCTGACTTCCCCTATGTTTACCGACTATCCTACGGCGGTCGTGCTGGGCAACCATGACTATGCCAATCTGTACCAGATGCATTTTTCCAGACCGAACCAGAGTGATTTCGGCGCCCGGAATGAACTGCAGAACGGCAACTTTTGGTTCCGGTACGGGGATACGCTGTTCATGGAACTGAATTATATGATCGAGACCGATGACATTCTCATTGAGCATGGTTACTTTATCAAGCAGGCGATCGAGGCCAATCCGGACTGCAAATGGAAGGTTGTGATGATGCATTATTCTCCGTACAGCAGTGTGGAGAAATATCAGAAGTATTCCAATGAGAACCGGGAATACTGGCTGAAAGTGTTTGATGAGAATGATATCGATGTGGTGCTCAATGGCCATGACCATGCATATACAAGAACGTATATCATCAAGAATGGTCAGCCTCAGGTGACAGACGCATCATCTGTGACGAACCCGGACGGCACGCTTTATCTGACATTCGGATCTGCCAGCGGCAGTCAGTATCATGACGTGAGTCCTTTGTCTGTGGCAGCCAAGTGCATTCAGAACAATCATCCGCAGATGTCTACACTGAATATCACAGACAGCAGCTTCAAGATGACTTTGTACGATGCAGATACATGGGAAGTACTGGATCAGTTTGAAATCGTGAAAAATTAATGATATACTGTAAGAGCATCCGGGCCGACAGCGGAACCGGGTGCTCTTTTGTGAATACGCGAGAGCAGAAGTATCGAAGCAGAAGAAAACAGCGAAAGTAAAAAAAATAAATAGTGAAATAGTAGAAGAATGATATAAAGGAAGATAGGAGAGACGACCGGAATGAGGAAACAGGCAGTTCTGATCGCCCTTCTGGCGGCAGCGTTGGTGCCGGGAGGATGTGCAAAAAAGAATACGGAAAGTCAGGAGCAGGCCGCGGCGACGAAAAACGAGGCAGCAGCCGACATCAGCGGCCAGACCGGAGCCGACATCAGCGGCCAGACCGGTCAGGATACCCAAAGCACCGGGGCCGACAACCAGACCGGAACGGAAACACAGAGCAGTGGAGCCGACACCCAGAGTACTGCCGCCGACAGCCAGACGGGGACAGATACTCAGAATACCGAGGCAGGAAGCCAGGCCGGAACGGACAACACTGTTGCCGCATCAGTAGCAACGGTCTCTGCGGAGGACGCCGCGGCAGCCCTGACCCAGGGGAATACCCTGCTCACCCAGGGCGAGTATGAGTCCGCCGCCACAGCTTTCAACCAGGCCATCGCAGGCAAGGCTGACCTGGAAGCAGCATACCGGGGACTGGGGATCGCCAGACTTGCCATGGGAGAGTATGAGGATGCCATCACAGCCTTTGACGCGGCACTGGCCAACGCGGGAGCGGACGCCCAGGAGATGGAGTACGATATTTCCTATTATAAAGCGTCTGCACTGGTGCGTCTGGATCGGCTCAACGATGCACTGGACGTGTACAACAATCTGGAGGCTTACAAGCCGGAGGTGAAGACGTACACTGGCCGGGGCGCGGTCTATGCCCGCATGGGCAATCTGGACATGGCCCGGGCGGATTTTGACAAGGCCGTATCCATGGACAGCAAGAACTATGAGCGTTACATGGAGATCTATCAGGTGCTGGCGGCGGCAGGCCGTGCAGATGTGGGACAGGAATATCTGAAAAAAGCGCTGGACATCGACAAGGACAAGAATAAGAACCGGCTGGAAAAAGGCAAGGTTTACTATTATATGGAGCAGTACGATAAGGCGAAGACCGAGCTGGAGCAGGCGGACAGCAGCCAGAACCCGGAGGTGACGCTGTTCCTGGCGAAAACCTACGAGGCACTGGGAGATCCGTCCTATGCCCAGAACCTGTACCGACAGTATCTGGATCAGGACGGGTCGGACGGCAGCATTTACAATCTGATCGCGGTTTCCCAGATGAAGGCCGGGGATTACGAGGGTGGTCTGGCTACGATCCAGGAGGGGCTTCAGAAGGCTTCCTCCGGCAAGCAGGAGCTGTACCGCAACGAGATCGCCGCCTACGAGTATCTGCTGAATTTTTCAGAGGCAAAGACAAAGATGGAAGCCTATCTGGCCGCTTATCCGGAGGACAGTGAGGCGGCCAGGGAATATATATTTTTAAAATCCAGGAGTAAATAATGCAGGAATTTTTTAAAACAGAGACAATCCAGGAGCGGGTGCTCCTGATCGGCGTGCGGACGGGGGAGGCAGATGATACCGACGGCTCGCTGGATGAACTGGAAGAGCTGGTGAAGACCGCCGGGGCGCTGACGGTAGGGCGGGTGATCCAGAACCGGGAAGCTGTCCACCCCACCACCTACATCGGCAAGGGCAAGATCGACGAGGTGCGGGCGCTGGCAGCAGAGACGGATGCCTCCGGCGTGGTGTGCGACGATGAGCTTTCCCCGGTGCAGCTGCGGGAGCTGGAAGACGAATTACAGATGAAGGTCATGGACCGGACGCTGGTCATTCTGGATATTTTTGCCGGGCGGGCCACCACCAGCGAGGGCAAGATCCAGGTGGAACTGGCCCAGCTGAAATACCGGCTCACCAGGCTCACCGGCCTGGGCCGTTCCCTGTCCCGTCTGGGCGGCGGCATCGGCACGAGAGGCCCGGGCGAGAAAAAGCTGGAGATGGACCGGCGGCTCATCCGCGACCGGATCGCCCAGCTGAACCGGGAGTTAAAGGAAGTGAAGCGGCACCGGGAGGTGACCCGGACGAAGCGGGAGAAGCAGTCCGTGCCGGTGGCGGCCATCGTGGGCTATACCAACGCAGGCAAATCCACCCTGCTTAATACGCTGACGGACGCCGGGGTGCTGGAGGAGGATAAGCTGTTTGCCACGCTGGATCCCACCACCAGAAGCCTGACCCTGCCGGGGCGACAGGAGATCCTGCTCACCGATACGGTGGGATTTATCCGCAAACTGCCCCACCACCTCATTGAAGCGTTCAAGAGCACGCTGGAGGAAGCCAAATATGCGGACATCATTCTGCACGTGGTGGATGCCTCCAATCCCCAGATGGACGTACACATGCATGTGGTGTACGAGACGCTGCGGGAGCTGGGGGTGAAGGACAAGAAGATCATCACCCTGTTTAACAAACAGGATGCCCGGACGGAGAACGGCATTCTGCGGGATTTCAAGGCAGACCGGACACTGCCCATTTCGGCCAGGACGGGCCAGGGGATGGACGAACTGAAGGAACTGCTGGGAGAGCTTCTGCGGGAAAACAAAGTATATGTGGAGCGGATCCTTTCTTACGCGAACGCCGGGCTGGTGAATCTGATCCGGGGAAAAGGGGAACTTCTGTCGGAAGCATATGAGGAAGACGGCATTCATGTGAAGGCGTATGTGCCCATGGAAATTTACCATCTTCTTTAGGCTGCCGCATGTTTACATTCCATGTAAAAAATGCTATGATAGTAAAAATGTTTTGGAAAAAGAAGCACTGATACAGGAGAAGCGTCGGGGAGATCCCCGGCCAGGAGGAGGATATACGAATGGTTGACAAGATGATACGAAAGATTCGCCAGACAAATGCACCGATTGTGGTTGGTCTGGATCCGATGCTGAGCTACATTCCGCACCATATCAAGCGGGAGGCTTACGAGGAGTTCGGCGAGACGCTGGAGGGGGCAGCTGAGGCAATCTGGCAGTTCAACCGGGAAATCATTGACAAGACCTACGATCTGATTCCGGCGGTGAAGCCGCAGATCGCCATGTATGAGCAGTTCGGCATTGAGGGCCTCAAGGCGTTCAAGCGGACGATCGACTATGCGAAGGCAAAGGATCTGATCGTCATCGGCGATGCCAAGCGCGGAGATATCGGTTCCACATCCGCAGCCTATGCGGTGGGACATCTGGGCCGCGTAGAAGTGGGCAGCAAGAAATATGCGGGCTTTGATGAGGATTTTGCAACGGTGAACCCGTATCTGGGAACCGATGGCATCAAGCCTTTTGTGGACGTATGCAAGGAAGAGAACAAGGGCATCTTTATTCTTGTAAAGACCTCAAATCCGTCCAGCGGAGAATTTCAGGATCGGCTCATCGACGGCAAGCCGCTGTATGAGTGGGTCGGCGAGATGGTAGACAAATGGGGTCAGGATCACATGGGCCAGGAGGGCTACAGCTATGTGGGGGCCGTAGTCGGCGCTACTTATCCCGAGATGGGTAAGATCTTACGGAAAATTATGCCGAAGTCCTATATCCTTGTGCCGGGTTACGGTGCACAGGGCGGCAAGGGCAAGGATCTTGTAAACTTCTTTAATGAGGATGGACTGGGTGCCATCGTCAATTCTTCCCGCGGCATTATCGCGGCATACCGGCAGGATCAGTACGCCAAGTTCGGACCGGAGAATTTCGGTGACGCATCGAGACAGGCCGTACTGGACATGATTGCAGATATTAATCAGGCGCTTGGCCATTAATTTCCATAGACAACGAAGGAGACATGACAATGTCAGAGAAATATAAAGAACGGGTAACCGTAGTGTACCAGAGCTGTATCGCCGCAGGCGTGTACAGCATCTGGCTGCAGACTGCCCAGATCGCAGCAGCGGCTGTGCCGGGACAGTTTGTGTCTGTATACAGCAACAACGCCAGCCGGATCCTGCCCAGACCCATCAGCATCTGTGAGATCAATAAGAATTCCGGCATGATCCGCCTTGTTTACCGGGTGGTGGGCGAAGGCACGGAAGAGTTCTCCCATCTGGTGCCGGGAGACAGCGTAGACATCATGGGCCCGCTGGGCAATGGCTTTTCCCTACAGGAGAAGTCCGCACTGCTCATCGGCGGCGGCATCGGTATTCCGCCCATGCTGGAGCTGGCAAAGCAGTGGCCGGGGGAGAAGGCTGTGGTGGCCGGTTATAAGGATGAGACATTCCTGCTGGACGATTTTGCCCAGTATGCAAAGGTATATACGGCAACAGAGGATGGCAGCAGCGGTGTGAAGGGAACGGTCATTGATGCGATCCGCGCCAACCAGCTGCAGGCAGACGTGATCTGCGCCTGCGGCCCCACCCCCATGCTGCGTGCCCTGAAAGCGTATGCCCAGGAGAACGGCATCGAGTGCTGGATTTCCATGGAAGAGCGGATGGCCTGCGGTGTCGGCGCCTGTCTGGCCTGTGTCTGTCAGTCTACAGAAGTGGACGGACACTCCCATGTGCACAACAAGCGCATCTGTAAGGACGGCCCGGTATTCCGGGCAGAGGAGGTGGAGCTGTGATGAACACGAAAGTAAATCTGGCCGGTGTGGAACTGAAGAATCCGGTGATGACCTGTTCAGGCACCTTCGGCTCCGGTATGGAATATGCGGAGTTTGTTGACTTAAGCCGTCTGGGCGCTGTGGTGACCAAGGGCGTGGCAAACGTGCCCTGGCCGGGCAATCCGACCCCGCGGGTGGCAGAGGTGTATGGCGGCATGCTCAATGCCATCGGTCTGCAGAACCCGGGTATCGATGTATTCTGTGAGCGGGATATCCCGTTTTTACAAAAATATGACACAAAGATCATTGTCAATGTGTGCGGACGCACGACGGAGGACTACTGTGAGGTGGTGGACCGTCTGGCAGAGCAGCCGGTGGATATGCTGGAGATTAACATTTCCTGCCCTAACGTGAAGCACGGCGGCATTGCCTTCGGCCAGGATCCGAAGGCGGTGGAGGCCATCACCAAAGCAGTGAAGGAACGGGCAAAACAGCCCATCATCATGAAGCTGAGCCCTAACGTGACGGATATCGCAGAGATGGCGCGGGCGGCAGAGGCCGGCGGCGCGGATGTGATCTCCCTGATCAACACCATCACCGGCATGAAGATCGATGTGAACCGGCGGAAATTCGTGCTGGCCAACAAGACCGGCGGTATGTCCGGCCCGGCAGTGAAGCCGGTGGCACTGCGCATGGTGTACCAGGTGGCCCAGGCAGTCAAAGTGCCTGTCATCGGTATGGGCGGCATTTCCACGGCGGAGGACGCGCTGGAATTCATTCTGGCAGGTGCCACAGCAGTGTCTGTGGGAACGGCCAATTTCGCAGATCCGCAGGCGACGGTGAAGATCATCGAAGGCATTGAGGCCTATATGAAAGCACAGGGGGTAGCGGATATCCACGAGCTGATCGGTGCAGTGCAGTAGACATCCGTTTTGATAAAAGGAGGAAGAGAAACAATGGAAAGTTATAAGCAGGAGTTTATTGAGTTCATGGTGGAATCTGACGTGCTCAAATTCGGTGAGTTCACGTTAAAGAGCGGAAGAAAATCTCCGTTTTTCATGAACGCAGGTGCCTATGTGACCGGTTCCCAGTTAAAGAGACTGGGCCAGTATTACGCAAAGGCCATTCACGATAAATATGGTGATGATTTTGACGTGCTGTTCGGACCCGCATACAAGGGCATTCCGCTGGGCGTTGTGACAGCCATCGCTTTCAGTGATCTGTACGGCAAGGAGATCCGTTACTGCTCCGACCGGAAGGAAGAGAAGGATCACGGCGCAGACAAGGGCAATTTCCTGGGAAGTGCTCTGAAGGACGGCGACCGCGTGGTGATGATCGAGGATGTGACCACTTCCGGCAAATCCATGGAGGAGACCGTGCCCAAGGTAAGAGGCGCAGCCAACGTGGAGATCGTGGGCCTGATGGTGTCCCTGGACCGGATGGAGGTCGGCAAGGGCGGACAGAAGTGCGCGCTGGAAGAGGTGCATGACCTGTACGGCTTCCCCACCAATGCCATCGTGACCATGGCTGACGTGGTAGAGCATCTGTACAACCGGCCGTGTCAGGGCAGAGTGCTCATCGACGACACGCTGAAAGCTGCCATTGATGCATACTATGAACAGTATGGTGTAAAATAATCTCGTCTGTCTGCAATAAGGAGGGAGTGCTTACATGAGTGAAAAAGCATATAAGACCATGGCCCAGACCGGGGCTGCCAATCTTGTGCTTGGAATTGTAGTTCTTGTTACAGGAATCACAGCAGGTGTGCTTCTGCTCGTGCAGGGCGGGCGTCTGCTGAAAAACAAGTCGGATCTGACCTTTTAAGGGTCGGTCCGACTTCCTTGGATTTAAAAGGAAGAATCATATTGGAGATCAGAACAGCAAACAAAATTCGAAAGATAGGGAAGATCCTGTTTTTGCTGTATATGCTGGCGGTCGTTTATCTGATGTTCTTTTTTGAAAAATACGACCGGACACTGGCAGACCGGCAGTACCTGTTCAATCTGGTGCCGTTCCGGGAAATCAGGAGATTTATTGTGTACAGGGATGTCCTGGGGACATCCGTCGTGATAGAGAATCTAATCGGCAATATTATTGGATTTGTGCCATTTGGCTACATCCTGCCGTTGATATACAAGAATAAGAGAAAGTTCTGGCTGATCACACTGCTGACGGCAGAGTTCAGCCTGTTCATTGAACTGACCCAGCTGATGCTCCGGGTAGGAAGCTGCGACATTGATGATATCATCTTAAATACGTGCGGCGGCATGCTGGGATACGGGCTGTTTTTTATCAGCAACAGAATAAGGAGAAAAATCGATGGATGACAGACCGATTATTTTGAATCGAGATCCGAAAGAGAAGCAGATCTATGTCGGCAACGCCAACTACAGATTTGACAATAAAACCAATGCGAGAGGCGGCATTCTGTCCATCATCCTGGGCGCGGTGTCGGCGGTGGCTTTTGGGGCCTGTATCTACGGTGCTTACCGGGTGAAGGGAGAAGGATCCCTCGTTCTGGGGGCTGCCGGGTTTATGGGGCTGCTTATTGCCCTGGCCGGTTTTATCATCGGGATCATGAGCTTCCAGGAGGAAGACCGGCATTATGTGCTGTCTCGGATCGGCGTGCTGCTGAACTTTGCCATCATGCTATTGTGGGGCAGCATGTATTTGATCGGGATCTAAAAACGGACTGGAAACGCAGGAACAAATGTCCTGGACCGGTGTGACCGGGATCAGGGCGTGTTGACAGAAATAGGAAAAATAGAGGAAGGAAACCTGGAATTGGATTATCGGAATTTGTTGCAGGAAGAAAATGAAGCGGTAAGAGAGCGGTACGTTCTGGCGGCAGAGCGGATCCGGCAGATCGCCGGGGAGCAGGAATGTGATGTTGTGGAGCCGTACCGGACATATTTTCAGCGGACGGCGGCGTTTCTCGTACAGATGCAAAAGCTGCTGCAGGACAATGACGAACATCGTTTTGACGGCATGACACTGGAAGAACTGCAGACGTATAACCGGGCGCTGTATGCGGATATTTTGCCGGAAAATTATGAGAACAGCTATGCCAACCCGGTGTATGCGGTGCAGACGCTTGGCGAGGAATATGGCCCTCTGCTGAGCTTTCTGTACACGGAGCTGCGGGGCGAGATCGTCTACGCCTACGAGTACCGGCTCACGGATCTGACCATTTTAGACGAACTGTTTATCGAAGTGTACAACTGCTTTGAGCAGCCGGTGCTGCCCACCGGAAAAGAATTAAAGGAGACGCTGTACTGGTTTGTCAGCGATTACAGCGACGTGACGGTGGAGTGGCGCACGAGAGAGCAGGTAGATCCGACGCTGTCCTTTGCGGTGGATATCATCGAGGAGGCAGATCTTTCCGACCTGCGGTATCTGTACCGTTTCGGCGAGTATATCACGGAAAATGAGCTGGAGACGGCCCGCTTCCTGAACACGCTGCCACAGGAAGAGATCGATGCCATGGCTTCCACCTATACGGAAGGGTACCGCATTGGTTTTGTCCGGGCAGGCAAGGATCTGTCCATCAAGAAGACGGTGAACATCCGGTATACCCTGGGTTTTGAGCGGATCGTGAAGCAGGCCATTGCCAATTTCCGGGCCATGGGGCTGGAGCCGGTGCTTTACCGGGCGGCGGTGAACAGCATCAACAAAAAGCAGCAGATGAAGATCGGCTATTTCGGCGGCGCGGCCAACAAGCAGTACGAGTACGACCACAAGGATGACTGTGCCATTTATCTGGATAAACCCTTCGTGGAGCGCAAGCTGGGCGTCCTGAAGGTGAGCTATGAGAAATATAAGGAGCTGGCCAAGGGGCACGCGGGCCCGGCGGTCATGGAGGTGTTCGGCGAGCAGCCTTTTGTGCCGGAGAACCGGCCGGAGGCCTTTGCCCTGAGCGAAAAGCAGCAGAAGCTTTCCGTGCAGCTTGCCAGTGAGGCGGGCAGGCTGACCAACACATACATTCCCGGAGAGGAGCGCAGCTTTACGATCATCGCCTACCCGGTGCCGGAGATCGGCCCGGATTATGCGGAGATTTTCCGGGAGACGGTGAAGGTCAACACCCTGGATTACCGGCAGTATGAGCGGATCCAGCAGACGATGATCGATGCCCTCAACGAGGCGGTCTATATGCGGGTGCTGGGAACGAACGGCAACCGGACAGACATCCGGGTGTCCCTCTATCCGCTGCGCGACCCGTCCAGAGAGGCCATTTTTGAAAACTGCGTGGCAGATGTGAACATCCCGGTGGGGGAGATTTTTACATCACCGGTGCTGGCGGGCACAGAAGGCATCCTTCATGTGAGCCAGGTATATTTAAACGAACTGAATTATGAAAGTCTGGAGCTGCATTTTACCGATGGCCGGGTCACCGACTATACGTGCAGCAATTTTGAAAAAGAAGAGGACAACCGGAAATATATCCAGGACAACGTGCTCTTCCACCACGACACCCTGCCGCTGGGCGAGTTTGCCATCGGCACCAACACCACGGCGTACCGGATGATGAAAACGTATCAGATCGGTGCCAAGATGCCCATTCTCATCGCGGAGAAGACGGGCCCCCATTTCGCCGTGGGCGATACGTGCTACAGCTGGGAAGAGGATGTGAAGGTGTATAATCCTGACGGGAAGGAGATCGTCGCCAGAGAGAACGAGATTTCCGCCTGCAGAAAAAGAAGATCCGGGCAAGGCGTATTTCAACTGCCACACAGACATCACCATTCCCTACGAGGAGCTGGGCGAGCTGTACGGCGTTCGTGCGGACGGATCGAAGATCGTGATCATCAGCAATGGAAAGTTCGTTCTTCCGGGGACGGAGGAGCTGAACCGGGCGCTGGAGAAATAATCAATCACAAACCACAAGAGAAAAGGAGAATCGCAATGGCAAAAGTAGGTATTGTAATGGGCAGTGATTCCGATATGCCGATCATGGCAAAGGCTGCCGACATTCTGGAGGAGCTGGGAATCGACTACGAGATGACAATTATTTCCGCACACCGGGAGCCGGATGTATTTTTTGAGTATGCGAAAACCGCAGAGGAAAAAGGCTTCAAGGTGATCATCGCAGGTGCGGGAATGGCAGCCCATCTTCCGGGTATGTGCGCGGCAATCTTCCCGATGCCGGTCATCGGTATCCCGATGCATACCACATCCCTTGGCGGAAGAGATTCCCTGTACTCCATCGTACAGATGCCCTCCGGCATCCCGGTGGCAACCGTGGCCATCAACGGAGGCACCAATGCGGGTCTTCTTGCGGCAAAGATCCTGGCCACCTCGGACGAGGCATTGCTGGGCCGCCTGAAAGCTTATTCTGAGAAAATGAAATCCCAGGTGGAGGCCAAGGATGCCCGCCTGAAAGAGATCGGTTACAAAGAGTACATGAAAGAAAAATAATGCAGCCGTTTCCGGTGCATAAAAACATATGGAGGAGAAACAATGGATTACAAGAATGCAGGTGTGGATATCGAGGCCGGATACCGGTCTGTAGAACTGATGAAAAAGCATGTACAGGGAACGATGCGTCCCGAGGTGCTGACAAACCTTGGCGGATTTTCCGGTGCATTTTCCATGGAAAAATTCAAAGACATGGAGAAACCGACGCTGGTATCCGGCACGGACGGTGTGGGAACGAAGCTGAAACTGGCTTTCCTGCTGGATCGTCATGATACCGTGGGAATCGACTGTGTGGCAATGTGCGTCAACGATATTGCCTGTGCAGGCGGAGAACCCCTGTTTTTCCTGGACTATATTGCCTGCGGCAAAAATGATCCGGAGAAGATCGCAACCATCGTCAGCGGTGTGGCAGAGGGCTGCAAACAGTCCGGCGCTGCCCTCATCGGCGGTGAGACCGCAGAGATGCCCGGCTTCTATCCGGTGGACGAGTACGACCTGGCCGGTTTTGCTGTGGGCATCGTGGATGAGAAAGATCTCATCACCGGCAAAGACCTGAAAGCTGGCGATACCCTCATCGGCATTGCTTCCTCCGGTGTGCACAGCAATGGATTTTCCCTTGTCCGCAAGGTGTTCAGCATGAGCAAAGAAGCACTGGATACCTACTACGACAAGCTGGGCTGCACCCTGGGCGAGGCGCTCATCGCACCTACCAAGATTTATGTGAAAGCACTGAAATCCATCAAAGAGGCAGGTGTGACCGTGAAAGCCTGCAGCCATATCACCGGCGGCGGTTTCTATGAGAATATCCCGAGAATGCTGCCCGACGGCATCCGTGCGGTGGTGAAGAAGGACAGCTACCCGATCCCGCCGATTTTTGGCATGCTGGCAGAGGACGGCGAGATCGAAGAAAAAGTGATGTACAATACGTTTAACATGGGACTTGGTATGGTCATCGGCGTGGATCCTGCCGATGCAGAGAAGACTATGGAAGCCATCCGCGCAGCCGGAGAGACCCCGTATATCGTGGGCTACACCGAGGCCGGAGAAAAGGGAGTAACCGTATGCTGAAAATAGCAGTGCTTGTGTCCGGCGGCGGCACGAATCTGCAGGCCATCATCGATGCCATTGCAGACGGCACCATCACCGACACCCAGATCGTGACGGTCATCAGCAATAATGCAGGCGCTTATGCACTGGAACGAGCAAATGCAGCCGGAATTGCAGCCAGCTGTATTTCTCCGAAAAACTATGAGAGCCGGGCGCTGTTTAACGAGGCGCTGCTGGAGGCGGTACAGGCTTCCGGGGCGGATCTCATCGTGCTGGCAGGCTTCCTTGTGGTGATCCCGGAGCAGATGATCCGGGCGTATCGCAACCGCATCATCAACATCCATCCGTCCCTTATTCCGTCCTTCTGCGGCACCGGCTATTATGGCCTGAAGGTACATGAGGGCGTGCTGGCAAGAGGGGTGAAGGTCACCGGCGCCACCGTCCATTTCGTGGACGAGGGCACGGACACAGGCCCCATCCTGCTGCAGAAGGCTGTGGAAGTGCGTCAGGATGACACCCCCCAGAGCCTGCAGCGCAGAGTCATGGAGGAGGCGGAGTGGAAGCTTCTGCCCCGGGCCATTGACCTCATCGCCCATGACCGGGTGCGGGTGGAAGGCGCGAAGACTGTCATTTTATAACACTTTTTGGTGACCGTGAAAAGGAGATTTTGCATATGAACATACTGATTGTAGGAAGCGGCGGCCGGGAGAATGCCCTGGCATGGAAGGCTGCCCAGAGTCCGAAAGCAGATAAGATTTACTGTGCGCCCGGCAATGCCGGTATCGCGCGTTACGCAGAGTGCGTGGACATTCCGGCCATGGAATTCGACCGCCTGGCTGCGTTTGCCAAAGAGAAGAGCATTGATCTGACCATCGTGGGCATGGACGACCCGCTGGTGGGCGGCATCGTGGATGTGTTTGAGGCCCAGGGCTTGCGGGTATTCGGCCCCAGAAAAAATGCGGCCATCCTGGAGGGCTCCAAGGCTTTTTCCAAGGATCTGATGAAAAAATACCACATCCCCACGGCTGCCTATGAGAATTTTGACGACCCGGAGAAAGCGCTCGCTTATTTACAGACCGCCAAATATCCCATCGTGTTAAAGGCTGACGGCCTGGCACTGGGTAAAGGCGTGCTCATCTGTAATACAAAAGAAGAGGCAGAGGCAGGCGTGAAGGAGATCATGCAGGATAAGAAGTTCGGCAGTGCCGGCAACCGGATGGTCATTGAAGAATTCATGACCGGCCGGGAGGTATCCGTGCTGTCCTTCGTGGATGGCAAGACCATCCGCACCATGACCTCCGCCCAGGATCACAAGCGGGCCCAGGACGGCGACCAGGGACTGAACACCGGCGGTATGGGAACCTTTTCTCCCAGTCCCTTCTATACAGACGCAGTGGATCATTTCTGCCGCCAGTACATTTACCAGCCTACGGTTGACGCCATGGCAGCAGAGGGCAGACCGTTCCAGGGCATTATCTTCTTCGGCCTCATGCTGACACCGGAAGGCCCCCGGGTGCTGGAATACAATGCCAGATTCGGCGATCCCGAGGCACAGGTGGTGCTGCCCCGGATGAAGAACGACATGATCGAGGTCATGGAGGCCTGTGTGGACGGCACCCTGGATCAGATCGAGCTGGAGTTCGAGGACAACGCAGCCGTCTGCGTGGTGCTGGCATCCGACGGATACCCGGTATCTTACCAGAAGGGCTTCGAGATCCACGGTCTGGAGAAGATCCAGGATAAGGATGGTTTTTTCGTATTCCACGCGGGAACCAAGTTCCAGGACGGCAAGATCGTCACCAATGGCGGCCGGGTGCTGGGCGTCACTGCCACAGGCAAGACGTTGCAGGAGGCAAGAGCCAACGCCTATGAGGCCACCGGCTGGATCGATTTCGAGAATAAGTATATGAGAAATGACATCGGTCATGCCATTGATGAGGCATAACCGGAGAAAACAGAAGCAGAGAAAGAATCCCAAATGAGAAAGAGCTGTTGTGAAGGCGGAAAATAAGCTGACACGGCGGCTCTTTTTTTGTTCAAAAAGCATCAAAAATGAGGATTACAATTATTGCGCACATAAGAAGACAACAGGTGATGTCAATAAATGCAATCAAAAGCAAAAATAGAATATATAAAATGCACAAAAGAATATCAATAAAAATATAAATACCGACGATTTGCTCAATGAGGAAAAGAAAAATGTTGATAATTTTATTGAGATATTGTACAGTATTCTCATGAAAACGATTGCGCAAACGTTTACACAGAAAATAAATCAAAAACAAAGACAAACAAAAAAGTATTAAGAGGAAAAAGAGAACAACTTTTTGGGAGGTAATGCAATGAAATTTGGGAAAAAGGTACTTTCAATGCTTCTGGCAACCGGCATGGTAATGAGCCTTGCGGCATGTGGTGGAAACAGTGATTCCGCAGCAACAACAACCGACAGCAGTGACAGCGCTTCTACAGAAGCAGCAAGCGGCGAGGTAAAGACCATCCGTATTTCTCACGGACAGCCGGAAACCCATCCGGAGCACCTGGGACTGCTGGAGTTCGAAAAATACATCGAGGAGAACCTTGGTGACAAATATCAGGTAGAGATTTACCCCAACGCAATCATGGGTGGTACACAGGCAGCTCTGGAAGCAATGAAGTCCGGCTCCCTGGATATGGTAGTTGGCGCAGCCAGCGACCTGGAGGCATTCAATCCCGAGTACAGAATCTTCGGCCTGCCTTACGTATTTGAGAGTGCTGATCACATGAAGACCGTAATGGACAACGAAGAGTTCATGGCTCCCTTCTACAACAGCACAACTGATTCCGGTATCGTAGGTGTGTCCTGGTTCTATGCCGGAACAAGAAGCTTCTATTCCAAGAATCCCATCAACTCTCCTGATGACCTGAAGGGCAAAAAGATCCGTGTCATGTCCAGTGAGACCAACGTAAAGATGGCTGAGGCTCTTGGCAGCGCAGGCGTGGTAATGGCATACAGCGAGGTTTACACAGGACTGCAGCAGGGCGTCATCGACGTAGCAGAGAGCCCGCAGATCGCACTGGTCAGCCACAAACACGGCGAGGTTGCAAAATACTATGCAAACGATGAGCACCAGATCATCCCGGATATGGTTGTAGCAAGCACAGACCTGATGAACTCCATCAGCGAAGAGGACAAGCCGGTATTCGAAGAGGCATTCAAGATGATGTCCCAGAAGGAGAGAGAGTTCTGGGATGAGTCCGAGGCAGAGGTAATCAAAGAGGCTGAGGACATGGGCGTTACCTTCGAGCATGTAGACAAGGCTCCGTTCCAGGCAATCCTGGTTCCTTTCACAGAGGAGATCATTGCTGAGGACGAGGGACTTGCAGCAAAATATGAGCAGATCAAAGCTCTGGCTCAGTAGTCAATAAGTAATAGCCTTACGCATTCCGGCAGCAATGCCGGAATGCCAAGGAAAGGAGCAGAATTTTGAATACAGTAAATATGATAAGAAAGATTTTAAACAAAATATTGTCTGCAGTTGTCATATTTCTGATGGCATTTATGACAGTACTTGTTACCTATCAGGTAGTGATGCGGTATGTGTTTGTACACCCGGTTACATGGTCCGAGGATACACTGACCTATTCCTTCGTCTGGATGTCGCTGATCGGAACGGCAGTTGTGTTTGGAGAGAGAGATCATATGATGCTGACTCTTTTCTCTGATAAGCTTGAGGGAATCCCGAAGCAGATTTTATGCATCATTTCTGAAATAGTCATTATGGTTCTGGTATATGTACTGATGGTAAAAGGCGGTATGAGCGTGTTCAATATCGGTAAAGGACAGGTTTCTCCCACACTGGGTATCCGGATGAGCAATGTGTATACGATTCTCCCGGTGAGCGGCGTGTTCATTCTTATCTATAATGTACTGAATATTATCGATTCTGTTGCAGCAATCGTGAATAACAAAAAAAGGAGGTGCGGCATGAGTTCAACAGCAGTTGCAGGATTAACGATTTTTATTGTTCTTGTTGTGATTCTGGTTTCAGGAATGCCCATTGCCGTGGCACTGGCAGCATCCTCCATGATCGCCATTGTGCAGCTTCTTGACAGTGCGGCAGCCATCACCACCGCATCCCAGAAGCTTTTCCAGGGAATCTCCATTTTCACCCTGCTGGCCATTCCTTTCTTTGTACTGGCGGGCAACATTATGAATAAGGGCGGAATTGCCGTCCGCCTGATTAACTTCGCAAAGGTTGTCATCGGCTGGCTTCCCGGATCTCTTGTTCACGTAAACATTCTGGCAAACATGCTGTTTGGTGCAGTTTCCGGTTCTGGTGCAGCTGCAGCATCTGCCATGGGTTCCGTCATCGGCCCCATCGAGGAAAAAGAAGGCATGGATATGGACTTCTGTACGGCGGTCAACGTGGCGACAGCGCCCACAGGACTGCTCATTCCTCCCAGTAACGTACTGATCACATACGCCCTGGCCAGCGGCGGTACCTCCGTTGCAGCACTTTTCATGGGCGGTTACATCCCTGGTATTCTCTGGGGCGTAGGATGTATGGTGGTTGCAGGTATCTGGATGCACAAGCATGGATATCACTCCACCACAAAATATTCCTTTAAAGAAGCGTTAATTACCATCTGGAAAGCCATCCCCAGCCTGCTGCTGATTCTGATCATTGTAGGCGGTATCTGCTCCGGTATTTTCACCGCAACAGAGGCTTCCGGCATCGCCGTTGTGTACAGCCTGTTCCTGTCCCTGATCGTGTATCACACCATCACCGTAAGAGAACTAAAACAGATTCTCCTGGACAGCGGCAAAATGACCGCAACCATCATGTTCCTGGTAGGAACCTCGAACATCATGGCATGGGTAATGGCATTTGCGGGAATCCCGGCAGCCATCTCCAACGTACTGCTGTCTATCTCCAGCAGCAAGGTTGTCATCCTGCTCATCATCAACATATTCCTGCTGTTTGTGGGAACGTTCATGGACATCACACCGGCCGTGCTGATCTTTACACCGATCTTTCTTCCGATTTGCCAGAGCTTCGGCATGTCCGCTCTGCATTTCGGTATTATGATCACTTTCAACCTGTGTATCGGCTGCATCACCCCTCCGGTGGGCAACATCCTTTTCGTGGGACTGAAAGTGTCCAAGCGCAGACTGGAAGCAGTCATGAAACCGCTGGTTCTGTTCTACGCAGCCATCTTCGTGGTACTGATGCTGGTAACCTTTGTACCGGCCGTATCCACAGCCATCCCGTCCATGCTGGGATATTAAACTTTGAATATAACATTTGAAAAAATGATAAAAATTGAAATTCAGGAGGATATAACAATGAAAGAATATAAAGGCGGAAGACCGTATTATGGATATTCTGTAGGCGTGCTCATGTTGGACATGGAGGCACCCCTCATCCCCGGAAACGTAGGAAATGCCATGTCTTATGATTTCCCGGTTCTTTACAAGGTGCTGGAGGGACTGCCGGCTGACTGGTGGTGCGACGAGATCGGCCCGGACGAGAGCCGCTGCCAGATATTCATCGACGCAGCAAAAGAGCTGGAGGCCAAGGGCTGTAAGGCAATCACCTCCGGATGCGGCTTCTTCGCCATCTACCAGAAGCGCGTGGCTGAGGCTGTGAATATCCCGGTATTCTTATCTCCGCTGCTCATGGTTCCCATGCTGTCCCGCATGCTGGGCGGCAACCGCGTAGGCATTCTCACTGCCGGTGGTGCACATCTGAAGGGAGATTTCCTGAAGACAGTCGGCATTGATGAAACCGTAAACTATGCAGTCGGCGGCCTGGAGAACACCGAAGAGTTCTACAATGTACACGTTACCTGCAAGAAGAAAACCATCAACCCGGAGAAGATGGAGGGAGAGGTAGTGGCTGCAGCCAAAGCGCTGGTGGCAAAATACCCGGATATCAAGGCATTTGTATTCGAGTGCAGCGATATCCCGCCGTTTGCAAGAGCCGTGGTACGGGAAACCGGCATTCCGGTATTTGACTTCATCGGTCTGGCACATATGGTGGCACGGGCAATCGTTCCGCCGGTATACCCGGAATTCATGGGCTGATCGCTGCTCATGGTGCATGATGATACATATAATATGAAAGCCATAATTTGATACTCCAACAGGATGCACAGGATGAAAAATTTCTCCTGTGCATTTTGAATAGGAGAATAAAACATTAATTTTTTTGCTGTGAAAGATTTAAGTACATATGATGACAAAATATGTAATAAAAAGCAAGAAATATACATTCATAATGCACAAAAACAAATTGAAAAAATAGAGAAAATGCTGATTCCTATATAGAATCCGTAAAAAATATTGATAAATTATTGATAATGAAGTACAGTATGTACAAGAAAACGATTGCGCAAACGTTTACGCAAAAACAAGAAAGCTGCACGGAAAACATGCAGCAGGAATTCCTGACCATCAGGACAATGATAAGAAAGAAGGAAGCAGTGAAATGGGAGCAAATGAACATTCTGGGGAATCCAGAGACGTTTTTAAGAACAGATTCGGTATGATCCTGTCTATGGCAGGATTGGCAATCGGTCTGGGAAACTGTTGGAGATTTCCCTACCTGTGTGCAAAGTGGGGCGGCGGTGCTTTTGTATTCGCGTATCTGGTTGGTGTCGTAGGGCTTGTGGCACCGCTGGCAATCGTAGAGGTTGCTATGGGTAAAGGAACACAAAAAGGTCTTGTAGATACATATGCACTGACGTTTAAAAATAAGCCGGCCGGTTATGTGTTGGGCTCCGTCAGCGCATTCGGACAGTGGGCGCAGAACTTTTACTATGTGGCGATCATGTCAGCCATTGTTTATTTTGCAGTGGGTTGTGGCACATCCATCTGGAACCGGGTGGCCCCGGATCAGATTTATGACAGCCTGAGAGGGAATAAACCATTGAGCATTGGCCTTTATGTAGTGCTGCTGGGTATTCTTCTTTACACCGGTGTCAAAGGTATTAGCAAAGGAATTGAAAAAATCAGCAATATCATGGTTCCGGCCCTGTTTATTCTGTTTATTATCACTTTTGTTGTTACGGTGGCAACGACACCGGGTATTGTAGACGGCCTGAACTATTATCTGAATCCGGATTTCAGCCAGCTGGCCAATCCGGGACTTTGGGTGGCAGCCGTGGGACAGGCGTTGTTCTCCATCGGTGTGGGCCCCGGTGCGCTGCTGGTATATGGAAGCCATATCAAGGAGCATGGTGAGATTACGGTATCTGTTCTGACCATCTGTGCCATGGATACATGCGCAGGATTGCTCGCAGGACTGTGTATTATTCCGGCCTGTATCGCTTTTGGCATTGATCCCCAGTCAGGTTCCAGTCTGATCTTCAAAGTTCTTCCGGTTGTATTCCAGAAAATGCCGGCAGGTACGATTGTAGGTTTATTACTCTTTGTGGGCATGTTCTTTGCGGCATTTACCAGTGCCTGCAGTAACCAGGAGACGGCTGTTACCTCTTATTCAGATGCGTTCCACATGTCCCGTGCAAAGGTGGTAGCCATTATGGGCGTTATCAACCTGGCATTTGGTATTCCGTGTCTGTTTTCCAACGGATGGGAATCCGCATGGCAGCTGATCACCAGCGATTTCTTCTTCATGCCGGCAACGGTATTGGGCGGAATTGCCTATGCGTGGGTATTCGGCGTCAAGAAGATCAGAGAGAATCAGATCGATCCGGATTCCGATATCAAGCTGGGCAGCTGGTTTGATACGTGGGTAAAATTCATCGCAGTACCGATCATGGTACTTCTGGCAGCATACACATTTATTCAGGCATTCTAAAATACCTGATCAAATCAAACGGAGGTGTGAAATATGGAAGCAGGAACCATTGGGATGTTGATCGTCATTGGCGTTCTGGTTGCCGTAACGATCTGGTTGTTAAGATTGAATATGAAAAATGATAAATAATTGACTTCTCCCGTCACAGAGCGTATTGTTAATAGTAAAGTGACAAAATCTCCGGAAAATTTTCGGGGGGGGTATGAAGAAGAAGGAGTAACGTATGCGGAATAAAGGAAATACAGGGGCAACGATCAAAGATGTGGCGGCCATGGCCGGTGTCTCCATCAGTACAGTTTCCAGAGCGCTTTCTGGAAAAACTTATGTCGAGGAAGAGACGAAGGCAAGGGTATTGGATGCAGTAGAGAAGCTCCATTATAAACCAAATCTCATCGCCAAAGGGCTGAAGGAAAAGAAGACGAACATGATCGCGGTGATGATCCCGGCCCTGGACAGCCTTTATTATGCGGCCCTGACCCGAAGTATTGAGCAGCGGGCTACGGAGGCAGGATACTCTGTTATGTTCTGTAACAGCCAGAATGATCCGGAAAAAGAGAGAAAATCACTGGAAATGCTGAAAACCAGACTGGTGGATGGCATTATTTGCCTGACCATCAATGATCAGGTAGAACATGTTTTAAAAATGCGGAGAAGTGAGAATCTTCCGATTGTATTGCTGAACCGTGATCTGAAGGAGGACATTAGCTGTGTCAGCATTGATATGGAATATGGATCCTATCTGATGACGGAATATCTGTTAAAACGAGGGCATCGGAAAATTGCCGGTGTATTCGAAAATCTGGAAAAACAGCGGCATCGAAGAAGGTATAGAGGATATGTGAATGCACTGCGGGATTACCATGTGGGGATCAATGAATCGTATGTGCTGAGCAATGCCACGGAGGTGGAGGATGCTTATCACAAGGCAAAAGAACTCTTTTCCAGAGAAGATCATCCGACAGCGGTATTTGTCAGTGAAGAAATGATGGTGTTGGGTGTCTATCGTGCCCTGACAGAATGCGGTCTTTCCATTCCGCAGGATGTTTCAGTGGTTGGATTCGATAATATTTATACCGCAGAGTATATGTATCCGGCGCTTACTACCTATAATTCCATGGTAGAAGAAGTCTCCAGAAAAAGTGTGGAAATTCTTCTGGAGGAGATTGAGGAAGGCAGTGCACCTCAGAAAATTGTCATGCGCGGCGATGTGATCGAGAGAGAGTCCGTGAGAAGTCTGGATGTATAATCCTATGGGGCTGTAATAAGGCAAATTATTTTTTGTTGACATATTTTCATTGCAACCATATAATAATGATAGAGACAGGATTTCTGTCATCGAAAATATTGTTCGCCCACCGTTGGCGGCTTATAAGTGATCGGCTCGAAAATATTGTTCGCTCACCGGAAGCGTCTAATAAATATCCGGCTCGAAAATTTCGGCCCTGCCGCATGGCAGGGCTTATTTTGTAGGTGATGAATATGATATATCAAGAAGGATACGTTTACCATATTAAAGAGGAATATTTTGAAAAAGTACAGGATTCCAACTTAATGCAGAATAAAGAAGGCGGTACATATCGTCCTACCTTTTACTGTCTGCGTGACAGTAAAACTTCTCTGCTATGGATGGTTCCACTAAGTTCTCGTGTTAAAAAATTTAAAGCAATACACGATAAACAGGTAACTAAATATGGAAAGTGCCTAACAATAGTTTTAGGTGAATTTGATGGAAAAGAAGCTGCTTTTCTTCTCCAGAATATGTTTCCAATCAGAGATTATTATCTTGACCATATACATACTCGAAATAATAATCCGGTTCCTGTTAAACATTCTATTCACAAAGAAGTGACAACCTGTATGAAGAAAATTCGTCAGCTTCATTCCAGAGGCAAAAAAGTTGTATTTCCAGATATTGACCGACTTGAGCAGATTATGCTTGCAGAAGTAAAAGATAACACAGCCGATTAATTTCACGAAAATCTTCCTCCAATTTCCGGAGGACTTCATTGCCGTACTTATCAATTATTCTTTGGTTTAGCATATATTTTGTTAAAATGCACAGTCGTTGACGCTCCAAAATTTCTGTAGTATAATAACCACATCTAGTTTCAATGTCGTTTCAGACGAGATTCCCAGATTAATGAACAGATATCGTTAGCAAGGAAAAGGAAAGGATCATTTCTCTTTTAGTAGAATAAAAGAAAGGAATATGTATGAGAGAAAAATATGAATCGTTATCAGTGAGTGTATTAAAGGAGCTGGCGAAGGCGCGGGGAATTAAGTCCGTGTCTGCCATGAAGAAAAGTCAGGTGATCGAGGCCATGCTTGCCCTGGATGAGAAGGAGGGGGCTCCGGCACAGGAGATGATCGCTGCGCCGGAGAAAAAGGTGCAGGAGGCACCGGCTGCGTCTGCGGAGGCAGATGTTCCGGAGCGCACAGCAGCAAACCAGGAACCGATGGAGCAGGAGACACCGGCAGAGCAGCAGGAACGGGGATACGAACATCCGCAAGGCCGAAGCTACGAGCGGCAGTATGACCGCAGTCAGCCGGAACGCAGTGGACAGGCAGAGCGCGGCCGCACCGGTGACCGGACAGAGCGCCCGGCGGGACGCTATGTGCAGAACCGAACCCGCCGATATCAGCCAGACCGCAGCCAGAGTGATGACAGAACGTCGGAACGGAATTACGAGCGTCCATCAGAGCGCAGCTACGATCGTCCGGCAGAGCGAAATTATGAACGCCAGACCGAGCGCAGTTATGGTTCATCAGAACGGACTGAGCGTGTCTACGACCGTCAGCCAGAGCGCAGCTATGAGCGGCAGCCGGACCGCGTGGCAGAACGGCAGAACCCTTACATGGAGGGCAGTGGGGATCATCAGGAGAGAAGCCAGCAGGAGCGGGAAGAATCTGCCCGTCCGCCCATGTGGGAGAGTGATCTGGACAGCGGCATCATCGCAGACGGCATTCTGGAAGTGATGCAGGATGGCTATGGCTTTATCCGCTGTGAGAACTTTATGCCCGGTGAGAATGACGTGTATGTTTCGCCGTCCCAGATCCGCAAGTTTAATCTGAAAACCGGCGATATCCTGCGGGGCAACACCAGGATCAAGACCCAGGGAGAGAAGTTCAGTGCCCTGCTGTATCTGAAGTCTGTCAACGGCCTGCCCCCCTATGAGGCATCCCGGCGGGCAAATTTTGAGGACATGACGCCGATCTTCCCGAACCAGCGCATCCGGCTGGAGCGGAACCAGAGCAGTGTGGCCATGCGGATCACCGATCTGATCGCGCCCATCGGTAAGGGCCAGCGAGGCATGATCGTATCCCAGCCCAAGGCAGGTAAGACGACATTATTGAAAGACATTGCAAAATCGATCCTGGCAAACTGCCCGCAGATGCATCTGATGATCCTGCTCATCGATGAGCGGCCGGAGGAAGTAACGGATATCAAAGAAGCCATCCAGGGAGATAATGTGGAAGTCATCTATTCCACCTTTGATGAGCTGCCGGAGCACCACAAACGGGTGTCTGAGATGGTGATCGAGCGTGCTAAGCGTCTGGTAGAGCACAAGCGGGACGTGGTGATCCTGCTGGACAGCATCACCCGACTGGCCCGGGCCTACAACCTGACTGTGCCGCCCAGCGGAAGAACGTTGTCCGGCGGTCTGGATCCTGCGGCGCTGCATATGCCCAAGCGGTTCTTCGGTGCGGCCAGAAATATGCGGGAGGGCGGCAGCCTGACCATTCTGGCGACGGCTCTTGTGGAGACCGGCAGCAAGATGGACGATGTGGTGTTCGAGGAGTTCAAGGGAACCGGCAACATGGAGCTGGTGCTTGACCGGAAGCTTTCCGAGAAGCGGGTATTCCCGGCCATCGATATCGCAAGATCAGGAACGAGGCGGGAGGATCTGCTCCTTGACCGGGAAGAGCAGGAGGCCGTGGATATCATGCGCAAGGCATTAAACGGCATGCGCCAGGATGAAGCGGTGGAAAATATCCTGAATCTGTTTGCAAGGACAAGAAATAACCGGGAATTCATCCAGATGGTGAAAAAGACCCGGCTGGTATAAAGAGACAAAAGACGGATTTGTGAGGCGAAGAGGGGAATGGATAAGAGAGAACAGATGTCGGAATCCTTCCGTCTGGGCGTGCTGCTGGCCATCACAGGAGGTTTCCTGGATGCCTACAGCTATGTGGCGCGGGGAAAAGTATTTGCCACTGCCGAGACGGGCAATATGGTGCTGATGGGACTGAACATCGCCCAGGGAAACTGGCAGAAGGTGCCGCATTATCTGATCCCGATCGTCTGCTATGCGCTGGGCGTGCTGGTGGCAGAGCAGATCAAGGGACGGTATAAGAATAATACGGACATCAATATGCACTGGCGGCAGATCGTGGTGCTGGCGGAGATCCTGGTGGTGGCTGTGGCAGCTTTTATTCCGCAGGGCGAATTGGATATCATTGCCAATTCTTCCATTGCGTTTGTTTGCTCCATGCAGGTGGAGAGCTTTCGCAAGGTGAACGGCAATGCCTATGCCACGACCATGTGTACCGGCAATTTACGAAGCGGGATGGAACATATTCACAAAATGCTGTTCCAGAACAACCGGGAATCAAGGAAAGCGGCGCTGGAATACTTTGGCATCATTGCTTCGTTTATCTTCGGCGCCATGGTCGGCGTGTGGACGGCAGACCGGTGGCAGGGGGCGCGCAGCCCTTGTCTGCTGCGGTTTTCTGGTGGCGGTATTTGCCATTATGTTTGTCCGGGAAGAGAAAACCCAGGAAGAGGAACAGAGAGAAGCAAAAAAATATCAATAAAATAACGATTATCAAAACGCAAGATCTGCAATGCAGACCTTGCGTTTTTTAATGTACATTTTCACGATTGGGCACGATAATATGCATAGGAAAAGGATTGGAAGAGCAGGATTTGAAATGTCAAAAAGCAAGTAATAGGAGGAAATAAAGGATGATATCCTGGATTGTTGCAATCGGTGTGCTGGTGGGGATGGCAGATTCCCTGACAGGAAATCACTTTAAAATTGGAGAAACGTTTCAGAGAGGATTTCGTCTGATCGGTTCTATGATGATATCGATGGCGGGCATTATGGCGCTGGCGCCGGTCATTGCAGGGTGGATCGCGCCGCTGATTTTACCGCTGTTCCGGCAGCTGCAGATGGATCCGTCGATTGTTTCTATATTAATGGGAAATGATATGGGCGGATACCAGATGGCAAAATCTCTGGCAGAAGACCACCAGGTGGGGATGATGCTGGGGGGCATCACCGCGGGCATGTTTGGTGGAACACTGACATTTAGTAT
Source organism: Oscillospiraceae bacterium NTUH-002-81 (assembly GCA_032620915.1). NCBI lineage: Bacteria > Bacillati > Bacillota > Clostridia > Eubacteriales > Oscillospiraceae > Oscillospiraceae bacterium NTUH-002-81. The sequence continues at coordinate 1,054,653 of CP136052.1, forward strand.
TCCGCTGGGATTTTCTCTGATTCAGGGGGATGCGAGAAAGTCTTTTTCCAAAGGAATGCTTATTGGCATTGGCTGTATTCCGGTAGGCAGCATTGCAGGTGGGTTAGTGCTTGGAATTGCACCATCCAAAGTGTTGTGGAATAATATTCCGGTATTATTTTTGACCGTCCTGATTGTTTTGGGATTTGTGTGTATGCAGGATCGGCTGGTAAAAATCATGGAAATATTTGGGAAAATTATTGAGTGGACAGGTACCATTGGCATTGGAATCGGTGCGTTTACCTATCTGACCGGAATTGTGGTGATTCCGGGAATGCTGCCTATTATGGATACGATGCAGACTGTGTGCGGAATGACCGTTACGATGATCGGAATGTTTCCTGTGCTGGAAATATTCCGAAGGGTTTTCCAGTCTCTGCTGGATCATATTGGCAATCTGGTAGGCATGGGGGCAGACGGATGCAGTGGGATCATCTTTACGCTGGCCAGTGCTGCACCGGTATTTCCTATGTTAAATGACATGAATGAGACCGGAGCAATTCTCAATGCAGCCTGGATTGTGGGCTGTGCAGCTACGTTTGGAAGTCAGATGGGATTGATCATGAGTATTGGGTCAGAATATATACCGGCATTTTTGATGGCAAAATTTGCCTGCGGGTTTACAGCTCTTGCTGCGGCAATTTTTTATACTTGGCACGCAAACAAAAATAAAGCAGAAAATTAAATAAGAGCAAGATATTTAATGATAAAAGCAAACAAAGCATCAAATAATCGAGTATAATCCAATCTGCAAGAAGAAAGTAGATCAAAAGAGGCAGCAAGGTATCAAAAAGGGTACCGAAGAAGAGATGCTGCAGAAAGGGCAAAAATATGGATAAGATCATTACGGTATTGATTGCAGTTGGTATTTTAATTGGCGTAACAGATACGCTGCGGGGCAATAAATGGAAGCTGGGGGAGAAATTCCAGCAGGGCTTCCGTCTGATTGGTTCCATGATGATTTCCATGGCAGGCATTATGACCATGGCACCGGTCATTGCACTGGTGTTAAAGCCGGTGGCAGTGCCGCTGTTCACCAGACTTCATATGGATCCTTCCATTTTGAGTATTCTGCTGAGCTGTGATATGGGAGGCTATCCGCTGGCTATGTCGCTGGCGCAGAACGAGAAGATCGGTCTGATGCTCGGTGTAGTGACAGCCGGTATGTTTGGCGGCACTTTGACGTTCACCATTCCGCTGGGCTTTGGCCTGATTGAGAAAGAGGATGTGCCGTGGTTTTCCAGGGGAATCCTCATCGGCGTGGGGTGTATCCCGGTGGGCAGCATTGTCAGCGGTCTGCTTTTACAAATTCCGGTAAGAGAAGTGCTTTGGAACAGTCTTCCGGTGCTTTTGATGTCTGTGCTGATCGTATATGGCATGTGCAGAATTCCAGAGAAGATGATCTCCATCATGGAGAAGCTGGGACGAGCCATTGAGTGCCTGGGGCTCATCGGTATCGCAGCAGGCAGTATGGAATATCTGACCGGATGGGAGATCATCCCGGGTATGGAGCCGTTGATGGATTCCATGCAGGTGGTCTGCCAGATCACCATTACCCTTATCGGCATGTTTCCGGTGCTGGAGCTGTTTACCCGGATTCTGAAGAATCCGCTGAACCGGCTGGGGGATAAGGTGGGACTGGATGTTACCAGTGTGTCCGGTATGATTTTTTCCCTGGCAAGCTCCGTTCCGGTGTTCTCTCTCATGAAGAATATGACCAAGAAGGGCATCATCGTGAACACCGCCTGGATCGTTCTGGTATCCGGCATGTTTGGCAGTCAGCTGGGACTGGTACTGGGAATTGGCGATGGCCTGCTGATGCCTTATATGATTGGAAAGCTTGCGGCAGCAGCGGTTGGCGTTGCGGTATCCCTGGTGGCAGCGAGAGCTTATGAGAGGGAGACAGTTGCGGATGAGAAACCATACCTGGATGTTGCACCGTTTAGCTACAGCAGATACGACAACAGATAAAAAATTGCGGAGATAAGAATAAAAGATCCCCTGATTTCTATCCTGGTTGACTATGATAGAGGTCAGGGGATTGTTGTTTTATTGTATAACAATCATGATTTATAAAATCTGCAAGCCAACACCACACCCAGCAGTCCCCCGGCAATCTTCCCTACCGACACAGCCAGCAGGTAATCGGGCTGCACGCTGGCGGTGAAAGCCAGATGATCGCCCAGGGCCGCGGTGGCGCACACCAGCCAGGCGGTGTTGAGCACAATCCCCTTTTTGGACATGTTTTTCATATTTTTATACACCGGCACGGAGTTGGCCAGAGAAAACACCAGACCGGAGACACTTTCCTCATCGATGGACAGCAGTCGGGCCAACTGCCCCAGGGGCCGTTTTAAAAGGGCGATCAGCAGATGCAGGAAGGGGAAGGTTCCAAGCAATGTGATGCCGCAGGCGGACACGGTGGCCATGGCATCCATGATGGGGGACATGCCGGGGATCAGGGTGACGCCGGTGAGATATTCAAAGGCTGCTGCAATGAGGCCGATATACGTCAGGGCGGTGATCAGTTTGCCCACAAACAGGCAGCAGCGGATGGTCTGGTGATAGAAAAATTTCAGGCAGATCACCAGCAGCAGGGACAGCAGAAGCACCGGCACGGAGTTGCGAAGGAGCATGCCCATGGGAAAACCGGCCAGCAGGCCGCCCACCAGGCTTCCGAAGGGAATGGTGATGAACCCGATCAGCAATCCGAAGGAGAATACCTCTTTATCTTCCTCGCGCAAAATATGAAAGGCCACAGGAATGGTGAAAACCAGCGTGCAGCCCAGCATGGATGCCACGAAAAGGCCGGAATACAGACCGGCGGCCTCGGACTCGCACAGCTCCATGGCCAGGGCATAGCCGCCCATGTCGTTGGCGATGAGGATCCCCACCAGAGACGGATCCAGACCGAACAGATGAAAGACAGGACGCAGTGCCGGGGCCAGAAATCCGGCCAGCACCGGTGCCAGGCAGAGCATGCCGGTCATGCCCAGCGCCAGCTCGCCTAGTGCCTGAAAGCCCTCATCGAAGGCACTTCCCAGCTTCAGATGATTTCCGGTGATACGGTCGATGCCGCCGATCAGCGCGGAAATCCCCATGATCCATAACAATATCTGATTTGCACCCATTGGCAATCCCTCCCTGTATTTCTCTATGATTACTGTAGCATTTTTGGACGGCCCGTGACAAGGAAAATAAAAAGGAAAAGCAAGTAATGTAATCCTACACGCAAACGTAAAGAATGTAAGGTGATGAGCAAAAAATATGATTTACACACAAAAGCAAAAAAGGTATGCTAAAAACAACATATGATAATCAATTACAGAATTACAGGAGGTAATTTGGGATGGAGTTTACACAGAAATATTTCGAGGGTAACAGCGCAGCCCACGCAAGAGCGGTATACAAGGGCAGCGGCTATGATCCCACAGAGCTGAACCGGCGTCCGCACATCGGCATTGCCAATACATTCAGTGAGAATTCTCCGGGACACGCACACCTGCGTCAGCTGGCCAATGCCATCAAGGAGGGCATCTGGCAGGCAGGCGGTATTCCCTTTGAGTTCGGTGTTCCCTCTACGTGCGCGGAGGTTGCCATCGGCAGCGAGACCATGTGTATGGACCTTGCCATGAGAGATCTGGTGGCAGGCGGCATCGAGGTGGTCAGCAGCATTCAGCATTTTGACGGCCTGGTTCTGTTGTCCGGCTGTGATAACATCGTTCCGGGAACTTTGCTGGCAGCTGCCAGACTGAACATTCCCACCATCTGCTGTACCGGCGGCCCCATGCTGGCAGGATGCCTGAATTCTCAGCAGTTCATGCTCTGTGATGTGACCGAGTTCTGCTACGGCAAGGCTTCCAAGGGAGAGGCAACACCGGAAGAGGTGCTGGCAGCAGAGACAAGCGCATGTCCCACCATGGGTGCCTGCCCGAATATGGGAACGGCCAACACCATGCAGATCCTGACAGAGGCACTGGGCATGACCTTCCCCGGCGCAGCGACGATCCCGGCTGTTTACACCGATAAGATCCTGAGCTGTCGTGCTATGGGACGCAGAATCGTACAGATGGTATTTGAGGATCTGAAGCCCTCCGATATCATCACCAAAGAGGCACTGGAAAATGCAGTCTGCATGGATCTGGCCATCGGCGGAAGCACCAACGCTCCCATGCATCTGATCGCCCTTGCCAACGAGCTGGGTATCGAACTGTCCCTGGATGATTTTGAACGGTTCAACCGAATCACACCCTGTATCGTCAATATCAAGCCCAGCGGCAAATATACTGTGGATACGCTGCATTATCTGGGCGGCGTGCCTGCCATCTTCAAGCAGATGGAGCATCAGATCCACACCGAGTGCCTGAACGTATCCGGCCAGACACTGGCGGAGATTCTGGAAAAAGCACCTTCCAAGTCCAATGATATCATCAGAAGCCAGAAGAACCCCATCTCTCCGGACGGCGGTCTGGCGATCCTGAAAGGAAATCTGTCTCCGGTGGGCGCCGTGATCCGTTCTTCGACGGTTCTGCCGCAGATGCATCACTTCATCGGTAAGGCAAAGGTATACCAGAGCGACAGAGAGGCTCATCAGGCTATTATCCGCGAGGAAGTAAAACCGGGCGACGTAGTCGTTGTCCGCTATGTGGGACCGGTAGGCGCACCTGGTATGGTTGAGGTTATGGAAGCTACCGAGGGTATTGTAAATTTAGGCCTGGACGACAGCGTGGCACTGATCACAGACGGCCGTTTCTCCGGATTCTGCCATGGCCCTATCGTCGGACATGTATCCCCGGAGGCTGCTGTGGGCGGACCCATCGCACTCATCGAAGAGGGAGACCTGATCGAGATCGACATCGACAACCGGAAGCTGGAGCTGAAAGTGCCGGAGGAAGTGCTGGAAGAGAGAAGAAAACATCTGGTACTGCCGGAACCCCGCATCAAGAAAGGCTTCATGCGTACATACGCAGACAACTGCCTGCCGCCGGAAAGAGGCGCAGCAATGCAGAACTGGCTGAAAGAGAAGAAATAAAAATATATCAGGATGCGTTGAAGAAGCTTCAACTGCATGAAAACGTTTTCAGAAAGGGAGGGTAAAATATGCCCCATATTACCGTAGAGATGCTTCCGGGACGCACCCCGGAGGTGAAGAAAGCCATTGCAAAAGAAGTGATGGAGCGGGTAGCACCCCTGGCGAAAGTGCCTGCGGACAGCATTACCGTGACCATCCACGACATTGCGAAGGAAGACTGGAATCAGGTAGTGGAAGAACGGAACCATAAGGATGAGGAACATCTTTACACCTACGAGTCCGTCAAGTAAAAAAACAGAGTTATAAAAAATAAGAAAAGCGCCTGTTCTGTGGCTGGTCAGATGATTATGTCGCGGGATGGGCGCTTTATTGATATATGCTTATATGGAACCATGAGAATTGCTGCGATAGTTTGAAAAACTTGGAAAGAATGTCTTTCATGGCTTGAAAATTGACCGCAAGAAAAGAGCCTTTTACAGAAATATAAACATTCTGCAAAGGGCTCTCTTAGTTGTCATTTTAGGGCTCATCATCCAAATTCTCGTCTCCGAAATCTTCATCCTCCTCATTGAGGACATCGGTATCCGCAGGCCGCTTGATGACGCCGGTGGCCTGGAGCTGGATGAGCGCTTCGTCGCCCTGGGTCAGCAGAATCTCCCGGTAGTCTGCTGGGTTGATACCGACGATCTGGCGGAAGCAGCGGTAGAAATGGTTGTAGTTGTTGAAACCGACTTCCTTGCTGATGGTCTGGATGGAAGCATCCCCGGCCAGCAGCAGCTTGGCATTCTCAATCCGCTTGGAAACGATATATTTGTTCAGCGTCGTACCGGTATTTTTCTTGAAGATCCGGCACAGATGGTACGTGCTGAAATTGGTCACCTCGGACAGCTGTTTCAGCGACAGATCCTCGGCAATGTGCTCGTCGATGTAGCGGACAAGCGTTGTCAGCGTGGACATGTGCAGAGAATCGGTGGGCGCGATCTGCGTCTCCGTATAATAGATGTCATACAGCTGAGCGATGATGCCGAACAGCAGAGACTGCTCCAGGAAGCGCTTGCCGTGCTCCATATCCTTTAAACGCACCTCGAAATCATGGTACATCTGCAGGAATAGCTGCTGCTGGTGCTCGGTCATGTGCATCAGCGGATAGTTCCGATTGCTCTTATTATAAATATTGAACAGATTGGAATGCTCCGAGCAGATGAACAGCATCAGCGTCGGGGAGATGGAAACGCAGTAACGGTCATAATGTTTTTTGTTGTCCATCTGAATATAATGCGAGTCGAACATGTTGATCAGGAAGACATCCCCGTTCTTGGGCTTGTACATCTCGTCTCCCAGCATGATGGTGCCCAGAGGCTCGTCCTTTGTTTCCGGGTCGTTATTAAAATAGAACTGTGCTTCATAAAAGTCGTGATAATGATACCCTTCGGTAAATTCTTTATGTGGTGTTCTTCTGACGATGGAATAGTCACCTACATAGCTGTTGGCGTGTGACCAGAATATCGCTGCCATGAATATCCCTCCTCAATAACAAGATGAGCAATAAGTAAGCAATATATGTAATGCTTCGACCTGTATATTATTTACGATAATATGAAGCGCATGAAATGTCAAGTAAAAGTGTGAAAAAAACAAAATATGGGGTATAGATTTCACAATAAATACAGGAAAACAAGGGAAGACAGATAGAATGCAAATGGCGGAAGCAAGATATGTGAAGGTAAACACAAAGTACTTCATCGACGGATGGCCATCTTGGTGATAGTATACAGTTAAACAATAAATGCAGACTTAATCAAGTCTGACGGGGGAGAAGGGAGAGGTGTTGAGGAATGTCTGAGCTGATCGTCATGCTGACACACAACGATGTGACAGTGCCGAACGCACTGGAAGTATTTACAAGCTGTAGAGACCTTCCGGTGAAGTATTGGGGCTTCAAGGATCATGGACTGGAACCTGCCGCGATGAAGCAGCTGGTGGACGTGATGAAGGCCAATGGGAAGACTACATTTCTTGAGGTAGTAAGTTACACAGAAGAGGAATGCATGAGAGGTGCAAGACTTGGCGTGGAATGCGGATTTGATTATCTGCTGGGCACCCTGTATTTCGACAGTGTATATGAATATGTAAAGAAAACGGATCTGAAGTATTGCCCGTTTGTTGGAAAGGTATCCCAGACACCGAGTATTCTGGAGGGAACGGTAGAAGAGATGCTTGCCCAGGAAGCAGCATTTGCGGACAAGGGCATTTACGGCACCGATCTTCTGGGCTACCGCTACACAGGGGAGAACGTGGACGAGTTCTGCGCCGACTTTGTAAAGGGAGCGAAGCATCCGGTCTGTCTGGCAGGAAGCATCGGATCGGAAGAGAGAATCGAGAAGGTCAAGAAGATGAACCCCTGGACATTTACCATGGGAAGCGCACTGTTCGCCAAGAACTTTGTGAAAAACGGCACTTTCCGGGAAAACCTGGAATATGTCATCAACCTTTTATAAAAAGAAGCGTTTCCGTATTTTAAACAAGTGAGTCATTAAAATTCAAATATCAAAAACAACAATGGAGGTAGAAAGAAATGAAGAAATCAATCGTATTTAAGGGAGTATATCCTGCACTGATCACACCTTTCAAGGCTGACGGCAGCATGGATCTGGAAGGCTTAAAGGCTAACGTAAAATACTACATGAGCGTTGGCTGCGCAGGTGTTGCATTCAGTGGTTCTTCAGGAGAGCATGCATTCCTGACAAGAGAAGAGCGTATCGCTGGTATCAAGGCTTGTAAGGAAGTCATCGGCGACGGCAAGATCATTGCTGGTGCCGGCGCACAGACAACAGCAGCTACCAAGGAGCTCGTTCAGGATGCAAAGGATGCAGGCGCAGATGCAGCACTGGTTCTTTCCCCGATCGGCAACACAGACAACGATGGTATGGTTGCTCACTTTACAGAGCTGGCAAAGGTTGGTATCCCGATGGTTCTTTACAATCATCCGGCTGCAACAGGCATCAACATTGACTTAGAGCTGTTTGAGCGCCTGATCGCTATCCCTGAGGTAGTTGGTATGAAGGAGACATCCGGAAGCCTTCCGCTTGCAGCAAGCATCTTAAGAAAATACAGCGCAGATGACATCACCCTGTTCACAGGCTGCGACGACCTGACACTTCCTGCATTCTGCGTAGGATTCCAGGCAATCATCCTTGCAACCGCTAACGTTGCACCGAAGCAGGTAATCGAGATGATGAACCTTGTAAACGAGGGCAAGATCAAAGAAGCACAGAAGATCTACTGGAACCTGGCTCCTCTGACAGCTACCATCGGCGACGAGAACAAGTTCCCGGCACTTCTGAAGAAGGCTGTTGAGCTGCTCGGCATGCCTGCTGGCGATCCGAGAATGCCTGTTCTTCCGGCTACCGCTGAGGAGACCGCAAGAGTAGAAGAGGGTCTCAAGATCGCAGGCCTGAAATAAGTCAGACATCCTATAGAAGTTTCACATAAGAGATTTCATAGTTATTCATTTCCTTCCTGAAGGTGCTCACAGGCGTGGGCACCTTCTTTGACGGGATGAGCAAGATAGGAAAACTAAGATCAATATATGTAATATTACAGACAAAGTATATCATAGAAAAACACAACAGACTATAGTAAAATGAGGGGAAGATTGGAAGCAGTGTGTCCACTGCGGAGAGGAGAAGACCATGGGAAAAGATTATATGAATGCGATCACACAGGGGGTTTATGTGATCGGAGCGAAAAACGGTGAGAAGAAGAACCTGATGACAGCTGCATGGCTGACACAGATTTCCTCCAGACCGAACCAGATCCTGGTGGCTGTCAGCGCCGGACACTATACAGCAGAGATGCTGCAGAACAATGCACATTTCACCATTTCCGTTCTGGCAAAGGGCCAGGAGGAGGTTGCCAAGGCCTGCGGTTTTGTATCTGGAAGAAATGCAGAGAAGACAGAGCTGGTAGCGTGCATCTATGACGAGAAGGACTGCCCGATCGTGAAGGATTCCGCTGCATACATGATCTGCGAAGTGAACAAGGTTTACCAGCTGGGTGATCACGTACTGTTTGCGGCAGAGGTGCTGGACGGCGAGAACAGCGGCAAGGAGCCGATGGTATATCACAAGGCAGACTTTTTCGGTTAATTAAGATGAAAATGCGCACGGACAGACGCTGTATGGGAAGATATCCTGCCATGAGCCGAAATGATTGGCGGCACAGCGGCGATCTGTGCCGTGTGCAAAAATGGATATAATATGCTATGATAAAAGGAGGGTTCATTTATGAAAGTAATCAGAAAACTGGACAGCAGAGTGTTCCTGGACGGCCCTGAGGTATGCAGAGAATATGTGGTGACACCGAAGATTACCTTTGGTTCCTCTACCCTGCAGCCGGGACAGACCGGCGGCATTGACCCGGGACATCCCAACGGCCATGAAGTATTTTTCGTCAGCCGCGGCACCGTGCTCATGCACAACACGGCAACCGATGAATACTATGAGCTGCATGAGCAGGATATCATTCTCGTATATGAGGGAGAGCCTCATGAGCTGACCAACATCGGCACAGAGCCGGCAGTCATCACATGGAGCTGCGCACCGAGAACCGACTGATCCGGCAGGGTCTGATTCGATCCCGGTTTTTATATGATAGGAAAGTTCGTCCTATCATAATATAGGAAGGAGTAAGAAAAGATGAAAGTATTGCTGATTAACGGAAGCCCGAATGAAAAGGGATGTACATGGAGAGCACTGAAGGAAGTGGCTGACACACTGGAAAAAGAAGGCGTGGAGTCTGAGATCCTTCATATTGGAAAGAAGCCCATCGGCGGATGTATTGGCTGCGGCGGATGTTCCAAGAACAACGGACGCTGCGTATTTAACAACGATCCGGTCAATGAGGTGCTGGACAAGATGGAGACTGCGGACGGCCTCATCGTCGGCTCTCCGGTTTACTTTGCATCTCCCAACGGCGCCCTGATCTCTCTCATGGACAGAATCTTTATGGCAGGCGGCAATTTCCGCTTCAAACCCGCAGCCTGTGTTGCTTCTGCAAGAAGAGGAGGAACGACAGCAACACTTGAAGTCATGAACAAGTACTTCCTGATGTCTGAGATGCCCATCGTTTCTGCCAACTATTGCAACATGGTACACGGCCATGAGGCAGCAGAGGTAGAGAAGGACGAGGAAGGCTTACAGATCATGCGCACCCTTGGAAGAAACATGGCATTTATGCTCAAATGTCTCAAGGCAGGCGCAGATGCAGGCGTTGCAAAACCGGAGAAAGAGGCAAAGATCAAGACCAGCTATATCAGATAAGCGACAGCTATTTATAATAGGTAACGATTTTTTGGAAAAAGGATTTCCCATCAGGCAGTGTCAGAGGACAGATATTGCCGCGGGGAATCCTTTTTTTTTTTTTACAGAAAACATTCATGCAAAGAAATGCAATGTGTCAGCCAAGTTAGCTAATGTACTTCCATGACAGAAAAAGGTAAAGTAATATCAACGGGATATGAGAATATCCGAAAATATGCAAACATGCTTTAAAGAGAAGGAGAGAGCAAAAATGGAAAACAGACCTGAATTAATTGTCATGCTGACACATAATGATGTAACAGTGAAAAATGCAAAGGAAGTATTTGAGGAGTGCAAGAACTCCAAAGCAAACTTCTGGGGCTTCAAAGAAGTAGGTATTCCGCTTGACGAGATGAAAGAGCTTTACAGCTACATGAAGCAGTGCGGCAAGACCACATTCCTTGAGGTTGTTGCATACACAGAGGAAGAGTGCATGGAAGGTGCCAAGATGGGTGTTGCTTGTGGCGTAGATTACCTGCTGGGAACCCTGTACTTTGATTCCATCAACGACTACTGCAAAGAGAACGGCATGAAGTACCTTCCTTTCGTAGGAACCATCGAGGGCAGACCTTCCGTTCTGAAGGGAACCATGGAAGAGATCATCGAGCAGGGCAAACAGTGCCTGGCTAAGGGCGTTGCAGGTTTCGACCTTCTTGGATATCGTTATGTAGGCGATGCTGTAGAGCTGAACCGTCGTTTTGTTGCTGAGACTCCCGCTCCGGTTGTTCTGGCAGGCAGCGTAAACAGCTACCAGAGACTTGACGAGGTAAAGGCAGCTAACCCGTGGGCATTCACCATCGGCGGCGCATTCTTCGAGAACAAGTTCGACGGCACATTCGCTGAGCAGATCGACAAGGTTGTTGACTACATCAACAAATAATCGCATACGCAAAGGAGACGAAAAGATGGGCTTAATTTTAAAATCCGATGCATTTGTAAACGGCGCGATCGCCGGAAAATACGGCAAGGAATCTTCTGACGTGCAGGAGGGCATCCCGCAGCTGTCCTTCCCCATCAGCTGGGAAGGTGCGCCGGAAGGAACCAAATCCTACGCACTGGTATTCATTGATTATGACAACGTCATCGGCGAGGGCTTTATCTGGCTCCACTGGCTGGCAGCAAACATCCCGGCATCCGCAAACGGACTGGCTGAGGATGCTTCCAGAAATGACAAATCCTTTATCCAGGGCAAGAATACCTGGGCATTCCAGCTGGGACTGGACAATCCGGTATGCAACCGTTTCGGCGGCCCGGCTCCGGAGGATCGTCCGCACGAGTATGAGCTGCAGCTGTTCGCGCTGAGCGAGGTGCTGGACTTAAAGGATGGCTATTACTATAACGAATTCTTAAAAGAGATCCGCGGTAAGGTTCTGGATACCGCAGTGATCCGCGGCGTATACAACAACTAATCCATTTGGAGAGCAGGAGGGAAACCATGGGTAAATACATATTAGGAATTGATCTGGGGACAACTTCCCTGAAAGCCGCTGTTTATGACCATTCCGGTACCAAACAGGCGGATGCGGTGATCGAGTATTCCCTGCTCACACCTCAGGCAAATTTTGTCGAGGTTCCCTGTGAGGTTTACATGGATACGATCAAGGAAAGCATGCAGAAGCTGCGCGACAAGGGCGTAGACACGACAGAGATCTCTGTTGTGGGCTTCTCCGTACAGGGAGAGACACTGATGTTGCTGGACGAGGCTGGCAAACCGCTGGACAACGCAGTCGTATGGATGGACAACAGAGGAGGCAAGCAGGCAGAGGAACTCAGAGCAAAATTCGGAGATGAGCTTTGCTATCAGATTACGGGACAGGTAAGCTTCGAGGCAAACTGGCCGGCAGCCAAGCTGCTCTGGTACAAGCAGAACCGCCCGGACATTTTCGAGAAGACGAGACATTTCCTTCTTCTGGAAGACTATGTGATTTATCTGCTGACCGGAAAGTTCGTGGCAGAAGGTTCCCTTCTGACCTCTACGGAGTACTGGGATATCCGGACCAAGAAATACTGGCCGGAGATGCTGGAATATATTGGAATCAAGGAAGAATATCTTCCGGAAGTGCGTGAATCCGGCGAAGCCATCGGTACCGTACTGCCCGAGATGGCAGAGGCACTGGGCATTGCAAAGGATGCCGTGATCACCACAGGCTGCCTGGATCAGGCAGCAGGAGCCATCGGTGTCGGAAACATCCGTCCGGGTATTTTCTCTGAAAATATCGGTTCTGCGCTGGCCATCTGTGTGCCGACGAAGAAGCTCACCTACGATCCCAACCGACAGATGCCGGTGCACTATTTTGCAACACCGGACACCTACATGATGCATACCTTCACCACCGGCGGCATGTGCCTGCGCTGGTTCAGGGATGTGTTCTGCCAGGATGAGATCAGCATGCAGGAGTTGACGGATATTGACGCTTACGATCTGCTGAACAAAGAAGTAGACCGCACACCCGCAGGCGCAGACGGCCTCATCATGCTGCCGCATCTGCAGGGATCTCTGGCACCTGATGTAAACTTGAATGCAAAGGGCGTTTTCTATGGAATGACCCTTCAGCATAAAAAACCGCACTTTGCCCGTGCGATCATGGAGAGCCTTGGCTACCTGATCTGCCGGAACCTGGAAGCCATCGAGGCAATGGGACTGGAAGTGAAGGAGATCCGTACCATGGGCGGCGGTTCCAAGTCCGATACATGGAATCAGATCAAAGCAGACATCACAGGAAAGACACTGAACGTGACTTATTCCTCTCAGGATACCGCATGCCTGGGCGCTGCGATCCTGGCCGGAAAGGCTGCCGGAATCTTCGACGATATCACATCTGCCGTAGATTCTATGGTAAAGATCAGAAAGAGCTTTGTTCCGAATCCGGACAACCGTCATGTATATGACAGACAGTATCTGAAATTCAAGATGCTCTTCAATTCTCTCACCGAGCTGTTCGATGAGGATGCGAAGGACAATGAGTAAAATAAAAGTATAAAAACAGGAGGATATGACAATGGCAAAACCGAAAATGGGTCTTGTAGGACTGTGCAGCCACTTCGAGAGCGGCGGACAGAGACATGATGAGTTAATTTCTTCAGCAGCAAAGGCAATGGAAGCTGCAGGTATTGATGTAGTAGTAGCAAACCGTTCCGTTTGGGATCCGGTAGACGCTATGGATGTGTGTGATCAGTTCAAGGAAGCCGGCATCGAGTCCGTTGCGATCATGTTTGTGACATGGGCTACCGATGATATGCCTTACCTGTTCATCAACGAGCTGAAAGTTCCCGTTCTGTTCTGGGCAGTTCCGTATCCGGAGACCTTCTCCATCGGCTGTGTACAGGAGGCAGGCGGCGTATTAAAGGCTGAGGGCATCCATTTTGAGTATGTATACGGCCTGGCAGACGATGCAGCCCTGATCGCAAAGGTGAAAATGGCAGCAGAGGCAGCACAGATCGTAAAGAAAGTAAAATCCATGCGTATCTGCCTGATGGGACCCCGTCAGACATGGCGTGCAGCTGGCCCGCAGGATATGACCACAGAGGAGTGGGAGTTCTCCGAGAAATTCGGCTCCACCATCATCCATACAAGAATCGACGACGTAGAGGATGCTGCAAGAAATATTCCCGATGCAGATGCAAAGGAAGTATTCGAGAAAGAGCTGAAAGCCATCACCGGTAAGCAGGTCAATGTCAGCGAAGAGTGCCTGCTCTGGATGACCAAGATGTACATGGCTACCAAGTCCCTGGTAGACGCTATGCATCTGGATGCTGTGGCAGCTGAGTGCTATCCGGCATACAGCGGACTGATGAACCAGACAGCTTCCTGGCTGTGCGAGCAGGGCATCATCTGCGATACCGAGGGTGATATCGCTCACGTAGTAGTACAGCAGATGCTCAACATGGCTGCAAACGGCGGCGCTTGCGCACTGGGTGAGATCGGCGCCTTCGACGACAAGGCTGGCTATGTAACCATCTGCCACGAGGGCAGCACCGCTCCGTCTCTGGCAGAGAGCCTTGACAAGGTTGCAGTAAACGCATCCGGCGATATGGGCGCATTTATCGGTGTGCCGATGAAGGCTATGGATAAAGTAACCTACTGCGATATGCAGGGCTTCGCAGGCAACTACCAGCTCTTCGCTGCTAAGGGATCCACCCTTCCGGTAAGTCATGACGAGTGGGTAGAGGCTGGTTCCAAGCTGGTTGTAAAACTCAAAGATGAGAAGGCTGCACCGAGCGAGATCGTTGACAGCATGATCCGTTCCGGCCTGCATCATCACATCATCATCAAAGAGGGCGACTACGTTGCACTTCTGCAGATGGTGGCAAAATATATGAATGTAAAGGTAACAGAGGTTTAAAAACAGACCATTACGGGATACGAAAGGGGAAGAGCGCGGGCTCTTCCCCTTTTCATATTTTATGATAGTTCACACGCGCCATTCGCAAAACCGCATCTTCGATGCTCTCCGCTGCGTTGCAGCTCATTTTTGCTCATAAACTGGCGCTCCCTTCGTAGATTTCTGTATCCAGCCTTTCATGCGAGCATGAAGTCTGGATACATGAATCTACGAGTGAACTATATTCCTTATATTTTTCTTAAAACGGTGCTTTTGGTTGACAGCGCCCCGTAAAACTCACTATAATAGACAATTAGTGAGAAAGAAATAAAGACGACTTAGAAATAAGAAGACACAAAAGCAAATGAGAAAGAAAAATGAAGGAATGTAAATGGAAGGAGCCGAGTACAAGGTGAGAAAGAATACAGCATGGAAGAGAGTGCTCTGCGCAGCCTGTGCAGTGCTGACGGCGGGCGTGATGACTCTTCAGACGGGATTTGTCAGTCTGGCATATCCCAGCAGCGGAACGATCAATGATACAGGAGTGAATATCCGGTCCACATCGGATTCCAGCAGCTCAGATAACGTGATGAAGAAGTCTGAGACGGGCATGGAGGTGTCCGTTCTGGGAGAGGAGACCGGCAGCGACGGCAATACGTGGCTGAAGGTATCCTACAACGACAACGGCACGGAGCGGATCGGCTATATCCGTTCAGATTATGTGGATATTGCCGGGGATACCAATGGCGGTGACGGGCAGGAGGTGCCTGCAGATGGTACCGACGGAGCAGATGGCACACAGGCGGAGACGACTACTTCTGTCACCAACGGCGATAAGAATCCCGACGGTCTGACACCCATTGAGGGGCTGGACGACGGCCTGTCCTGCTATCTGGACGTTGACCAGGCACATTTTTATATCAATCAGAGCTTTACCGATGATATGATCCCGGACGGCTTCTACCGCACGGAGGTAGACTACCGGAACAACCAGATCCAGGTGGTGAAGTCTTATGATATCGAGCTTTATCTCGTGTATCTGACCAGCTATGATGACCAGACCACCTCTGACTGGTATGTGTATGACGCAGAGGCTCAGGGCTTCTCCTACTGCATCAAACTGCAGACCATGCAGGGCAAATACCTGTATATGCTGGATACCTTCGGTGCCGGCCAGATGGATTTCGGCTACGAGGAGACCACACTGGAGATCGACGGCAAGAAGGTACAGGCATGGCAGCTGACCCTGTCCGCCGAGGAAGACCTGACCGGAGAAAACCATAACTTCTATTATGTATTCGGTATCAACCAGGACGGCGACAAGGGGCTGTACTCCTACTATGCCAAGGACGGCACTTACCAGAGAAATATTCTCACCGGCCTGGAGATCGTGGATGACCAGTACCTTTCCACAGAGGAGAACACGAAGCTGCTGGAGTCTCAGGTAAAGGAGCTCAAGCAGAAATACACCGATGATATGTCCAAGCGCTTCACCATCATCTGTGTGCTTATCGTTGTTTGCGTGCTGCTGCTGTTTGTTTCCATTCATATGGCACTGAAAGCCCGCAGACTGTCCGCAGATGTGGATGACGACGAGGACGATGAGGACGACGAGATCGCTGTGAGCCGGGAGGAGAAGAAAGAAAAAGGCCGCGGCCGGAAGCTGTTTGGCAGAAAACGCGACGAAGACGACGAGGATGAGGAAGATGACGACGACATTCTCGCCAGAACCGTATCCGGACAGCAGAATCCGGCTGCTGCAGAAAATACCCGGAAGCCTGCAGAAAATGCCGCTTACGGCCAGCAGCCCGAGGCTGCGACAGCGCGTGGCGGTTATGCCCAGACAGAGACGGTTGTCTATGGACAGCCTGCAGCGCAGGCGGATATGGATGCCGCAGGTGTACAGCAGACCGCTGCAGAGAGCCAGGATATTGATATTACCCCGGAAGATATTGAAGAGTTCAACAACGACCGGATTCCGGTGACATCCTTTGAGGAAACTGCTTCCCACAGCTATGAAGATGATGAGGAAGAGGATGATTACGATTATGAAGAGGACGACGAAGAAGAGGATGAGGATGACGAGGAAGAAGTAAGACCGAGACGCCGCGGATTTTTCTTTGGCCGCCATCGTGATGATGAAGACGATGAGGATGAAGACGACGAGGACGAAGACGAAGATGATGACGAGGACGATGAGGAAGAAGTAAGACCGAGACGCCGCGGATTTTTCTTTGGCCGCCGCCGTGATGATGACGATGAAGATGATGAGGATGAAGACGAAGAGGAAGATGACGAGGACGATTACGACGAGGACGAAGACGAAGATGATGACGAGGACGATGAGGAAGAAGTAAGACCGAGACGCCGCGGATTTTTCTTTGGCCGCCGCCGTGATGACGACGATGAAGATGATGAGGATGAAGACGAAGACGACGAGGATGACGAGGACGACGAGGACGACGAAGAAGAGGAAAAGATGAGCTGGTCCCGTTCCCGGCAGGCAGCTCGCGCAAGAGAGCGTCAGACATCCAGAGAGGAAAAGGCGAATAAGCAGTCCAGAGCTGCGGATTACGCCGAGAAGACCGTTGCAGCCAAGCGCAGCTCCCGGGCACCGGAGCCGGTCTATGGCGCGGATGACGACTTTGATCTGGAGTTCATCGACCTGGACGATGACGATCTGTAAAACGTGCGTCTGACGGGAAAGCAGTGTGTCCTGCGTAAGCGGGAGGCATTCTGAAAACGGATTTTCATGAATTCTTATAAAGAAAGAGAAACGGAGATGGGAGACTGTCTCCGTTTCTTAATTTTATGGGAAATTGGTTGTACCACAAATAAGGCAATGTTTGGATTGGGAATGAATGTGAGAACAGTAGAACTATGGCAGGTGTGGACAATGGATGTGGCAGGAAGCTGGGGGGAATAAAGGAGAAGTACAGGTTTGGGCTTGTCAGTACGTGCGATTTGTGCTATCCTGTGTATAACAAAAGATGGAAGTGATGATATGGTTATTAAGATTGACTTTAACAGTGACGAAGCGCTGTATATGCAGCTGCGGAATCAGATTATCGTGGGGATCGCGACTTCCCAGATTCAGGAGGGGGAATCCCTCCCTTCTGTGCGCCAGCTGGCGGATACGGTGGGCATCAACATGCATACCGTGAATAAGGCGTATACGCTGCTGAAGCAGGAAGGCTTCATCAAGCTTGACCGCCGCAAGGGCGCTGTCATCTCGCTGGATGTACATAAGCTGGAGGCGCTGGTGGAGCTGGAGCAGGATCTGCGGATCGTGCTGGCCAGAGGCCGCTGCCACAACATTACCAAAGAAGAGGTACATCAGCTCATTGATGATATTTATATGGAGTATGAATAAGCAGGAGGATCAGACCAGATGGATTTATATACATCAAAAGCTGCAAATGCATTAAAATATGCAGGAAAAGTTGCAAAAAAAGCTCCATCACAGCTACATAGGATCGGAGCATATCCTGTTGGGACTGCTGCGGGAGACCGACAGCATGGCGGGAACGATCCTGGACGGATACGGCGTCTATGAGGAGAAGATCCGGGAGCTGATCAGCCAGCTCATCGCGCCGGAGGCGACGCAGGCGGTGATGGACCCGGATGGATATACGCCCCGGGCACGTCGGGTGCTGGAACGGGCGGCGCAGGAAGCACAGGCGCTGTCTTCTGCCCAGATTGGCACGGAGCATCTGCTGCTGGCCATCCTGAAGGAACAGGACAGCGTGGCGGCCAGACTGCTGAATACCGCAGGCATCGATGCCCAGAAAATGTACATTGACCTGCTGACGGCCATGGGGCAGGAGGTGCGGGTCACCAGAGAAGATCTGCGGGGCGGCAAGTTTTTGCGGGATGCCGCTGCAGGCGGTGCCACTGCCACACCCACCCTGGATGCTTACAGCAGGGATATCACGGAACTGGCCCGGGACGGGAAGCTTGACCCGGTCATCGGGAGAGAGAATGAGATCCAGCGGGTGGTACAGATCTTGAGCCGCCGGACGAAGAACAACCCCTGTCTCATCGGAGAGCCTGGCGTGGGCAAGACGGCCATCGTGGAAGGACTGGCTGCCAGGATCGTATCCGGCGATATCCCGGACAGCGTGCGGGACAAACGGCTCGTCAGCCTGGATCTGTCCGGCGTGGTGGCGGGCAGCAAATACCGGGGTGAGTTTGAGGAACGGATCAAGAATATCATTTCCGAGGTCACTGCTGCGGGCAATGTATTGCTGTTTATCGACGAGATCCACACCCTCATCGGCGCCGGCGGTGCCGAGGGTGCCATTGATGCCTCGAATATCTTAAAACCGTCTCTGGCCCGGGGAGAATTGCAGCTCATCGGTGCGACGACGGTGGAGGAATACCGGAAATATATTGAAAAAGATGCAGCCCTGGAGCGCAGGTTCCAGCCGGTGAATGTGGAAGAGCCCTCCGAGGCCCAGGCCATCCTGATCCTGAAGGGGCTGCGGAGCCGTTATGAGGCGCACCATCACGTGAAGATCACGGATGGTGCGGTGGAGGCAGCTGTGCGCCTTTCCGGCCGGTATATCAATGACCGGTTCCTGCCGGACAAGGCCATCGACCTGATGGACGAGGCGGCTTCCAAGGTGTGCCTGTACGGTTTTTCCAGACCGGACAGCCTGAAAAAAATAGAGCAGCAGATCAAAGATGCCAGAGAAGCCAAGGAGCAGGCCATCATCGCGGAAGACTTTGCACAGGCCGGGGAACTGCGCCGGGAGCAGCAGGAGCTGGAAGCGAAGAAAGAGAAGCTGGAACGCCGGTATGCCAGAGACAGCCGGAAGAAAGAGCGGATCGTGGATGAGAATGAGATCGCAGCTGTGGTTTCCGAGTGGACGAAGATCCCGGCCCAGCGTCTGTCTGAACGGGAAGGGGAGAAGCTGCGCCGTCTGGAAAGTGCCCTGCACAAGCGGGTCATCGGACAGGAGGAAGCAGTCAGTGCCCTGGCCCGGGCGGTAAAGCGGGGCCGGGTAGGCTTAAAAGACCCCAACCGGCCCATCGGTTCCTTCTTATTCCTGGGGCCTACCGGCGTGGGCAAGACCGAACTGTCCAAAGCACTGGCAGAGGTGCTGTTTGGAAGAGAGCAGGCCATGATCCGGGTTGATATGTCGGAGTATATGGAGAAACACAGTGTGTCCAAGCTCATCGGTTCTCCTCCGGGCTACGTGGGCCATGAGGAGGGCGGTCAGTTGTCCGAGAAGGTGCGCCGCAATCCCTATTCTGTCATTCTGTTTGACGAGATCGAGAAAGCCCACCCGGATGTGTTCAACATCTTACTGCAGGTACTGGATGACGGCCATATCACCGACTCTCAGGGACGGCAGGTCAGCTTTAAGAATACGGTCATCATCATGACGTCCAACGTGGGCGCCCAGGAGATCATGGCGCCGAAGAATCTGGGCTTCATGTCCCAGTCCGATGAGAAGAAGGACTACGAGAAGATGAAGGGCCGCGTCATGGAAGAGGTGCGCCGCATGTTCAAACCGGAGTTCCTGAACCGGATCGACGAGATCATGGTATTCCATCCGCTGAACCGGGACAACGTGCGCAAGATCGCCGGGCTCATGCTCACCGAGCTGACGAAACGCTGCCAGGAGCAGATGAACATCACGCTGCTCATCCGGGATTCTGTGAAAAACGAGATCGCGGACAAGGGCTTCGATGAAAAATACGGGGCAAGACCGCTGCGGCGGGCCATCCAGAACCGGATCGAGGATCCGCTGGCAGAAGAAATCCTGGCCGGGCGTGTCAAAGGCGGGGATACTGTGGCAGCAGGCATGGCCAAAGGTGCTGTGAAATTTTATGTCCAGCCCTGATGATTTTTGTGGATTCCTGACGAATTTATGGTATAATAAAGAAAAAAAACAACCATAGGCAGAAATGGGAGGATTGACGAAATGTCAGTAATTAAGGAACTTATCCGCACAGAGAACAACGGCACGATCAGCTTTGGCAACTATGAACTGGCGGAGAAAGCAAAGCTCGGCAATTATGAGTACGAGGGAGATTTGTATAAGATCAAGACTTTCCGCGAGATGACCAAGCTGGAGAGAAATGGATTATTTGTATATGAGTCCGTGCCGGGAACGACTGTGGAGAATTTCACGGAGACCGAGGCCGGTGTGGAGTTTATCGTAGAGAGCTGGGAGGATGCACAGATTACCTTAGGTCTGGAGGCAGATACCGAATACGAGGTATTTGTGGCCGGTGAGAGTGCAGGCAAGATGAGCACGAACCTGGGCGGCAAGCTCAGCGTTGGCGTGGAATTGTCCAGCACATCCCGGGTGGACGTGAAGGTTGTCCGGGTATAAACAGCAGGCGAGATATTTCTAAGAATAGAAATTGATGAAAAGTATGAGGAAGGGCGGATCAGACAAGGGTTCGTCCTTCTTTTCAATTAAAGGAGAAATTATGGCGAAAAGCAGAGCAAGTGTTTATTTTTGTCAGAACTGCGGGTATGAATCGTCCAAATGGATGGGCCAGTGCCCGGGGTGCAGGGAATGGAATACTTTTGTGGAGGAGAAGGCACCGGAACTGCCGGGAGGCAGCTATGGCAGTGCAGACCCGAAAGCCCGTCCGGTGAAGCTGGAGGATATTGAGATCCGGGAGGAAGACCGGATCAGCACCGGTATGAAGGAGCTGGACCGGGTGCTGGGCGGCGGCATCGTGCCGGGCTCCCTTGTACTGGTGGGCGGCGACCCGGGCATCGGCAAATCCACCCTGCTTTTGCAGGTGTGCTGCAATCTTTCTCATAAAGAAGGAAAGATCCTCTATATTTCCGGTGAGGAATCGTTAAAGCAGATCCGCATGCGGGCAGACCGGATCGGTAAGTTCGGCGACAGCCTTTCTTTATTATGTGAAACGAATCTGGACACGGTGGAGCAGGTGATCCGCAGGGAAAATCCCCAGATCGTTATCATCGACTCCATCCAGACCATGTTCCGGGAGACGGTGAGCTCGGCGCCGGGCAGCGTATCCCAGGTGCGGGAATCCACGGGCATCCTGCTGCGCATCGCCAAGGGGCTGGGCATTGCCGTGTTCATTGTGGGCCATGTGACGAAAGAGGGCGTGGTAGCAGGCCCCCGGGTGCTGGAACATATGGTGGACACTGTGCTCTATTTCGAGGGCGACCGCCATGCCTCCTACCGGATTTTACGGGCGGTAAAGAACCGTTTCGGCTCCACCAATGAGATCGGCGTCTTTGAAATGCAGGGCAGCGGTCTGGCGGAGGTGGAAAATCCTTCGGAATATATGTTGTCGGGCAAGCCGGAGGGCGCGTCTGGCTCGGTGGTGGCCTGCTCCATGGAGGGTACAAGACCGATCCTGCTGGAGATCCAGGCGCTGGTCTGCCAGACCTTTTTCAATATTCCCAGAAGAACGGCGGCGGGCACCGATTTTAACCGGGTGAATCTGCTGATGGCGGTGCTGGAGAAACGGGCGGGGCTGGCGCTTTCGGCCTGTGATGCCTACATCAACATCGCAGGAGGCGTGAAAATGAACGAGCCTGCCGTGGATCTGGCCATCGTCCTGGCCATCGTGTCCAGCTTTCAGGATCGACCCATTGACGAGAAGACGGTAGTGTTCGGAGAAGTGGGATTAAGCGGCGAGGTCCGGGCGGTGAACATGGCGCTGGCCCGGGTACAGGAGGCGAAGAAGTTGGGATTTACCCGGTGCATCGTTCCCCAGGTGTGCATGGAGCAGCTGAAGGAAGTGAAAGGCATCGAACTGGTGGGCGTGCGCTCAATTCAGGATATTATCGGGAAAAACCGTTTGTTGTAAAGTATTTTGCATTTTTTTACATACAATGCGGGAAAAAATGCTGCGGATGTCGAAAAATGCGGGAATTATGGGAAACAGGCCGCGTTTGACGGCGTGTTCGATTTTTGCTATAATCAAACTATCATCGAAAATGTTGTTGTAGAAGGAAGTTGTATGGGGACACAGGCAGACAGCTTGGATGATGGAGGGTTTGTTATATGGAGAGAAGAGATGGTTGTCAGATCAAGGACGACCCAATTGGCAACGCATTGCGGGCAATCGAGGGAAAGTGGAAGATACCTGTCATGTATGTTTTGTGTAAACAGAAGTCCATGCGGTACAGTGAACTGCGCAAGGCTTTGGACATCACGAACATGATGCTGACAAGTACATTGAAAGAACTGGAAGCAGACGGTCTTGTTTCCCGGGTGCAGTATAATGAGGTGCCTCCCCGGGTGGAATATTCCGCAACGAAAAATGGCAAGCGGCTGATTCCTGCGCTGAAGGAGATCCGGATGTGGGGAGAATCACTGGAGGATGCGACCGACGGTATCCGGAAGATCCGCAGAGAATTGCCGGCGGAGGCGGGACAATCGGGAGAGGATCCGGATGGCAACTGGCGGTTCCGCCGGAACGATGGGACGCAGGTCTGCGGTACGGTGATCACGGATCCCATGACAGGAGAGAGAACCGAGCTTCCCCGCTGGGAACTGATTCACGGAGCCTGGTGGTGCTTCGGGGCAGACGGCAACCTGAAGACAGGGCTGATCTACGATCAGGCCAGACAGGGCTGGTTTTATATGGACCGGAACAATGGCATGAAGACCGGATGGGCGCGGGTCAACGGGGAATGGCGGTATTTTGACCGTTCGGGCCCATCCACCCAGGGACGGATGGTGTCCGATACATGGATTGGCGGCTGGTATGTCAATGAAAATGGTGTCTGGGATGGCAAGAAGGAACAGGATGACCGGGAAAAGCCCGGGCATGAGGAGCAGGATAACGGAAACGAGATTTCCCAGGAAGTTGCCTATGAGCATCCGGGGGCGGATCTTTCCGAAGCCATCAGTACGGCACGGGTTTACCGGAATATGACGCAGAAGGAACTGGCAGAACGTACAGGGATCAACCAGGCAGATGTCAGTAAGCTGGAGAAGGGAACGAGAAACCCTTCCATAGCGATTCTGAAGCGGATCGCAGAAGGACTGGATATGGAACTTTATATTCAGTTTATACCGAAGAAAAGAACATAATATTTAAACAAAAGAGACTATTCGGCTGATACGGGTCTGAAATGTCTCTTTTTTCTTACGTTCACATACAATTTCAGATACCCAAAACATGGTAAAAGTGCCAAAAATCAATAACTTTTTTTCTGGAAAAGGAGGAAAAATAAGCATCAATATATGGCAAAAAAAGAAAAATACCAAGTCAGAAAAATTCAGGGAAACGGGCATATGCATAAAAACAAGACATGGTATGAAAAACTGACTTTTGCGTGTTTATGCGTCTTTGACAACCGGTAAAAATGGGAAATAGCATATATGGCATAAAAGCCAATTTAAAAAACGTAAGAAGAAATCTAATTGTTAAAAATGCACAAATCCTGCGCCAAACTATGGTTATATTGCATAAAAAAAAGCTTGCTTTTTACGCAGATTTTTGTATAATGAAAACAGGTCGAAGATGAGGCGATCGAAAAACAAAAAATATCTCAAAGAAAGGGAGCGTTTTACTATGGATTTTAAGTTAAGCAAAGAGCATCGCGCATTATCAGAGAAAGCAAGAGAGTTTACCGAGCAGGTATTATTCCCTTACGAAATGGAATGTGAAGAGAACAACGGTCTGACTCCGGAGTCTCACAAAGCAATTACTGAGCAGGTTATGTCCTGGGGATTCAATGCAACCAACCACACCAAAGAGCATGGTGGAGCAGGCTTCACATTATTTGAGCAGGCACTGGCTTCCGAGCAGTTCGGTATGGTTACCGGCGCTATCTGGGATGCAGTTCCGCAGCCGTCTTTCCCGATGAAATTCGGTACCCAGGAGCAGATCGACGAGTATCTGATTCCTTCCTGTCAGTGCAAACGCCGTGATGCTTATGCAATCACAGAGGCTGATGCAGGTTCTGACCCGACAGAGTGCCAGACCACATCCGTAAAATGCGATGGCGGTTACAAGATCAACGGTGAGAAATGGTACGTTACAGTTGGTAACATCGCTGACTTCATTCTTGTACATACACACCTTGACGGAGATCCGAACAAGGCTACCGTATTCTTCGTAGAGAAGGATGCACCGGGCGTTAGCGTTAAGCGTACACCTGAGTTCACACATCACTTCGCATTCAAACATCCTGAGTTCCTGTTTGAGGACGTTGTAGTTGATGAGTCCAAGATCCTGAAGGGAATCGGCGAAGGCTTCACAATGACCAAAGACTGGTTCGTTGAGGCTAGACTTGGTATCGCAGCTCGTTGCGTAGGCGGAGCTGAGCGTGTACTGAAGGTTGCTAATGAGTGGGCAGCTGAGCGTGTACAGGGTGGCCATGTAATCAGAGATTACCAGGTAATCGAGCATATGCTGGTTGATATGACCATGGATATCATGGCAGCTAAGAGCTTACTGTACAGAGTATGCTGGGAGATCTCCGGCGATATGGATCGTAAGCTGAAACATGCAAGAGCATCGGCTATCAAGCTGTGGTGCTCCGAGATGGTTAACAGAGTAACTGATAAGGGCGTTCAGATCCTTGGCGGACGTGGATACATGAGAGAGAATCCGGTTGAGCGTCTGTGGAGAGACCAGAGAGTTGACCGTATCTGGGAGGGAACATCCGAGATTCAGAGAAACGTTATCGGCGGCATGATCAAGAAACGTGGTACCGAGCTTTACACAGGTTGGGATTACGAGAAATAAGTAGCGGCAAAAATGACAAAATACCGTGGAGCTTGACTCTCACAGTAACAGGAGGATTAGTATGTTGCCATTAGAAGGAATTCGAGTTCTTGATTTAACAACACTTTCCGGCTACTGCGGGATGGAACTGGCTGATTACGGAGCAGAGGTCATTAAGGTGGAGGCCCCGGGTACCGGGGATCCGCTCAGAGAACTGGCACCATTGAAAGATGGTGCCAGTCCTCACCATACATTCCGGGATCGCGGAAAGAAGAGTATTACGCTTGATCTCGAGAAGCCGGAGGGAAAGGAAATTTTCAAAAAGCTCGTGGCTACGGCCGATGCGGTTATTGAGAACTTTCCTCCCGGTACAATGGAAGACCTCGGCCTGGGATATGAAGAATTATCAGCAATTAAGCCATCCCTTGTCTATGGACGAACTTCTGCGTATGGTTCTGTCGGAAAAGAAACCAGTACACCACAGAACGATTTAATTGCTCAGGCGAAGAGCGCTGTAATGCATTTTACAGGATTTCCCGAAAATCCGCCTACAAGAATTGGATTTTCTATGTCTGAACGTTATGCGGCCAGCTTCCTTGCGTCTGCTGTTTGCATAGCGATTTTTTATGCCAAAAAAACAGGGGAAGGGCAGATTGTAGAGACGACCTTATGCGGATCTGCGATTGCTGTTTCCGAAGATAAGGTAATTACCTACGGAGCAGAGCATGAGGATCCGATGAGAACCGGAAATGCTCATCCGCTGATCAATCCATATGACATCTTAAAGTGCAGCAATGGATATGTGGCTATGGGAATCTCTTCCGATGCACAGTGGACAAAGTTCTGTAAAGCATTTAACGTGCCGGAATGGGATGTGGAAGAAAAATATTGTTCTAATCTGGTCAGAGGATACCATTACTTTGGTGACCTCAGAGATAAATTAGAAGATCTGTTTTCCAAATATACGATGCAGGAGATTGCAGCTATCTGTGATGAAGCACTGATTCCGGGAACCATGTGCAGTACCACCAAAGAGGCGCTGCAGGAACCGCAGCTGCTGGTGAGAAACATGGTAGTTTCCCTGGAAGACGATGCTCTTGGACAGCTGGAGATGCCCGGAAAACCGGTGAAATTCTGTGGCGTTGAGGAAGAACCTCTGGTGAAGGCACCTGCTGTCGGTGAACATAATGAACAGATTTACAAGGCTCTGGCAATGGACGATGCCGAGCTTCGGACACTCAGAGATAAAGGCATCATTTAAAGAAGGAGAGCAGGATATGAAGAAAAAGACCTCTTGAGGGAATTAAAGTTCTTGATTTTTCCCAGGTATTATCTGCGCCGTTCTGTGGCATGATGCTTGCGGACATGGGCGCGGAAGTGATTAAAGTAGAGCGGCCGGGCGCAGGAGATATCTCGCGCGAGTATGGTCCTTATGTAAATGATATCAGTTTGTATTTCTGCCAGTATAACAGAGGTAAAAAGGGTATCGCCATCGATATGCGTTCAGAAGAAGGCAAAAAAGTTGTCCTGGATCTTGTATCGAAAGTTGACGTTGTAGTAGAAAACTTCAAGGCAGGGACGCTTGAAAAGCTGGGCATCGGTTATGACGAGATGATCAAAGTGAATCCGGGACTGATCTACGGGTCCATTTCCGGTTTCGGAACCTATGGTCCTTTGTCACACCTGCCCTGTATGGATATCATCGCGGCAGCGCGAAGCGGACTGGTGGCACAGTCCGGGCAGGCAGCAGATGCACCGATCAAACCTGGATTTTCCATGTGCGATACATGGGCAGGACTGCAGCTTTTCAGGGGACTTTCCATGGCCCTTCTGTACAAACAGAAAACAGGAAAAGGTCTCCGTGTGGATATTGCCATGCTTGACTGTGCATTCTATATGTGTGAAGCACCGGTACTGGAGCATTCCGTTACAGGAGAATTCACACCGAGAACCGGCAATCACCATGCATGGTATGCACCTTACGGCGAGTTTAAGGCACTGGATGGAAACGTGGTTCTTGCGATCACAAGAGAGCCGGAATGGGAAGCACTCTGCCTTGCGCTTGGAAGAAGCGATCTTCTGGTAGACCAGAGATTTGCGGACAATGTGCTTCGTGTCGCACACAGAGAAGAGCTGATTGAGGAACTGGAGAAAACAACAGCTGCGATGGAACGGTATGAACTGGAAAAGAGACTGCGTGGCGTTGGTGTGCCGGCAGCTGCAGTACAGTCGCTGGCTGAGTTTGACAGCAATCCGCAGACCAGGGATCTGAAGGTGATCTTGCAGGTTGATCAGCCGGGCGTGGGTGAATATACAGTTACCAATACACCGATTCTGTTCAGCAAAACACCGGTGGATCCGAATGCGCCTGCAGCAGGACATCCGGGTGCTCATACTCTGGAAATTCTTGGTGGGCTCGGCTACAGCCAGAGCGAGATTGACAGCCTGATCGGAAGCGGCGCTGTGCACCAGGCTGTTTGAAAGGACTTGTAATAGTGCAATTAATTTCTGCTGATATAGAAAAGTGTGTCAAGTGCAATAACTGTTCGGAAATCTGCCCGATGAGAGTCATCGGAATCGGAGAAGACGGGTATCCGATGGCCATGCGTGATGCGTATAAGATCTGCATTAACTGCGGATACTGCGTGGATGTATGTGCCGTCGGTGCACTGAAACACCGGGTAAGAAAACGTTCTTTGAATTCCGGACCAGCGCTTCGAAGACTGAAGAAGATCAGAGCAAACAGAGAGAAACGGAGAAAATAGTAATTATGAGAAGTGAGTGTATTTTCTTCTGCCCTGTACGTGTCCGTTATGGGGAAGTGGATCAACAGGGAATTGTTTACAATGGGAATTATGTGGTGTACACAGATTTGGCTTTCGAAGAATTTTTCCGGTCAAAGGGATACCCGTACCGGGTGCTTGCAGAGCAGTACGGTTCAGAGGTATGCCATAAGAAATCAACGTATGAATTTGTTTCAAGTGCATATGAAGGAGACCTTCTGGAAGTCGGCATCAGTGACATAAAGGTCGGCAACAGAAGTATCACGATTACATTTGAAATTTATCGGGAAGGTGAGGACGATCTGATCCTCCGCTGTGAAAGTGTCTATGTGGGGTATGACAAGGAGAAGAGGGTCAGTCGTCCGATTACAGATCTGATGAGGAGGCTTCTGGAAGTTTCCTGAGAAGACAAAAACTGAATAAGGGGGCAAGAATTAGGATGGAAGAAAACAAAAAGAAAAAAGACCATTCTGACGTGGAGGTAGGTTTGATTATAGCCAGCGTGGCCGTGCTTGCAGTGTTCATTATTTTTATGGTATTGAACCCTACATCCACCCTGAATGGGATCAGCTCTTTCTTTAACATGATGATTTCCGGTCTTGGGCCGGCATTCGAAGTGGTTTCAGTCGTGGTATTTGTATGCGCACTGGTGCTTGGCTTTGGAAAATATGGCAATGTGCGGCTGGGAAACTGTAAACCGCAGTATTCCAATTTCAGCTATTTTGCTATGATGTTGCTGGCATCCCTGGCAAGTGCAGCGCTGTATTGGTCCTTTACCGAATGGGCATATTATTATCAGTCTCCCGGTATCGGTATCGTTCCGGAGAGCCTGGAGGCAATGGAATCCTCTCTTGGTTACCAGTTCTTCCACTGGGGCATTGTCAACCAGTCCATGTACACGATCATGGGTGTGGCGATCGCTTACGGTGTATATGTAAGAAAACTTCCTTCTTTCCAGACAAGTGCAGTTTGCTGCGCAATGATGGGTGAGAAGATCAAACCGAAGACCAAAACAGCTCTTGGTAAAGTCATCGACTTCCTCGTAATGTTTGGTATCCTTGGAGCACTCAGCTCCTCTCTTGGTCTGGCAGTTCCGCTGTCCGCAGGAGGACTGAAAGTGTTATTCGGATGGGAGGCAACTCCTGTCGTTCAGATTGGAATTATCGTATTTATTGCGATCGTATATTCCTTCACCGCATATCTGGGAACAGAAAAAGGTATGCAGGTAATCAGTAATATTGCATCTGTTGTTTGTATTTTCTTCCTTCTCTACATGCTGATCATGGGACCGACAACCTTCACACTGAAGACCATTGTCAACTCCGTGGGACACATGATCGAGAAGCTGCCGAGAATGGCACTCTTTACCGATCCTGTATCACAGAGTGGTTTCCCGGAGGCATGGACGGTATACTTTATCGCGTTCTACCTGAACTATGTGGCAATGATGGGTATCTTTATTGCAAAGGTTTCCAAGGGAAGAACCATCCGCGAAGTGGCAATCTACACAATCTTCATTATGACTGCCGGCGGCATGATCATCTTTGGTATCGATGGAAGCTTTGCAATGTATGAACATCTGCAGGGTTCTGCAGACGTAGTTGCTCTTGTAAACAGTGGACTCGGAGATGCGGCCATCTATCAGCTGCTGGAACTCCTGCCTCTGGGCAAGACTTTGCTGCCGTTCCTGATCCTGGTACTGGTTGTTGGTTTCGTGGCACCGTCCATGGATTCCGCATCTCTGGCTCTTGCTGAGACTGTTACCAAGAAAGGCACACCGAAAATGGCACTTCGTCTGTTCTTCTGTATTTTACTTGCAGTAATACCGATGTCTATTATTTTGGTAGGAGCAGAGTTTACAGCGATCAAACAAATTGCTATAATTATATCAGCACCTTTCCTCGTTATATTGGCATTTGTAACGGTGGGATTGTTCAAGTGGCTCAAGCATGACTGGGTAACCGGTGAGCTGGATGAGAACCTTGCGTTACAGGCAGAGGAAAAGAAAGCTGAAATGCTGGCAAAAGATGCACAGACAGCCGGGGCAGTTGCGGCAGAAACCTGCTCCCAGGCAGAGGCTGCAGAGTAATCAGGCCGGTTATTAAGATATTCTCCTGATATATGCCGATTAGGTATACGTCGAAAGGCGTGTACCTATTTGGCGTTATAGTTTACTCGAAGATTTTTGTGGACAGATTCCATGCTTGCATGAAAATCTGGACACATAAATCTGCGAAGGAAGCGCCATGGGATGAGCAAAACAAGCTGCGTTGCAGCGGAGAGCATTGAAAATGCGGTTTTGCGAATGGCGCGGGTAAACTGTAATTGTCTGGTATGATAGGAGAAAATAACAAAAACAGGAAGAGGTAGACAAAAATGGCAAGAGATCTGTATTATGGCGAAGAAGCGAGACAGAAATTACAGGCAGGGGTGGACAAACTGGCGGACGCAGTGAAGATTACACTGGGGCCCAAGGGGGAGAAATGTTGTGCTGCAGCGCCTTGGCAACAAAGTGCTGGTTACCAACGACGGCGTGAGCATTGCAAGAGATATTGAGCTGAAAGATATCGCGGAAGATCTGGGTGCAAAGCTCATCAAGGAAGTGGCAATCAAAACGAATGATATGGCCGGTGACGGCACCACAACGGCGACCCTTCTCGCACAGGTGATCATCAATGAGGGAATCAAAAATGCGGCTGCAGGAGCCAATCCGATCCTGCTTCGGAAGGGAATCTTCGGCGCAGTGGATACAGCAGTGGAGAAGCTGCGTGAAAATGCCCATGCCGTAGAAACGCGGGAAGCCATCGCACAGGTAGCTGCCATTTCCGGCGCGGATGAGAAGACCGGTGAGATGATCGCTGAGGCGGTTGACCGGGTGGGCGTGGACGGCGTGATTTCCATTGAAGAATCCAAGACAATGGAGACCGTTCTGAATATTACAGAAGGTACCCAGTTTGACAAGGGATACCTGTCTGATTATATGGTAACAGATCAGGAAAAGCAGGAAGTGGTACTGGACAACCCTTACATTCTTTTTACCGATAAGAAGATTAGCAACATGCATGATATTTTCCCGATTCTCGAGAAGGTACTTGAGACCGGCAGGAAATTCCTCATCGTTGCAGATGATGTGGAGGGCGATGCACTGACGGCCCTGATCGTGAACAAGCTGAAAGGCGTAATTGATGTGGCTGCTGTCAAGGCTCCCGGTTTTGGCGACAGAAAGAAAGCCATGATGGATGACTTTGCGCTGCTGACCGGCGGTAAGTATGTGCAGGAGGAGCTTGGCGATGATATCAAGGAAGTGACTCTGGATATGCTGGGCCAGGCAGAGAAGGTGACCATCCGCAAAGACCGCACGCTGATCGTGGGCGGTGCCGGAGACAAGGCAGCCATCAATGAACGTCTGGATATGCTGCATACCATGCTGAAAAATGCAAAGAATGAGTTCGATGTAGACAAGGCGAGAGAACGTCTGGGCAAGCTGGGCGGCGGCGCTGCGGTTATCCGTGTGGGCGCACCGA
Organism: Oscillospiraceae bacterium NTUH-002-81; assembly: GCA_032620915.1. Classification (NCBI taxonomy): domain Bacteria; kingdom Bacillati; phylum Bacillota; class Clostridia; order Eubacteriales; family Oscillospiraceae; species Oscillospiraceae bacterium NTUH-002-81. Next base: position 1,086,402 of record CP136052.1, read on the forward strand.
CAGAGATCGAGATGAAGGAAAACAAGCTTCGAATCGAGGATGCGCTGAACGCAACCCGTGCGGCTGTGGAGGAAGGCATTGTTGCAGGCGGCGGTACGGCTCTGTGCGATGTGATCCCGGCAGTGAAGGCTTACACACAGACACTGGAAGGTGATCAGAAGACCGGCGCAGAGATCATCCTGCGTGCCCTGGAGGCACCTGCATTCCAGATTGCGGAGAATGCAGGCTTCGATGGGGATGTTGTCGTTGGTAAGATCAAGGAAGAACCCCAGGGCGTTGGCTTCAATGCAGCGACCGGCGAGTACATGCCCATGATCGAGAACGGCATCGTGGATCCGTTAAAGGTGACCCGTTCCGCTCTGCAGAGCGCGGCATCCGTAGCAGCCACCTTCCTGACCACCGAGGCAGACGTGATCGATCCGGTGACAGAGGAATATCTGGCACAGAAGGGACAGAGCCTCTTAAGTTAATCGAACTTACGGAGGGGATTTATGAAAAGAGATAAAAAATATTTTTCCGGGCTTGCCGCACTGTTTCTAGCAGCTGCCAGCTGGGGCTCTGGACACGCATTTGTAACTTCTAATCTGGGTGTCTTCTCTCTCCAGTGGCTGCTGGTATTCCGGCTTGGGACAGCGGGGCTGCTTCTGGCAATCCTCGGTTTTCCAAAATGGAAGACGGCAACCCGGGCAGACTGGAAGCACGGGATCGTCATGGGCTGTATCATGTACGGGATTTACTTTTTCTTTGCCCAGGGCGTGCGGTTCACCGCTACCTCCCGTGCCTCCTTTATCGTGGGGGCCTACATTATATTTGTGCCCTTTGTGTATATTCTGATCCGGCGGAAATTCCCGCGGCTTCAGGATTTTGCCGGAACCGCCCTGTGCCTGATCGGTCTCGGTGTCATTTTGCTGGACAGCAGCTTCGGCGGTATCAACCAGGGCGACCTGCTGGTGGGCGTGGCAGCGCTGTTCTATTCCTTCCATGTGGTGGTGAGCGCGAAGTTCGCCAAGGGCGCAGATACCTTCCTGCTGAACATGATCCAGCTGTGCACCTGCGGCTGCATTGCACTGGCGGTGGCACTTCTGACGGCAGAGCTGCC